>NZ_CP121668.1:5937500-6257739 GCF_029714425.1 Bradyrhizobium sp. CB2312 | reverse complement strand
GCAAGCAGCAGCAGGCGATCGGCAGCGCGGTACTTGCCGCTTTGGATGGATCGATTGCTCAGAAGCATGAGCGACCCGGCCGCGATCGGGTTCGCCAAGAACGCCGCGGATCCAGCTGGCATTACTCGGGACCTGACGTTCTAAGGCTGCTCTTCAACAATAATCCGGCTCGAAGGGTGAAGCATTTCTCGCTGCCACACGAGCAGCCTGAGACGGGACCGACGCACTCCAAGGGCTGACTTCGGGCCTTAGCCGTAACTCGAATGCAGATTTGGCCTGGGAAAGTCATTATATCGCATGGTTCAATAAGGGATTGACTGACACTCCCGCCACTAAACTAGCTCCAATCGGACGTCGTTTGCTGAAGGTAGCTCGAACTTCCCCATGATGGATTGGCGCGAGAGTTCAAATCTCTCAAATACTTAGAGGGTGGCGTGTGCGCGGCGTGTGCACCGGGAGATCAAGAAAAATCTCATCGCGGCCAACATAATCAGGCTTATGGCGCCCGAATTTCCGAGAGCGGAGGCTGTGACTGCCTACATGACTCGTTTCTGGCCGAGCAGGCCCACGACGTTCGTTCACGGCTCAGTGCATTCCGAAGGACTCAGCTTCGCCGGGGTGAACGCATTCGTCGTTCGCGAGAGGGGCATGAGAGCATTATGCAGGCGACCGCGGAAGGCGACGAGAGACAGCGGCCCGCCGAATGCGGGCGCACATGCTCAATGCCGCTTCGGCGCTCAGGCGCTACATCGATGACCGCCACGGCTGAGTTTTTCAGTTTGCGCGCGAAACGTCTCATGCCGCGATTTTTCGCAGGCGTGCCGACGGCTGCAGCTAGCCTTGCCTGATCTCCGAGCCGGGCTCGACGGGCAGCCAGAGCAGTGATGCTCGGGACGGACCGTGCCAGACCGCAATTGTGGTCACCAGGGCATGCGTCTTTGGCGTGCTCGCCGGATCTTCGCCCGTTCCCGGATTGACGGGATAGGCCGGATAATCGGCCCCCGCGACGGAGAGGCGGAGTCGCTCACCCTTCTTGAGCGTCGCGCACGTGGTAGCCAGCTTCAGCTTGTATCGGCCTGCCGTCGCCGCGCGGTAGTGCGCATATCCGCTCGAGATCTGGAGAACCCTTTCGTCAGAGGTGACGAGTGAAAGGATGCAGCAAAGATCGAAACTCGGACGGTCGCAACTCAGCTCGAGTTCGACCTCGGGTTCGCCGACCACCTCGATGGCGTCCGCAAGCGCTTCCGTCGCGAAGGTCAAGACGTCGCCGCGTTCATCGGCGACCCGGCGGTCGACTGGCCCCGTCGGAGCGCCATAGTAGCCGCCGACAGTAGGCGCGGGTCGCCAGGGATCGTGCACGATGTGCTCGACATCTACCTCCGGGCCCCGCCGAAGACCGAGAGTGCCGTCCTGAGCATCCAGCGATGCTCGAGCCGTGCCACCGAGGAATAATTCCTGCGAGTTTGCCGGCAGATCCTGATATTGCCGCCATTTTTTCAACCCCATATCGAACAACTCGATCCGTCGGTTATCAGCCCGGCTCGACGAACCCTTGAGGATACGGTCAAAGAAGCGGATGTGATCGTTGTCGACATTGCGGTCCGCCTCCGACCCGAAGTCGACCGAGCCCACTTTCCGCGTCCACGGAAAATGGATCCAGGGTCCGACGATGAGCCTGGTGTCATCGGAGCTGCTTGCGACCGCCCGGAAGGACTCAATCGTGGCTGGCAGGAAAGGGTCGAACCAGCCACCGACGAACAGCATCGGCAAACGGCGGGCACGAATGGCGTCGAGGTGTGTCGCAGGCGAAATGCTCTCCCAGTACGGAGAATCGGGGGGCGTTTCGAGCCAATCCATGACATGCGAATAGTGCCGATATTTTTGTAGCAGCTGTGGCATCGCCGCGATCGGGCCGCTGAGCGGCAGGTTGGCCCCGGCGGCTTGCAAGGCACTGAAGGCCTCGTCAACGCCCGCCCTTCGCGCCGCCTCTGCAGTGATCTGGATGCCCCAGCCGATCATGTGCTTCATCTGCAGGGCGCCGTTCTCGTAAGCCCAATGCGCCGGATTCCACGGTCCCATCGCCGGCGCGAGGGCCTTCAGCGATGGGCAGTCTCCCGCCGCGGCGAGCAGCTGGTTGTAAGCTTGATACGAAAAGCCATACATCCCGACGTCGCCGTTCGCACCATCGAGACGTGCCGCCCATTCGACTGCCTCCGCGCCGTCCTCGATCTCGGTTTCGCCGGGGCGGAATGTCCCTTCCGATGTGCCGCGTCCTCTGACGTCCTGAACCACGACGATATAGCCATGGGAGGCGTACCAGGAAGGATGCGCGTAGCAGATGCTGCATGCGATGCGCCGGCTATAGGCCTGGCGCTGAAGCAGAACCGGATAGGGGCCTGGCGCTGCGGGACGGTACACGTCGGCATCGAGCCGCGTGCCGTCCTTCAGCGTCATGGTCTCAATTTGCGGGGGTAGGACGGGCAGTCGGGGTGATTTTGCTGACATCTACGGAAGCTTCATCGTGAATTCATGCGCTTAAAGGCGCGGCGTGTCGAAAATCCCGACTACGGGGTCGGCTAGTTCGTTGCCGATCTGATCCGTGACATCGGATACTGCTCGACCTCCGTGATCAGCTTGATCAGGCGGCTGGCCGCGCGTTCGACCGCCGTACGGCCGCGCTCGGTATCCGCGAGCGCGGCGTTGCCGCAGGCGCCCTTCGGGTTGATGTCCTGCATCTGCCAGCCGAATCCAACCGGGCCTTCCGGCATGAGGATCTCGCATTCCGTCTCCAAGGTCTGGGACAGCGCCCTGAAATTCTCTGCCAGCGCCATGTCGACGAGTTCGGGATGCAGATGGCGCATCACGCTGGTCTCGATTTCTCCGGCGTGGATTCCGTGCTTGCGCTCGGCCGCACTGAAAAGGTCCGACAGATCCGTGAATCGCGACCATTGCGAGGAGACGGCCAGCATGCCCAGCCTGACGCGGAGCTCGCGGCAGACGATCTCCATGACTTGCGGCTGGCCGCCATGGGAGTTGACGAAGAGAACCTTGCGCACCCCGGCCCGGTGAACGCTCTCGCAGACCTCGTACCAGACGCGCCCCAAGGTTTCCGCCGAGAGCGTCAGCGTGCCGAGGAAAGCCGAATGCTCATTCGACTTGCCGATCGACATCGTTGGCAGGATCAGGGCCGGAAAATCGTCGGCCATCTGCGCGACTGCGCTCTGGATGATACCTTCGACGATCGCCGTATCGACGCGGACCGGCAGATGCGGCCCGTGCTGCTCGACAGCGCCGACCGGCAGCACGGCGACGATCCTGCTCATATCGAGCCGACGGAAATCCTCGGCCGACAGGTCCCACCACCAATGCGACTTCAGTTTCATCTCGGTTGCCTTGGCTCGAACTGGCGGACATGCCGGCAAGGCTTCATCGCCCAGCGGCCTGCCAATCATTGTTGGACATCCGCGGAAGCATGAAAAGTGCTTAATTTCGTCTCTTGTGTTGCCCTTTTGGCAACGCGGTCCAGGCGGGCCGTGACGATCGTCGCTGCTGTCTTCCGGTTCAGCTGGCGACCTCGCGGATCATTGCCTTCAGCATCTCCGCAAGCACGCTCGCGATCGCGCTGGTGCCCCGGACATGCCCGATCAGCATCAGCGCCTGCGCGTCCTGCGCGAGTTCGCGAGCGGGAACGTAGGTCAGCCGGCCGGCTCGCCGCTCGGATTCCACGTCGAAGGGGGTCAGGAAGGTGATGCCATCGTTCAGGATGACGGCGTGTCGCATGATTTCGATCGAATTGGTCTCGATCGCCGGCTGCAGGTCGATCGCGACCCGTCCGAAAGCCGCCTCCAGATAAGGCCGGATCGCACTCGTGCTGTCGGCGATGACGAGCGGGTAGTCGACGCAATCGCTGAGGCGGACGTTGCTTCGCTTTGCCAATGGATGATTGGGGGTCATGACCGCGCCGAGCCGGCCGACGGCACGCGCAAGGACCTTCAGATTGCTGTCCTTGCCGAAATCGAACCCGATACCAAGATCGGACTCGCCGCTCGTGACCGCAACCTGAATTTCCGCCCCGGTATTGAAGAGCGTCAGGTTGAGCTTGACGCGCGGATTGGCCGCTCGAAATTCCTTCACCTTGTTCGGGACGAGGTTGGAGGCAAGGCCGCTCATCATCGCCAGTGTGATTTCGCCGCGTCGTAGGCCCTTCAATTCCTCGATCTTGACTTGGGTGCGGGTCAGCTCCTTGAGCGTCTGGCGGACATGTCCGATCAAGACCTCTCCCGCGGCGGTCAGGATCAGCTTCTTCGGAAGACGCTGGAAGATCGGCGTTCCCAATTGCGTTTCGAGCGCGAGAATCTGTCGGCTGATTGCCGACGCTGCGACATTGAGACGGTCCGCCGCTTTGCGGATCGAGCCGGTGCGGGCAACCTCGTCAATGTAGTTCAACAGCCGGCTGTGAAGCATGGTTCGGGCCCCGATCAATTTTCCGCAGGATGGTGGCTCGTTGCCGAAAAGGCAACAGGTCTGTCGAATTAAAGCGCTTTGAGGCGATGCGTTGTCATGCGACATCCGTCATGACGAGAGTGCACCGTCCAAGGAATTGATCCCATGTCGTTCAGCGTCGCCGATCTCACGCATGCGAAAGCTTTCCGCATCGCGCCGAAGGACACCAACTATTTCGCCGTCCTGTTCGATCAGGTGACGGACCGGATTGGCAGCATCTTCGTCATCGAGATCTTTCAGCCTGGCGGGGCGACGCCACCCAACGAGCACGCCGCTGCGCACGAATTCTTTCACGTGCTGCATGGAGTCGGTGTCGCGCGCTGCGACGGCAAGACCCTGCCGATCAAGAAGGGCGACTCGCTTCTGCTGCACCCGGGCTCCGAGCACGTCATCGAGAACACGGGGCCGGGCAAGCTCTACACGCTCACCGTGATGACGCCCAACGAAGGCTTTTCCGAGCTGATCCGCAGTGGTGAGCCCGTCGCGCTCGACGCCGAGGACATGCGCGTCCTGCAAGGGCTCTGATCGATGGACGTCACATCATCCGATCCCGCCGTGAACGAAGGCCTGCTACCGCTCGGCTCGAGCCGTGCGAACTGCTGGATGGTCGCCGAGGGGCGAGCCAATCTGGTGCGCCAGCCGGTCCCGCCGCGACCGGCGACGGTCCAGGCCCAGGGCAAGCTCGTCACCTTCGACCTCGCGCGCACCGCGCTCGTCATCGTCGATATGCAGAACGACTTTTGTCACCCTAAAGGCTGGCTGGCGCATATCGGCGTGGACGTCGCGCCGGCGCGGCGCCCGATCGCACCGTTGCGGCGATTGCTGCCGCTGCTGCGCGGCTGCGACGTGCCGATCATCTGGCTCAATTGGGGCAACCGGCCCGACCGACTCAATCTCAGCCCGTCGCTGCTGCATGTGTACAATCCAAGCGGCGCCGGTGTCGGCCTCGGCGACGCGCTGCCGGGCTCGGGTGCGAAAGTGCTGGAGCGGGGCAGCTGGTCGGCGGCCATCGTCGATGAGCTTCCGATCGAGCCAACGGACATCCACGTCGCCAAGTACCGGATGTCGGGCTTCCAGGATACCGAGCTCGACAGCATTCTTCGCAATCTCGGCGTGAACACCTTGATGTTCGCGGGGGTTAATGCCGACCAGTGCGTGCTCTGCACGCTGCAGGACGCGAACTTTCGCGGCTACGACTGCCTGCTCCTCGAGGACTGCGTGGCCACGACGTCACCCGACTATTGCATGGCCGCAACCATCTACAACGTCAACCAGTGCTTCGGCTTCGTCGTCGGGTCAGAAGCGATCGCAGCAGAACTCGTGCATCGTGCATCGAAGGATGGCCAACCGTGACTGATCTCGCAGCTTATGCGCTGGACCGGCTGGTGGCCGATCTCGGCGATATTCCTGTGGTGACCGAAGAGAAAGTCGTGCGCCGGCGCTCGCGCGACTTCTTCTGGTATAGCCCCATCCTCGATGCACAGCTTGACGGCAAGTCGGCCGATGTGATCGTGTTGCCGCGCGACGAGCAGGACGTGATCCGAATTGCGTCCGCCTGCGCGCGCCATCGCATGCCGATCACCGTGCGCGGCGGCGGTACCGGCAATTATGGGCAGGCCGTGCCGCTCGTGGGCGGGGTGCTGCTGGATATCTCGGGGCTCGAAAGCATCGAGTGGATCAGGCCGGGCGCGATGCGCGTCGGTGCCGGCGCCAAGATGCACACGCTCGATGCGGCTGCGCAGGCGCAGGGGTGGGAGCTGCGGATGCATCCGTCCACGAAGCGCATGGCGACGATTGGCGGCTTCGTCGCAGGCGGGTCGGGTGGTATCGGCTCCATCACCTATGGCGGCCTGCGGGATCCCGGGAACATCCTGGCCGCGCGCGTCGTCACGGTCGAGGAGGAGCCGCGCATCATCGAATTGCGCGGCGATGCGGCGCAGAAGGTCAACCGCGCCTATGGCACGACCGGCATCATTACGGCGCTCGAGATGCCGCTCGCGCCAGCATGGAAATGGATCGACGTCGTGGTGGCCTTCGACGATTTCATCGAGGCAGCGGCATTCGGCTATGAGGCGGCCCTGGCCGACGGGATCGTGAAGAAGGTGCTCTCGCCGATCACCTGGCCGCTGCCGTCCTATTTCGGGGCGCTGAAGCCCTCCTGTCCCGACGGAAAGAGCGTGCTCCTGGCGATGATCGCCGAGCCCTCTCTCGATAGCTTCAAATCGCTGCTCGGCGGCCGCGGCACGATCACGCTCGAGATACCGACGGACGAGAGTCCCAGCCGGGTCCCGCTCTACGAATATTGCTGGAACCACACCACGCTCCAGGTGCTGAAGAGCGATCGTTCCGTAACCTACCTGCAGTGTCTCTATCCGCATGATCGGGTCCTGGAGAAGGTTGCCGAGATGCGGGAGCTGTTTCCGGACGAGGTGCTGCAGCACCTCGAGTTCATCCGCTTCGGCGGACGTGTCACCTGCAGCAGCCTGCCGGTGATCCGCTACACCAATGCGGATCGCCTGAACGAGATCATGCGGCTGCATGAGGAGCGCGGTGTCTTCATTGCCAACCCGCATGTCTTCACCGTCGAGGACGGCAGCCGGTACAAGCGCGCCGATGCGGATCAGCTCGGCTTCAAGCACGAGGCCGATCCGCATGGCCTGCTCAATCCTGGGAAAATGCGGAGCTTTGTCAGCAAGAGGCGATGAGCGATGCACGTGCTTTACGTGTACTGCCATCCGCTCGCCGACAGCTTTCACGCGGCCATTCGCAGCGAAGCGCTCGCCGGGCTGGCCCGGGCCGGCCACACGGTCGACCTGCTCGATCTCTACGCCGAGGGGTTTGATCCCGTCCTGAGCGCCGAACTTCGCCGCGACTACCACGATCCGGTGCTGAACCGGCGCAACAACGAGGCTTATGCCGCGCGCCTGATGGCGGCGAACGCGCTCATGGTACAGTTTCCCACCTGGTCATTTGGGCCACCCGCGATGCTCAAGGGCTGGTTTGATCGCATGTTCGGTCCGGGCATCGCGCTCGACCTGTCCGATCCCGCCCGCGCGAGGCCGATGTTGCGGCACATCGAACGCATCGCTGGCATTGCGACTTACGGTCGGCCGCGCTGGCAGGCGATCGGCATGGCCGATCCGCCGCGCAAGATCATCAAGCGCTATCTGCCGTGGTTCACCGGCGGCAAGGCGCGCGTGAGCTATCACGCGCTCTATCACATGAATGTCGCCACCACGAACAAGCGCAACCGCTTTCTTGCAAAGCTGCGGCGGGACATGGGCCGATTCTAGCTTCGGCCTGCAAGGCGGCGCCGCGTCATGCGCGCTGTCGCTTCTTCGGATCACCACCAACAAGAATCGGCGGCACGCCGGACGCCGCTCGCGCGCGAACATCGTCGTACATCGGCGCTGTTCGCGCATCGATCGTGCGTGATCCGAAAGGCAACGCATTGCGCGAATCAAAATGCTTCTAGGCGACAGCTTGCCTGTTGCATCTTGAGTTCGGGCGAGGACGCAGTCGTTGGGGGGCGGCTCCTTGTAAAGAGCTCGAGCTGTAGCCGTAACGAATAAGTCTTCGTTGCGAACGGTTGCGAGTACCCGCTTGTCAAATCAGGGGCACACTCAATGTTCGATCTTCGACGCTTCTTCACTGCCGCCGCTCTGACGCTGATTGCCGCAGCGTCAAGCTGCCTTGCCCGCGCGGGCGACCTCGCGGTCAAATCCATAAAGAAGACGCCTGATCTTCCCTTCTTCCTCGTGATAGACGATCGGCTGACCTACGCGTGGATGCCGAAGGCGACGGACCCTGGCCTCTTCAGCGTCCAGCCGAACGGAGCCGTCAACGGGACGACGGCGAAGCAAGTCTACGCGTTCACGCACTTCGACGTATGGGCGTACGGCACCAACTTCCTTTCGCTTTCGATGTTCAAATCGGATCACAACGATCCCGCCAATCCTTGTTTCACGAACGCGTCCGGGGCGATCGTGAGCAGCGTCTCCGGCCTGCCGGCAAGTTGCGCCGGAATGACGGAAATCTACGGCCTGTTTCGTTCGACCTTCGGGTGGAACGACATATTCAACACCAAGGCGTTCGTGATCGGCCCGCTTCACAACATCTCATTCGAAGTCGGCATGGATGCGAACACCGAGAACAGCTTCCTTGCGAACTCCAAGCGCGCGGTCGTCGCTGGTCTCCAGTTTGCGTTCGACCTCCCGTACAAGGGCTATTTCAACGTGGCTCCGCTGGCCTATTGGGAATATTCGAGCCGCAACGCTTTCGCCCAATGCGGCCTATTCGGTGCGGGCGTTCCGTACCCCGCCGCGGGCGCGACCTGTCTCGCGGATGGCGAGCGGAGCTTCGATGTGACGTGGTCGGTGGAGGCAAATTACTACATGGATCTGGGCTTCCTGCCCGAGAACATGCAGTTCTGGTCGATCAGCGGCCGCGCCGCCTGGCAGGGACCGAAAGGCTACGAGAAGAATCCGGTCGTCGGCGCGCCCACCGTCGTGACATTGAACTCCGAACCGATTCGACTGACGTTCGATGCCGCCAAGGCATTGTGGGGACCGCGATACGCCCACTTCGTCGATCTCTGGGTTGCCTACCGCTATTGGCAGAATAAATTCGGCCTCGATCACAATCGGAGCGCAAGCTGTCTGTTCAAGGGCTCCAGCAACAACAGCTGTACGGAAGAGACGGTTTATGCCGGCGTGACCGTGAAGTTCTGACGGGCCCCAGACCGGTGACCGGTTGGTCACCGGTACTCGGAGCACACCGTTTTCGCGGCGGCTCGTGCCTCGTTTTTCGTGGCAGATTGCCCACGAAACCAGCATCGCCGCGAACGCAACAGCGCGCCTGGAACCTTCGCTTCTGTCGGCCAAGTCCATGGCGGGCTCGGGCTTAACGGGCTCCGGCTTGCAAGCCGAAGACGCTCGCGACGCCTGCTGTAGCTGCGTGAGGCCAACCCGCTTGCACAGCAAAGCGGCGTTGCCAGAAAGGCAACGGAATGCTCGAATCTAAATGCTTTGAGGTGACAGCTTGCCCATGCATCCTCACGCTCGGAAAGTCTCGCAGCGCAGTGTTCGCCGGCCGATGGCGGCGAGCTGCAGAAGGGCACCCAGCATGGCCATGAAGAATCTGTCCCGAATGATCGCAGCCGGTCTGTTGGCGGGCGCAGCACTGGTCGCATCCCTCGCGCCGGCTCAGGCCGTCGACCAGATCACGTTCCTGACGAACTGGTTCGCACAAGCTGAACATGGCGGCTTCTACCAGGCCAAGGCGACGGGGCTGTACGAAAAAGCCGGGCTGGATGTCGCGATCAAGATGGGCGGCCCCCAGGTGAACGGCTCGCAGCTTCTGCTCGCGGGCGATACCGATTTCATGATGGGCTACGACATCCAGGTTCTCAAAGGTCGCGAGCAGAACCTGCCGCTCGTCACAGTCGCTTCCTCGTTCCAGTTCGACTTGCAGGGCATCATGGTCCATGACGATGTGGCAGACCTCGCCGCACTCAAGGGGCGGCCGATTCTGATTGCCGGATCGTCGCGGACGACGTTTTGGCCCTGGCTGCGGACCAAATACGGCTACACCGACGACCAGATCCGCCCCTACACCTTCAACCTGCAGCCTTTCTTCGCCGATAAGACCGTCGCGCAACAGGCTTATCCATCTTCCGAGCCGTATCAGGCCGAGCAGCAGCAGGAGAAAGTCAAGTTCTTCCTGCTCGCGGACGGAGGCTATCCGCCCTATGGGTCCACGATCGTCACCACCGAGAAGATGATCGCCGAAAAACCCGGTGTGGTGGAGCGCTTCGTTAAGGCCTCGCTGGAGGGCTGGTACGACTACATGAAAAATCCTGCGCCCGGCAATGAGCTGATCAAGGCCGCCAATCCCAAGATGACCGACGGCCAGCTCGCATTTGCCCTCGACCGATTGAAAGACATGAAGGCCGTCGAGCGCGGCGATGCCGCGACGCTGGGTGTCGGCATCATCACGGCCGACCGATACAGGCAAATCTACGATTTCCTGGTCGCCGGCGGCCTGCTCGACTCCAAGGTGGACTGGCGGAAATCGTTCGACGACCGTTTCGTCAAGAATCTGAAGATCGGGCTGAAATAAAGGATGCTGACATGACGGTGCTGTTGCCCGTTGAGCCGTTCGACGAGAGGGCAAGGCAGATGACGACAGCTGATGAGCGGCCGCCGGCCGTCGAGGTTCTGTCGGCCGAGAAGGTATTTGCCAACGGCGCACGGGGATTGGCGCCGATCGATCTGTCCATCACCGACGGTGAATTCCTGACCCTGATTGGTCCGTCCGGCTGCGGCAAGAGCACGCTGCTCAAGCTGATCGCCAGCCTCATCGAACCGTCCAACGGACGGTTGCTGTGGTGGCGCGGAGACTTCGCGCAGGTAGGGCAGGAGGGCAGGCGGCTCGCTTTCGTGTTCCAGGAGCCAACCCTGATGCCCTGGGCCCGGGTCGAGGCCAACGTTCGCTTGCCGCTGGAGTTCGGCAACATGCCGCGGGCCACGGCGGATCCGAAGGTCGCCGACGCCATCGCGCGCGTCGGTCTCTCGAAGTTCAACCGGCACTTCCCGCGGCAGCTGTCCGGCGGCATGAAGATGCGCGTCTCCATCGCGCGCGCCCTGGTCACCAATCCCAATCTTCTGCTGATGGACGAACCGTTCGGGGCCCTCGACGAGTTCACGCGCAACAAACTGGACGATGACCTCGTCAACCTGTCGTGGGAACGCAAGCTGACCACGGTCTTCGTGACGCATTCGATCTACGAGGCCGTGTTTCTCTCGACCCGGATCATCGTCATGGCCGCGAACCCCGGTCGCATCTTTCGCGTCATGACCATCGACCAGCCGCAGCCGCGCGACCAGGGTTTCCGCGACAGCCCGAAATTTGCCGCCTATTGCCGCGAATTGTCGACCTGGCTTGCCGAAGCATCGCTGCAATCAGCCGGTGGAGGCGAATCATGAAGCCGCTGTTCGAATCTGAAGCCTTTGTGCGGATTGCCGCCCCGGTTGCGGTCGGCATCGTCCTGTTCGCGGTGTGGGAGATCGGCTTTCGGCTGGCGTCCGTTCCCGTCTACCTGTTTCCAAAGCCGACGGACATCTTCGCGAGCCTCCTGCACAATGGGCCCTCGCTCTTGCGCGCACTCCTCGTGACCTTGCGGGTCACCTTGCAGGCCTTCGTCGCAGCCGTCATTCTGGGCACGCTGATCGCGTTCTTGTTCGTGCAGAGCCGGGCGATCGAGGTCAGCCTGTTTCCCTATGCGGTGCTTCTCCAGGTGACGCCCGTCGTCGCGATTGCGCCTCTCATCATCATCCTGATCAAGGACACGCAGCTGTCGCTGACCATCTGCGCAACCTTGGTGGCGCTGTTTCCCATCATCTCAAACACGACCCTTGGCTTGCGCAGCGTCGACCCGGGACTTGCGAACTTCTTCCGGATGAATCGTGCCAGTCGCTTCAAGACGCTGGTGAAGCTGCGCATTCCGGGGGCGCTGCCCTATTTCTTCGGCGGCTTGCGGATCTCGAGCGGACTGGCCTTGATCGGCGCGGTGGTCGCGGAGTTCGTTGCGGGCACCGGCGGTCGCTCCTCAGGACTTGCCTATGAAATTCTCGATGCGGGATTTACGCTGGACATTCCTCGCATGTTCGCGGCGTTGTTCCTGATCACGTTGACCGGGGTCCTGTTGTTCGCGGCCATGGTTGCGTTGTCGCAGTGGGCTTTGTCGGATTGGCACGACAGCGAGACCAGGGCCGAAGCATGACCGCGATGTTGATCGACAATGCCGCTGGCATCTTCACGGGCCTGCCGGGCGCCGCCATGCGCACCGCCGGCCAGATTCGCATTCGCGATGGCGTCATCGTCGAGATCGGCGCGCTGGAGCCGCAGCCGGGCGAGCAGCGCCTCGATGCCCAAGGCGGGGTGATCTATCCCGGCTTGGTCTCGACCCATCATCACCTGTTCCAGAGTGTGTTGAAGGGCGTGCGATCCGGCATCGACCTGCCGCTGGCCGGCTGGCTGCGCGCCGTGCCTTACAGGTTCTGGTCGAAATTCGACGAGGAGGCGCTTGCCGTTGCAGCCCGGATCGGGCTCGCAGAGCTGCTGCTTTCGGGTACGACGACGGTCGCCGACCATCACTACCTCTTCAGCGACGCGTTCGGCTTCGATCCTGCGCAGGTGATCTTCGAGGTGGCGCGCAGCCTCGGCATCCGCCTGGTGTTTTGCCGCGGTGGCGGCACCACGGCGCGCCATGTCGATACCGACAGGTTTGCGGCGATGCCCGTCGAAACGCTCGATCGAATGTTGCAGTCGGTCGAGGCCTGTGCGCAGCGCTTCCACGACGCCTCACCAAGTGGCCTGTCGCGGGTTGCGCTGGCGCCAACCACGCCGACCTGGTCGCTCGATCCGGGCGAGCTGCGCGAGGTCATTGCCGCGGCCCGCCGTATGGGTGTGCGGTTGCATAGCCATCTGTCAGAAACCTCCGACTATGTCGATTTCTGCCTGTCGGTGCACGGCAAGCGTCCTGTGCATTGGCTCGCCGATCACGGCTGGCTCGGTGAAGACGTGTGGTTTGCGCATCTTGTGCACCTCGACGACGACGAGGTGCGAATTCTCGCGAGCACCGGCACCGGCATGGCGCATTGCCCGCAATCCAACTGCCGGCTCGGCTCTGGCGTCGCGCCGGCCGATGCGATGGCGCGCCTCGGTGGCGCGGTCTCGCTCGGCGTGGACGGGGCAGCCTCCAACGAGGCAGCCGACATGCTCTGCGAAATGCACAGCGCCTGGCACACTCATCGCGCCGTAAAGGGGGCTGGTGCTGTGACGGCCGAGGACGTCGTGCACTGGGCGACCGCGGGCGGCGCGCGCGTGCTCGGCATGCCTCACGTCGGCACGCTGGCGCCGGGGCAGCAAGCGGACATTGCCATCTTCAAGCTCGATGACGTCAGGCATTTCGGCATGCACGATCCTCTGATTGCGCCGGTGACTTGCGGCGGCTCTGCGAAGCTCCGCTATCTCCTGGTCGGCGGCCGCATTGTCGTCGCGGACGGCGCCATTCCTGGCCTCGACCTGCAAAAGCTCAAATCTGATGCCGCGCGCGTGGTCACGCGCCTGGCCGCCTGATCGCGGAGGATCATCATGTTGAGCACGAAACAGCCCGTGCTGCGCCGGTTCTGGTACGCGCTGATGCCGCTCGATCATCTCAAGGATGGTCCAAAGCCGTTCACGCTGCTCGGCGAGCCGATCGTTCTGTTCCTCGATGCCAATGGCGAGCCTGCAGCGTTGGAAGATCGTTGCTGCCACCGCACGGCGAAGCTGTCGAAGGGCTGGTGCAACAACGGCAACATCGTCTGCGGCTATCATGGCTGGGAATATGACCGCGATGGCAAGCTGGTGATGATCCCGCAGTTCCCGTTCGAGCAGCCTGTTCCCGATGCCAAGGCGCGCTCCTTCCGTGCCAAGGCTCGCTACGGCTACGTCTGGGTCGCGCTCGACGTGCCCTTGGCCGACATCCCCGAAATTCCAGAGGATGGTATGCCGGGCTATCGCCGCATCAACCAGTTCTACGACAAATGGAACACGGCCGCGCTGCGGCTGATGGAAAACTCCTTCGACAATGCCCACTTTGCCTTTGTCCACAAGGGTACCTTTGGCGACATCAATCAGCCAAAGCCTGAGAAGTACGAGATCACCGAGAACGCAACCGGCTTCGATGCCGAGACCATCATCACGGTTCGTAATCCGCCCAATGCCTACAGGATCACGGGGACGAAAGAGCAAACGACCAGGCGGCATCAGCGCAACAAATGGTTCATGCCGTTCTGCCGGCGTCTCGACATGGAATATCCGTCCGGTATCCGTCACATCATCTTCAATTGCGCGACGCCGATCTCGGACGGACAGATTCAGGTCGTTCAGTTGCTGTTCCGTAATGACAGCGAGACGGACTGCTCGACGCAGGAGTTGATCGATTGGGACGCCGCGATCATCGCCGAAGATCGCGACATGCTGGAATCGACTGACCCCGACGCCATCGTCGACATGGGCCGCAAGATCGAGATGCATATGCCGTCCGACCGTCCCGGCATGATCATGCGGAGGCGCCTGCTCGACCTCCTTCGGCAGCATGGCGAGGAAGAGCAGCCGCGGGAGTATCGGGCCTAGGCCTCTTCCTCAAGACGCGCGAGCTCTCAAAGATGAGCAGGCGGTTGGGGTGGCTACCGCGTGTTTACCGATCTCGAGCGTATCGCCGGGCACTTTCCCCATGCGACTGGATTGGCCAGCAGCGAAGGCGCGGCCAACGAGGAATTCCTTCATACTCGGTTGGCGGGATCAGCATAAGCTCGCCTGAGATGCTGCCTTATCGTCACCATGCCTTTGAATCTCGCATGATTTTGTCGAGCAGCCCTATTGAAGCTCTGTTCAATGGGAGCCGGCTGCTCACCATGTGTTGATGTGTTGGATGAGCCGTGCCGCGGCGGGATCAAGCTTCTTCCAGTTGCGGCAGTTGTGATCGGTATTGCTCTCTCTTGAGGAGCGCGATCCTCAAGCCGGTTGCTCGAAAGTGCGATCTTGAGGATGATGTCACAAATCGCTAGGAGGCGCAGATAATACCTTCAAACGGCACGTCATCTCGGATGGATAAATCATTGAAATATAAAGGTTATCGCTTTTCCGTGGCACCCATGATGGACTGGACCGACCGGCACTGTCGGGTGTTCCACCGTCAGCTGACCCGGCGCGCGCTGCTCTATACGGAGATGCTGACCACTGGCGCCGTGGTTCATGGCGATCGGGAGCGGCTGCTCGGCTTCGACGCGTGCGAGCATCCGGTGGCGCTGCAGCTTGGCGGGTCGGATCCGCGCGAGCTCGCGCTCGCTGCGCGGATCGGCGAGGAGTTCGGCTATGACGAGATCAATCTCAATGTCGGCTGTCCGTCCGACCGCGTGAAGGACGGCCGCTTCGGCGCCTGCCTGATGGCGGAGCCGGAGCTGGTGGCGCGATGCGTCGAGGCGATGAAGCGCGCGGTCGGCGTTCCCGTCACCGTCAAGTGCCGCATCGGCATCGACGAGCAGGATCCGGAAGTCGCGCTCGATACGCTTGCGCGCGCGGTGGTCGCCTCCGGCTGCGACGCGCTGATCGTGCACGCCCGCAAAGCCTGGCTCAATGGTCTGTCGCCGAAGGAGAACCGCGACATCCCGCCGCTCGACTATGATCGCGTTTATCGCCTCAAGCGCGCGATGCCTGATATGCCCATCATCATCAATGGCGGCGTCCCTGGCATCGACGAGGCGAAGGCACATCTCGATCACGTCGATGGCGTGATGCTCGGCCGTGCCGCCTATCAGGAGCCGTGGCGGCTGCTCAGCGTCGATCGCGACATCTTCGGCGAGGCGCCGCCGCATGCGACCATGCAGGACGCGTTCGAGGCGATGATGCCCTATATCGAGCAGCAGCTCGCCCGCGGCACGCGGCTGCACGCCATCACCCGGCATTTCGTCGGCGCGTTCCACGCCGTACCCGGCGCGCGGGCGTTCCGCCGGCATCTCGCCGAGCAGGGCGTGAAGCCGGGCGCCGGCCTTGATGTGCTGCGCGATGCGATCGCCCGCGTCGGTGCGCGCGCGCCGGCGGAAGCGGCGGCGTAAGTCTGCCTAATCGGCCGCCGTGCGCGTGCGGCGATGGCTGCTCTGCAGCTCCGGATAGCCGGTGAGCATCAGCGTGTCGGCGCGAACGCCCCAGCTCTCCAGGCGGTCGAGGAAGCTCATGCCGAGCAGGTTGGTCTTCATCTGCCCGCGCTGCACGACGAGGGCCGGCACCGATTTCTCGACGAGGTGGCCGACGGCGAGGCGGTCGAGCGTGAGCCGGGCCGCCTTGGTGTGGCCGCCCGCGGTTTCGAGATCGACGTCATATTCGAGCATCTCGAGCGGCAGTCCGATCGCTTTTGCTGTTTCCCAGGTCAGCACCACCGAGGTCGCGCCGGTGTCGATCACCATCGGAGCGGCGACGCCGTTGATCTTGGCGCGCAGCGCGAATTCGCCGCCCTGGCCGCGCTGGATCTGTACGGCAGGCGGCGGGGAGGCGGTCTGCGCGCGGAAAATATGCGAGACCTTGTTGCTGGCGCGGGCGATCTTGCTGGGATCGCCATAGGCGACGACGGCGCCGGCCGTGCCGGCGAGCATGACTAGGACAAGCAGGAAGCGCATCATGGCGCGCCTCCGAGGGCACGCGAGGCGATCAGGCGCGCTTCGGCGTTCCCGCGATCGGCGTCAGCCCGGCGTCCGTCATCCGCGTCGGCAGCAGCGCCATGACCGCGAGCCGCTCCGCGCTCTCCATGGCGTGCCAGCGTGCGATCTCCGGCAAGGTGCGGCCGCAGCCGAAGCACAGCTTGGTCTTGGGATCGATCATGCAGACGGCGACGCACGGCGTTTCTTTGCTCATTCGGACATAGTGGGGGATGGTCGGGCATTTCTGCAAGCATCTCGTTTAGGAGCCCGTGCCTGCGCTCATGATCGGTTTGTGACGCGGCCGCCGCTTCTCGTCTGCAATTGCGGAACTCTCCGGCTGGAGCGGCGGAGCCTCATCCGACATCGGTGCCAGCGCGCTCATCACGCGCTCCGGCGGGAAGGTGACGATCACCTCGGTGCCGATGCGCAGCTTCGATTTCAGCGTGAACGTGCCGCCGTGAAGGTCGATCAGATTTTTCGCGATCGGCAGGCCGAGCCCGGCGCCCTGTTCGGCCGACTTGATCGAGTTGGAACCCTGACCGAACGAGGCGAGCACGACGGGAATCTCGTTCTCGGGAATGCCGGAGCCGGAATCCTTCACCGAGAGATATTGTCCGCCCGAGGCGGTCCAGCCGGCCTTGAGCCAGATCTCGCCGCCTTGCGGGGTGAACTTGATCGAGTTGGAGAGCAGATTGAGCACGACCTGGCGGACCGCGCGCTCGTCGGCCCACAGCCGCGGCATCGCCTGCTCGAACACTTCGTGGATCGTGATGCCGCGGCTGGACGCGCGCAGCTTCATCAGATGATGGCAGTCGGCGACGATGCCGACCAGCGACACCGCTTCCTCGTTCAGCTCGTAGCGGCCCGCCTCGATCCGCGACAGGTCGAGGATCTCGTTGATGAGGTTGAGCAGGTGCACGCCGGAATTATGGATGTCGGCGGAATATTCCTTGTACACGCTCACCGCATGCGCGCCGAAAATTTCGCTCTTCATCACCTCGGAGAAGCCGAGGATCGCATTCAGCGGCGTGCGCAGCTCGTGGCTCATCTGCGCGAGGAAGCGCGACTTGGCGACATTGGCGGATTCGGCGCGGTGACGCGCCTCGTCCGAGATTGCTTTCGCCTGTTCCAGCTCGCCGATCAGCGCGTCCTTCTCGGCGCGCGCCTCGAGGGTTGCGAAGGTCGAGGAATGCAGGCGGTGCGCCAGCAGCACGAAATAGCCTTCGGCCGCGAGCGCGAGCGCCGCCAGGATGTAATTGTCCAGCGAGCCGGTCATCACGAAGCTCAAGGCCATCGCGACCGCGACCGGCGCGGTGGCGGCGAGGGCTGCGATCGGCAAATTGGCGGCGAGCATGCTCGACACTGCGATCACCAGCAGCATCAGGAACATCATCAGCGTTTCCGTGACCATGTCGAGCACGGGATGGATCAGGATCGCCATCCAGCACAGGCCGTAGAGCAGGTCGAGCAGGACGAAGCGTGTCCGCCAGGCGCGCGTTGACGTCGGCGAGGAGGGCTCCGCCAGAAAGCGCCGGCAGCTGCGGATCATCGCGGCGTGAATGCAGATCATGCCGCAGGTCCAGGCCGCGGCCGGGATCGGCTGCATCCACAGCCCGAACAACACACCGGTGGCAACCACCAACAGCAGCACGACATAGGAGGCGGACAACCGGGTCTGCGCATATTGGCGCAGCATCTCGGCGTCGAAGGCCGGCCGGGTTCCGCTGGTCGATGTTAATTTGTCGCGGGCCTCGCGCACCCGCTGCGCCGCGGCCCTTCGGCTGCTCGCCGACGGAGCGCTGACCGGCTCGGCCGGAAGCTGAACTACCTCTGGCTTTTCAGCGGGGTTACTCATCGCAACAACAACGATTCCTGGCCCGCGCGAGGCGGGCCTTCTGCATTGTCTATCTGTGGCAAGAAATCCTTAAGAGGTGACTTAAGGAGCTAAAGAATTACGTTAACCGCGCGTTAATTTTCAGCCCGCGCGCGGCCGTTCAGTGCAGCGCAGCATGCTGCGCGACGTAGACGACGGCGCCTGCGAGATAGCCCGCGAGCGCGGGGCCGGCGATGCGGCGGGCGTACCAGAGGAACTCGATCCGCTCGAGCCCCATGGCGGCGACGCCTGCAGCCGAGCCGATGATCAGGATCGAGCCGCCGGTGCCGGCGCAATAGGCGATGAACTCCCAGATGAAGCTGTCTGGCGGGTAGTGGCCGAGGTCGTACATGCCCATGGTCGCTGCGACCAGTGGGACGTTGTCGATGACGGCGCTGAGCAGGCCGAGCACGACGACGATGATGTCCTGGCGGCCGATGGTCGCTTCCAGCCATCGCGCCAGCATCGTGAGCAGGCCCGCATGTTCGAGGCAGGCGACCGCGAGCAGGATGCCCACGAAGAACACGATCGAGCCCATGTCGATCCGCGTCAGCGCATGCGCCAGCGTGAGGGGATGGCGGACATGCTCGTCCTTGCCGCGGTGGACGATCTCGCCGACCAGCCAGACGATGCCGAGCCCGAGCAGCACGCCCATGAAGGGCGGCAGATGCGTGACCGTCTTGAAGGCGGGCACGGCGATCAGCGTGCCGAGCCCGAGATAGAACATCAGGTTGCGCTCGAACGCCTCGATGACCTGCAAGCCGTCCTCCTTCGGCGGCGGTGCGATGGTCTTCCCCTTCACCAGGAAGCTGAGGAAGGCGAGCGGGACGAGCAGATTGACCAGCGAGGGCAGGAACACCGCGCCCATGATGTTCAGCGGCGTGATCTGCCCGCCGATCCACAGCATGGTCGTGGTGACGTCGCCGATCACGGTCCAAGCTCCGCCGGCGTTCGCGGCGATGACGATGAGGGAGGCGAACAGCAGCCGGTCCTCGCGCTTGGCGATCAGCCGCTGGATCAGCGAGACCATCACGATGGTGGTCGTCAGGTTGTCCAGGATCGCGCTGAGGAAGAACGCCACGAAGCCGACCAGCCACATCAGCCGGATCTGGCTCGTGGTGCTGATGCGGGCGGTGATGACCTCGAAGCCGTCATGGGCGTCGATGACCTCGACGATGGTCATCGCGCCGATGAGGAAGAACACGATCTGTGCGGTGGAGGCGACGGACTCGTTGAGCGCATGGTTGACCAGCGCATGGTCGCCCGTGGTGACCGCGTAGACCGTCCAGAGCAATGCGGCGCCGATCAGCGCCGTGGCACTCTTGTTGATCCCGAGCGGATGCTCGAGCGCGATCGCCGCATAGGCGACGACGAAGATGACGGCGATCGCGGTCAGCAAAGCGGGAACGGTCCCTCAGACGTCAGCGTTGCAGGCGCGCAAGCAGGCTCGACGTATCCCAGCGCTTGCCGCCCATCTTCTCGATCTCGGCGTAGAACTGGTCGACCAGCGCGGTCACCGGCAGGGTGGCGCCGTTGCGGCGGGCTTCAGCCAGCGAGATCGAGAGGTCCTTGCGCATCCATTCGACCGCGAAGCCGAAATCGTACTTGCCGTCGTTCATGGTCTTGTAGCGGTTCTCCATCTGCCAGGACTGCGCCGCGCCCTTGGAGATGGTCTCGATCACCGCGGCGACGTCGAGGCCGCTCTTCGTGGCGAAGTGGATGCCCTCGGACAGGCCCTGCACGAGGCCGGCAATGCAGATCTGGTTGACCATCTTGGTCAGCTGGCCGCTTCCGGCGGGCCCGAGCAGCTTGCACATCCGCGCATAGGCGCCCGTGATGATCGGCTCGGCGCCGGCATAGGCATCCTGCGCACCGCCGCACATCACCGTCAGCACGCCGTTCTCGGCGCCGGCCTGGCCGCCCGACACGGGAGCGTCGACGAACTTGAAACCGGCCTTGGTCGCGGCCGCATCCAGCTCGCGCGCGACTTCGGCGGAGGCCGTGGTGTGGTCAACGAAGGTCGCGCCCTTCTTCATGCCGGCGAATGCGCCGTCAGCGCCGATCGTGACCGCGCGCAGGTCGTTGTCGTTGCCGACGCAGCACATCACGAAATCCTGGCCCTCGGCGGCGGCCTTCGGGGTCGCCGCGGTCTTGCCGCCGAACTTGTCCGCCCATTCCTTCGCCTTGGCCGCGGTGCGGTTGTAGACGGTGACCTCATGGCCCCCTTTTTTCACGAGGTGTCCGGCCATGGGGAAGCCCATCACGCCGAGACCGAGGAAAGCGACTTTAGCCATGTGTGTGTCCGTAGCTTGAGTTTTACGGTTGCAGCCGGGCGAGGGACGCCAGCCGGGGGATCCTAAGGTTCCACATGAAGGGGAACGGGCGCACCATAAACCCTTGATGGCAGAGGGCAACGGCTTCGTTTGACGCCCCCCTGTGCTAGGATGGCTGATCTGGGATCTTCAACAAGGACTTCAAAAAAGGAGCAGAGGGATGGGCGGCGTGAGCGTGGGCGTGCTCGATCATTTCAACATTCGGACCCGGCATCTGGCCGAGACGGTCCGCTTCTACGAGGACGTGCTGGGCCTGGAAAAAGGCCCGCGGCCGGATTTCGCCTTTCCCGGCGCCTGGATGTACAGCGAGGGCAAGGCGGTGGTGCACCTCGTCGATATTTCTCCGACCGCCGAGCCACAAAAGCCGGATTCCGGCGTTGTCCACCACGTCGCCTTCGTCAGCCGCGGGTTCGACGGCATGAAGCAGCGGCTGGCCTCGAAAGGCATGAAATTCGACTCCCGCCAGGTGCCCGGCGGCGAGCTCTGGCAGATCTTCGTCCACGACCCCAACGGGGTCATGATCGAGCTCAATTACGAGGCGGCCAGCGAGCAGGGAGCCGCGCCCGCCGAGATGGCTGACGATATCGGCAGGCAGTAGCCTTTTGGGCGTTTCCGCTCTAATGGGGCATCTTGAACTTCAGGAGATGCGCTTTGAGCGTGACGCAGCAACAGGTTCTCGACAGCCTCGCCCGGATCAAGTCGCCGCGCGGGGTCGCGCTCACCAATGCCAATGTGCTGAGCGCGATCAGCGCCTCGGATGGCAAGGTGTTCTTCTCGATCAATGTCGATGCCGCCGAGGCGCGGGCCTGGGAATCCATCCGGGCCGAGGCCGAGGCCGCCGTGCGCGCCATTCCCGGCGTCACCACCGTGATGGTGGCGCTGACCGCCGAGCGCAAGCCGGGCTCCGCGCCGCCGCCACCCCCGCAGCCGAGCCGCGGCACGCCGGGCGTGCAGCCGGTCCACGCCCACAAGCCGCCGCCACAGGGCGGCGCCCAATCGCCGATGGCGCGGCAGTCCGAAATTCCCGGCGTTGCCGCGGTGATCGCGGTCGCCTCGGGCAAGGGCGGCGTCGGCAAGTCGACCACCGCGCTCAACCTCGCGCTCGGCCTGCGCGACCTCGGTCTCAAGGTCGGGCTGCTCGACGCCGACATCTACGGCCCCTCGGTGCCGCGCCTCACCGGTCTGCGGGACAAGCCGGAGCTGGACGGCGAGCGCAAGATGATTCCGCTCCGCCGCTTCGGCCTCGCCATCATGTCGATCGGCTTCCTGGTGGAGGAAGAAACCGCGATGATCTGGCGCGGCCCGATGGTGATGTCGGCGGTGACGCAGATGCTGCGCGACGTCGCATGGGGCCAGCTCGACGTGCTGGTCGTCGACATGCCGCCGGGCACCGGCGATGCCCAGCTCACGCTGGCGCAGAACGTGCCGCTGAAGGGGGCGGTGATCGTCTCGACCCCGCAGGACCTCTCCCTGATCGACGCAAGGCGGGGGCTTGCGATGTTCAAGAAGGTCAACGTGCCCGTGCTCGGCATCGTCGAGAACATGAGCTATTTCCAGTGTCCGCATTGCGGCACCAAATCCGACATCTTCGGCCATGGCGGCGCCCGTCACGAGGCCGAGAAGCTCGGGGTACCGTTCCTGGGCGAGATCCCCTTGCACATGGCGATTCGCGCCACCTCGGACGCCGGCAAACCCGTCGTCGACAGCGAGCCGGACGGGCCCCATGCGGCGATCTACCGCGCCATTGCGGGGCAGGTCCGGGACCAGCTCAAGGGCGTCATCGCCGCAGCCTGAGGCTGTGAGGCCAATCCGTTGGGGAGATGCGACTTTCGTAGACCCCCATCATGCCATTGTCGCGTTCCGAAAGCGCCCCGTCCGTGTTAAACGCCCACGGCAGTCAAGCCCCTTCGGTTCGACGCGGCCTGAACGCGTCGCCGGAATGAGCGGCGGCACAAAGAGAAGTTGAGGGGAAACGCCCCAGCAAGGAGAGACCTGAAGATGAAGCGTCGTGATTTCCTGAAAGTGTCGGCAGCAGGCGCGGCGGTGACCGCCGCGGTGGCCTCGCCGGCGATCGCGCAATCCTCGCCCGAGATCAAGTGGCGCCTGACGTCGAGCTTCCCGAAGTCGCTCGACACCATCTATGGCGGCGGCGAGCAGCTGGCGAAGTACGTCGCCGAGATGACCGATAACAAATTCCAGATCCAGGTGTTCGCCGCCGGCGAAGTCGTCCCGGGTCTCCAGGCCCTCGACGCGACCTCGAACGGCACGGTCGAGATGTGCCACACCGTCTCGTACTACTACGTCGGCAAGGACCCGACCTGGGCGATTTACGCCTCGGTGCCATTCGGCCTCAACGCGCGCCAGCAGAACTCCTGGTGGTACCAGGGCGGCGGCGAGCAGCTCGGCAACGAGTTCTTCAAGAAGTCGAACGTGATCGGTTTTCCCTGCGGCAACACCGGCACCCAGATGGGCGGCTGGTTCCGCAAGGAGATCAAGACCGTTGCCGATCTCTCCGGCCTCAAGATGCGCATCGGCGGCATCGCCGGCCAAGTGCTTCAGAAGGTGGGCGTGGTGCCGCAGCAGCTCGCCGGCGGCGACATCTATCCGGCCCTGGAAAAGGGCACCATCGACGCCGCCGAGTGGGTCGGTCCCTACGATGACGAGAAGCTCGGCTTCGCCAAGGTCGCCAAGTACTATTATTATCCGGGTTTCTGGGAAGGCGGTCCGATGGTCCATGCCTTCACCAATCTGGACAAGTGGAATTCGCTTCCGAAGAACTACCAGGCGATCCTCTCCAACGCGGCGGCCAATGCCAACAGCTGGATGGCCGCGCGCTACGACATGCAGAACCCGGCGGCGCTGAAGCGTCTGGTCGCCGGCGGCACCCAGCTTCGTCCGTTCACCAACGAAGTGCTCGAGGCCTGCCTCAAGTCGACCAACGAGCTGTGGGCGGAGATCTCGGCCAAGAACGCCGATTTCAAGAAGTCGATCGACGCCATGCAGGCCTACCGCTCCGACGAATATCTGTGGTGGCAGGTCGCCGAATACACCTATGACAGCTTCATGATCCGCTCGCGCACCCGCGGCTGATCGTTCCAGCACGTCGCAATCGGAAAGTCCGGCCTCCGACGAGGCCGGGCTTTTTTCTTTGATCGAGGATGAGTGCCAAAACAAAAAAATCGAAAACAACCCCATGCACAGTAGAAACGAGGTGAGGGCGGGTTGCCTCGTCGATGCTTCCAACAGCTTGACGGGACGGGGCAATTCAGCAGGACACTGCGATCACGGAGCAGCCGGTGCCGACGCGCCGATTTTTGCGACCGTGACCGCAATGACCCGCGGATGGCCTGGGGGCTTACCCGACCGGCGAGGCGGTTTGACACGTCGGGCAAAACAGTGGCATAAAGCGATAATCGTATAATCCGAAATTCGGCTGCCGCCGATCGCCGGGGGAGCGACGATGAGCTTCGATCCCGATGACATCAAGCGCGCGCTGCTCAAGGCATGGTCGCTGTCGACGGCCAGCAAATGGACGGCGGAGAATCCGGCGGTGGGGCAATGCAACGTCACTTCGCTGCTGATCCACGAGCTCTTCGGCGGTGACCTGCTGAAGACGCCGTTGCCCGCCGGCGACCATTTCTACAACCGGATCGGAGGCAAGAGATACGACTTCACGGCGAGCCAGTTCGATGCGCCGATTGCGTATATGGACGTTCCGACGGATCGCGCGGACGCGGAGTTGGGAGCAACCGGCGAGCAACTCGCCGAACTCAGGGCCGCTTTTGAGAGAGAACGATAGGTAGCGCGGAAGCGAACCTCATCGTGCGAGTTCAAATCGTAGGATGGGGAGAGCGAAGCGAAACCCATCATACCGCCCCAGGGTGATCGTTATCACCGTCGCCTCGGCGAGGCCGCCGATGGGTTTCGCTTCGTTCTACCCATCCTACGGACTACATCAACTCCCGGAATGCACCGTTCCTCCAGCCTCGACGCGTCAACCGTTATTCGGTATTTCAGAAATGAGGTCCAGGGCCGGCCGTTTCTACTTTGCATGGGATTGTTTTCGACATTTTTGTCTGACACCCATCAGCGCCGCGCGCAGAGCAAAATTGATCTGCGTCAAGAGATCGGCGCGAGGCCCGTAGGAAGGATGCAGCGCAATCTCGAGAGGGATCACCATGAACGGCAATCGATACTACGGCGTCCGCGTCGAAGGCGCCAAATACGGCGTCGGCTTTGGCTCGGCGCTCGCCATCGCGATATCCTACACCAACAACCATTCGATCCTGTGGGCGATCATCCACGGGATCCTGGGCTGGCTCTACGTGATCTTTGTCGCACTGTTTCGGTGACGAGATGTAGCCCGGCTACTTGCCAACCTGCGCGCCTCCAGCCTACACAGCGCGCAGCTTTTTCCGGAGATCGACACCTGCCATGAACGACGCAACAAAATGCCCGAACTGCCAGTCGGAGCACGCCTATCAGGACCGCGATCTCTGGGTCTGTCCGGAGTGCGCCCATGAATGGAGCGCTGCGGGCGATGCGGCCGCGCCGGTCCCGCAGGAGGCTGGGGTGCGCGATGCCCATGGCAACATCCTCACTGATGGCGACAGCGTCGTCGTGATGAAGGACCTCAAGGTCAAGGGATCGTCATCGGTCGTCAAGGGCGGCACCAAGGTCAGGAACATCCGCCTCCAGGACGCCACCGACGGCCACAACATCGCCTGCAAGATCGACGGCATCGGCGCGATGAACCTGAAATCGGAATTCGTGAAGAAGGCGTAGCAGGCGCAATTGACGGCTGCACTTCGCCGGGCCGCGCCGCCTCACGGTATCTCGTAGACCGACACTCTCTCCGCGATCCCGCCGAGCGCGACGCTGCGGCAGGTCGGGTTGAGGCCGCTGGCTTCCAGCAGGTCGCGGGTCCTGGCGTGGTCCACCACCGGTTCCTCACGACGATCGAGCGCGAGGCAGCCAGGCCCTGAACGCGCGAGGCGATGTTCACGGTCTGCCCAAAATAGTCCTGCTGGCCGTTGAGCGTGACCGCGAGGCACGATCCCTCGTGGATGCCCATCTTCAGCAACAGGCCCTGCTGCTGGCGCTGGGGCCCTAGCTCGCTCATGGCCTCGCGCATGCGGATCGCAGCGGCAATGGCGCGATGGGGCGGTGCGGTAGAGATCGCGGAAAGTCTGGTTCGTGAGGAGGCGCTTTGTGCGGTCAGGCTCGGCTTGCGCCGGGTTAGGAGATCCTCGAGCTGTTGGTTCGCCACCCACACCGCCGGCGGCACGCGCGCATCGGTGAGGTTTTCCAGGGTCAACCGCAGCGCGCCGGGGCGCAGCGGGTAGGATGGGTAGAGCGCAGCGAAACCCATCACGTTCACGCCGGGTGCTGTCGATGGGTTTCGCTGCGCTCTACCCATCCTACAAGTTGGGCTTTGCGGCGCTGAGGTTGGGCTTTCTTCTTTGGCTTGCCGCTGTTGCTTGCGGCACTTTTGAAGCCGGAACGTCGGGACGTTGCTCCTGGTTGGCTTGATGCAGGATGAGGCCGCTTTCGGTCATAGCAGACCGATCACGGCTGCCAGAGCAGCCCGGCCCCCGCGGCGGCCCGGCCCTTTTTCTTTGCCGCAGTGCGATCACGATGGAATTCCGTTGGCCCTTGCGCCATGCTGGCCCCAAGCCTCGGCAAGAAGGCTCAACAATCAGATCCATCAGGGCAGGAAATCATGAAGAGAAGAGACTTCATCAAGGTCACAGGACTTGGTGCGGCGGGTGCCGCCACGCTCGCGGCGCCCGCGATCGCGCAGTCGATGCCGGAAATCAAATGGCGCATGCCGACGAGCTGGCCGAAATCGCTCGATACGCTCTATGGCGGCGCCGAGATGATGTGCAAGATGGTTGCCGAGGCAACCGATAACAAATTCCAGATCCAGATCTTCGCGGCCGGCGAGATCGTGCCGGGCCTCCAGGTCCTCGACGCCGTGCAGAACGCCACCTGCGAGATCGGCCACACCGCGTCCTACTATTATTTCGGCAAGGACCCGACATTCACCTTCGGCTCATCGGTGCCGTTCGGCCCCAACATGCGCATCAACCAGGCCTGGTACATGCAGGGCGGCGGGCGCGAGGTGCTCAACGAGTTCTACAAGAGCTATAACGTCATCTCGCTGCTCGCGGGCAACACCGGCTGCCAGATGGGCGGCTGGTTCAGGAAGGAGGTCAACACACCCCAGGATCTCAGCGGGATGAAATTCCGCATCGGCGGTTTTGCCGGCCGCGTGCTCCAGAAGCTCGGCGTGGTGCCGCAGCAGCTCGCCGGCGGCGACATCTATCCGGCGCTGGAGAAGGGCACGATCGACGCCGCCGAATGGGTCGGCCCCTATGACGACGAGAAGCTCGGCTTCTACAAGATCGCGCCGCATTACTACTATCCCGGCTGGTGGGAAGGCGGGCCGATGCTGCTCGCTTTCGTCAATCTCGACAAATGGAACGCGCTGCCGAAATATTACCAGAGCGTACTGGAGCAGGCCGGCCACACCGCCAACAACTACATGATGGCGCGCTACGACACCGCCAATCCGCTCGCCATGAAGAAGCTGCTCGCGAGCGGCACCAAGCTGCACGCCTTCTCGCCGGCGATCATGGATGCCTGCTACAAGGCGGCCAAGGAGCTGCATGCCGAGGTCGGCGCGACCAACGCCAACTTCAAGAAAGTGCATGACTCCCTGGCAAAATTCTCCAGCGACGGCTACGCCTGGTTCCAGGTCGCCGAGGTCGGCTACGACATCTTCATGGCGCGGCGCTCGCAGAGCTGATCGCAGTCTCTCGTCGAATGCAACGCCCCGAAGCGAAGGCTCCGGGGCGTTGCCGTTGCGTCGCCTTCGCGACGGTTTTGAAAGCGGCGTGCGCCGCCAAAATGTTCAGGTCGAGCGGCGCAGCGAGCGGAAGGCGTCGCGAACCTCTCTGCTGAAGATCGCGGGTTGCTCCCACGCCGCGAAGTGACCGCCGGCCTCGGCCTGATGGAAATAGATCAGCTTGTGATAGGCCCGCTCGGCCCAGCTCCGTGGCGCTACAAAACTTTCACCGGGGAATGCCGTGACGGCGGCCGGGATCGTGACGTTGGCAGGCAGATAGAGATTGGTCTTGTTCTCCCAATACAGCCGCGCCGAGGAGACGGCGGTGTTGGTCAGCCAGTACAGCGTGATGTTGTCGAGCACGTCGTCGCGCGTCAGGGCGCCCGCGGAGTGCCCGTTGACCGCATGCCCAGCGACTGCCGAAGCCATCGCCGCGGCCGGCTGGGCGTAGCCGTCGCCGTGATCGAGCAGCCAGGCGGCGAGGCCGGCCGGAGAATCCGCAAGTGCCGACATCGTCTGCGGACGCGTCCCCATGATCTGGGCATAGGCGCGCCGCTTTGTGAACTGGAGCTTGAGCTGGGCGAAGACGCGCTTCTCCTCGTCGGACAGGTCGGTGGGTGCGGGTTCGCCCGAAGCCACGGCCTTGAAAATCTCCGGCGGAACGACGCCGGGCAGGTTGACGTGAATGCCGATCAATTCCGGGGCCCCGAGCTTGGCCATTTCATTCGAGACCGGCGAGCCCCAATCGCCGCCCTGGGCGACAAACCTGGTGTAACCGAGGCGCTTCATCAGCACGACCCAGGCCCGCGCGATGCGCTGCGGATCCCAGCCGGTGGCGGTCGGTTTGCCCGAGAATCCGTAGCCGGGCATCGACGGGATCACGAGGTGGAAAGCATCATCGGCGCTGCCGCCATGCGCGGTCGGATTGGTCAGGGGATCGATGATTTTGAGCTGCTCGATGACGGAGCCGGGCCAGCCGTGCGTCACGATCATCGGCAGCGCGTTTGCATGCTTCGAACGGACGTGCAGGAAATGGATATCGAGGCCGTCGATCCCGGTCATATATTGCGGCAACGCGTTGAGCCGGGACTCGATCCTTCGCCAGTCGTAGTCGGTCTGCCAATAGCGGACGAGCTGCTGCTGCGTCGCCAGCGGCACGCCTTGCGAATCGTCGTCGACGGTCTCCTTGTCGGGCCAGCGCGTCGCGGCGAGGCGACGACGCAGATCGGTGAGCGCCTTGTCGGGGATGTTGATCCTGAAGCGGCGGATCGCCTCGCTCGTCGCGGCGGGCGTCGGGCGGAGGGGAAACAGCGCCGCTGTACCGGCGGCCACGATGCCTGTGGCGGCGGTGGTCAGGAATCTGCGCCTGTCGTGATCGACGGCCTCGCTGGTCGAAATTGCCTCCGCAGCAGCGACCGGCGGTTTGATGAGCATTGTCATGGAACCTGTCCTTTGCCTTGGGTGATTTCGCCTTGGTGTTTCGTCCCGGATCATCCCGCGAAAGCGCGGGGAGCGCCTGTTATGGTTTGTGAGAGCTCGTTAGCCGTTGTCGCGCCGGCATCATTCAGGCGGCGTGTCGCCGGTCGAGGCAATTCGGCGGGACAAAGCAATCATCAAGCTGCCGGTACGGACGCGGCGTTTCGCCTGACTTGATCCAGAGAAGCGAAAATCACAGTTCGGAAACGCCAGTCTACAGCTGCGGACCAGATAGTCGGACCTCGCGCTCAGCGCGCAGGACATTGCCATACAGACTGCTGATCCATTGTCTTCCGCTCGAGGTCACGTTCAAATAGCGGATGGCAGTTTGGATCTGCGGTGAGACCTTGGTCCAGTAGAATTGAGGATATTTGTATACCACATCGGCGGGCGTGGCGTATCCGAGCGATTTGTTGAGCCCGATCTCCTCGAATTCGTAGAAGAGCGCGTTTGATTTCTTCATGTAGTTCGGATCGCCGAGCTGACCGATCAGATCGGCGGCGCGGAGCAACATGCCTTCCTCTTCGTCCAGATCGTCCTTGAGTTCGTTCGCTGGTGCGTCTGCATAGGGAAAACGAGTGTATTCGATGGCCTGGGCAACGCGAGTGGCGTCGATCTGGTCGACTGCGTCGAGACGCTCCACGGCGAACAACTTTGAGCGGTCGACATGATAGGGCGCAAGCGCTGCATCGGAGGAGCCGATCGGTAACTCAACCGTTCGTCCGGTACCATCAACAACATAGGCTCCGTCCTGGTCTCCGTGCACTATCCCCCTGACGTAGCCGATGTCGTGGATCAGGCACGCCAGAATGAAGTGAGCATAATCGCTGGCCGTCGTCGGCCTCAGAAGCGAGCGCCCAATCAGAATGTCGTGCCCCACCAGCGTGACCAACAAGGTGTGCTCGACGTTGTGGTAGAGTGCGTCGCTATTACCGATACATTCCAGAGCCAGCTTTGCTGCATAGGGGAGCAATTCCGGCAAGCTGGCGCGAGACGAGCCGAAGCGACCGCTCGTCTCCGAGATCAGGAACGCACCGAGCGCCTGGGACGTCAGTTCTGGAATCGTGATCATGAGCGAGCCTCACTTTCGTCGTCGAACCTTCAGTAGGCCTTCTGCAGGATCGGAAGGGAGAGGAGGACCCCGGAAGGGTGAAGCCAGCGGATGGATGATGTTTGACCTAGATCAATAGTGGCGATGACGCCGGGCTGCTCCTGCCCGGTAGCTTGTCGCCGGACCGCGTGACTGGTCCGCCTTGCCGGCGCGAAGGGGCAACGCCCGGGTCAAATGAACTTCGCTTGACGGCAAAGCGACATGTTATTCTGGGCCCATAGTATCTGTGCGATTGTACGGGTGACCGGATCATGATTCCTCAAGATCGGTTTCGCGGCCTCTTTCATAAATATTTGCTCGCGCTTTTCGTGGCGGTCGCAGTCCCACTCGCATTCAACGGCGTTATTGAAGCGTGGTTCGGCTATCGCGATCAGCGTGCGAGGCTGGACCAGTGGCTCGGCCTCCAGTCAGCGTCCGCGGCCGCCGAAATACACGATTTCATCCACGGCATCACAACGCAGCTCGGCTGGCTGGTGCAGCTTCCGTGGACCGACGAGCCCGACGAACGCCGGCGGACCGACGCGTTGCGCCTCCTTCGACAAGCGCCTGCCATCGCCAGTCTCACACTCCTCGACGGCAGCGGTCTCGAGCGTCTCTACGTCTCACGGATCGGCCTCAATCGAATTGAGAGCCGTACGGACCGGTCAGCTGATCCTGCCCTGGTCGGGGCCCGGGCAGCTCAGGTCTGGTTCAGCGACGTCAACTACAATCGCGGCTCCGAACCGTACCTGACGGTTGCGATTGTCGGCAGCCGACCGGCCCTCGGTGCAGTCGTAGCCGAGGTCAACCTCAAGCTGATCTGGGACGTGATCTCGGCGATCAAGGTCGGAAGGACCGGCTTTGCTTTCGTCCTGGACCGGTCGGGTCGCCTGATCGCCCATCCCGACATCAGCCTGGTCCTCCGCGGGGCGGAAGAAGCAACCTCCAAGCCATTTCGGGCTGTGCGGGACGCGATAGGGCCGAAAGCGGGCTTCGCAACGAGCCGGGATGCACAAGGACAATTTGTTGCCGCCAGCGCGGCTCCCGTACAGGGCACCGATTGGACAGTCGTGGTCGCGCAGCCACTATCCGAGGCTTACGCGCCGATCTACGCCGCCCTGTGGCGGACGGCAATGCTCCTCGCAGTCAGCACTATGCTCGCAGGCGTTTTTGCCTATGCATTGGCCGACCGGATGACAGAGCCGATCAAACTGCTCGAGGAGGGCACGGAGAGGATTGGTGCCGGGTCCTTTGACCACCGAATCCTGATCCACACCGGGGACGAGTTCCAGCGCCTTGCAAACAGTTTCAACAAGATGGCTTCCGAGCTGGCGCTGGCGCAGGAGCACCAGGAGCGCATAGCGAGGCTCAAGCGATTCCTCGCTCCCCAGGTCGCCGATCTCGTCGATCGGGCCGGCGATGACAGCGTGCTCGATGGTCGCCGCACGGAAGTCGTCGTTGTCTTCTGCGATCTCAGGGGTTTCACCGCTTTTTCGGCGGGAGCTACGCCTGAGGACGTCATGAGCGTATTGTCGGAGTACTATGAAGACCTTGGCAGGGTCATCGCGAAATTCGAGGCAACGCTGATCAATTTCTCCGGAGACGGGCTGATGGTGCTGGTGAACGCACCTGTCCCGGTCGAAGAGCCTGCGTTGAGAGCCATCGATCTCGCCGTCGACATGCAGAGGACCGTGCAGGTCCTTATCGCGGGCTGGCGATCGCGCGGCTACCATGTTGGTTTCGGAATCGGCCTTGCCAGCGGGCCGGCGACTGTCGGCCGGATCGGCTACAAGGACCGGCTCGACTACACCGCCATTGGCAGCGTTGTGAATCTCGCGGCCCGATTGTGCGCATCTGCCGCAGACAAGGAAATTCTGGTCGACGCGAAAGTCGCCGCTGACGTCAAGGGTCGGCGGCCCGTCGAGGACCTTGGGGATCGCAATATCAAGGGATTTGACGAAGCTATTCCGGTCTTCGGAATAGCCTTCAACGCTCCCTAGCCGGGACCGGTCGCCGGATGCCCGGCACAATCCAGTTGAAGACTGTTGGAGCATCCGGGGCTATGCTTCGACAATCGGCTGACGGCAACGGGTTCGTAGCCATGAGGTGCCCCGACTCGGGAGCAGTAACGTTACGAAGATGCGCCGGGCGGCGGGATTTTCTGCTTTTGATGGCGGGCGCCGCGACGTGGACGGCCGACGCGTATGGGCAGAAGTCCTCCATGCCCGCCATTGGCTATCTTTGCCCGGAGTCGCCCGAGCTCTTTGCCAGTCGACTTGAGGCTTTCCGCCAGGGACTGGCAGAAGCGGGCTTTGTCGAGGGCCGCAACGTGAAGATCGACTTTCGGTGGGCCAACGGACAATATTCCCGATTGCCTGCGTTGGCCGCCGAACTGGTCGCCCGAAATGTGGATATCCTCGTGGCGCCCGGGGGCGCTCCCGTGGCACTTGCTGCGAAAGCTGCGAGCCCGACCCAGACAATCGTTTTTGAGATGGGCGGCGATCCCGTTCAGCTCCACGTGGTGGATAGCTTGCCGCGGCCGGGCGGAAACATCACGGGAGTTTCGAGCCTGAGCGTCGACGTGTCGCCAAAACGGCTCGAGTTGATGCGCGACCTGTTGCCCACGGCGACCAAATTGATGGTCGTCGCCAACCCGACAAGTCCGACCGCAGAATCGCAATTGCAGAAGCTTCGCGCGGCTGCGGATACAATGCGTGTTCAACTGGAGACACTGAACGCCAGCAAGGAGGATGAATTTGAATCTGTGTTCGCTGCGGCGGCCGAGGACGGGGCGAGTGGACTTGTGTTTACCTCCGACCCTTATTTTGCATTTCGCAGTTCGCGGCTCGCTGCTCTGGCGATGAAATATCGCGTGCCCGCAATCACACAGACCCGGGACTTTCCCACCGCCGGAGGTTTGATGAGCTATGGAGGAGATTTCATGCAATCGCACCGGCGCGCGGGTATCTATGCCGGACGGGTCCTGTTGGGCGAGAAGCCTTCTGATCTTCCTGTCCAGCTCGTCACAAAAGTAGAGCTCGTCATCAACTTGAAGGCGGCCAAACTGCTCGGTTATGCGTTCTCATCCGCGATCGTTGCCGGCGCAGACGAGGTGATCGAGTAAACTGCACGTCGCGGACGGGGGCGTATGGGCGGACAGAGCCATTGCTCTGGAGCTGTCATCCGCCGGTGCGCGCCCAGATCGGCTTACACCAACCTGACGGGGCGGGACGGCCGACCAGGCGGCACTTTTCGCTGGCCGAGGCGTTCGGAATGGTGGAAGAGAGCAGGGATACGGCGCGAGCCGTGTGATGATGCCGGGACTGCGATGCGCCTTCTGATCGTCGAGGACAATGCCGAGCTGTCGCGGCTCGTGGCCAGCGGGCTGGCGGCGGCCGGCTATGAGAGCGATATCGTGGGCAGCGCCGCCGAGGCGCGCGAGGCGGTCAGCAGCGTCAGCTATGCCGCGATGATCCTCGACCTCGGCCTGCCCGACGGCGACGGCCTGTCGGTGCTGCGCGAGCTGCGCCGCCAGATGGAGCCGCTGCCGGTTCTGGTGCTGACCGCGCGCGGCGGCCTACAGGACCGTGTCAGCGGCCTGCGCAGCGGCGCCGACGATTATTTGGCAAAGCCGTTCGCGATGGAGGAGCTGGTGGCGCGGCTGGAGGCGATCCTGCGCCGGCCGGGTCAGCTGCTTGGCCGTTCGCTCAGTCTCGCCAACCTCGTTTACGACACCGAGAGCCGCCAGATCTTCGTCGACGACCAGCCGCGGATCATCTCCGCGCGCGAGACCTCGGTGCTGGAGATCCTGCTGCGCCGGCAGGGGCGGGTGGTGCCGAAGAAGAACGTCGAGGACCACATCTTCGGCCTCGAAGGCGAGGTCGCTTCCAATGCGGTCGAGGTCTACGTCTCGCGGCTGCGCAAGCAGCTCGCCGAGCACGGCGCCCGGGTCGTGATCCACACCATCCGCGGCGTCGGCTACCTCATGGCTGAGGAGAAATAACGTGGCCGCCGCGCCGGCCTACGGCCGATCGCCGACCTTCAAATCGCTGATCTGGCGCATCGTGTTCATGCACATCGTCGCGGTCGCGGTGGTCGCGATCTTCCTGCCGCTGGTGCTGTTCTGGCTGCTCAATTCCGAGGTCGACCAGCTGCACCGCGATGCCATGCGCGCCCAGGCCGAAGTACTCGCCGAGCGCATCGTCGCGCAGCCGGACGGCCTCCTGACGTTCAATCTGCCGGACAGCCTGAGGGGCCTCTATTCGGAAGCCTACGGCCGCTATCTCTACGACATCCGCGACGCCGACGGCCACCTGCTGTTCTCGTCCCGCCGCAAGACCGGCGCAGCAGTGTCGGCGCCACCGCCATCGGAGACGATCTCCGGCGCCAGCGTCACGCGCATCGTCGACGGCAAGGTCGTGCGCATCCGCGTCGCCGAGGACCTTGCGCACCGCGACGTCATCATCGACGACATCATCTCGAACTTCTTCCGGCGGGTGGGCTGGATCACCATTCCGGTGCTGCTGATCCTGCTCGGCATCGACATCGTGATCTTCCGCCGCGCCATCGCGCCACTGTGGAAGGCGTCGGAGGAGGCCAGCAATATCGGCCCGGCGCGGACCGACATCCGCTTGCCGACCGAGCAGATCCCGCGCGAGATCCTGCCGCTCGTCACCGCGGTCAACCAGGCGCTCGACCGCCTCGAGGACGGCTTTCGGGTGCAGCGGCAGTTCACCGCCGATGCCGCCCACCAATTGCGCACGCCGCTGACGATCCTGCGGACGCGAGTCGAGACGCTCGGCGACAATGCCGCACGGCAGGCGCTGCATGACGACATCGAGGGCATGAGCCGGATCGTCGCCCAGCTCCTGGAGATCGCCGAGCTCGACACCTTGGTGCTCGATCCCGGCGAGACCGCGGACCTGCGCGCCGTCTGCGCCGAGGTGGTCGGCGCGATCGCGCCGCTTGCGATCGCCCAGCACAAGGAGATCGCGCTCAAGGGCAGCGAGGGGCCGGTTTTGATCCACGGCAATGCCGAGATGCTCCAGCGCGCGATCTTCAACCTCGCCGAAAACGCCATCAAGTTCACGGCGAAGGATACCGCCGTGGACGTCGAGGTCGGCGACGACGGCTCGGTGCGCGTGCGCGATTGCGGCCCAGGCGTTGCCGATGGCGAGCGTGAGCTGATCTTCCAGCGCTTCTGGCGGAGGGATCGCCAGCGCAGCGACGGCGCGGGCCTCGGCCTTTCGATCGTGCGCGGCGTGGCCGACGATCACGACGCCACGGTTGCGGTGGACAATCTTCCCGGCGGCGGCGCCGAGTTCACGCTGCGGTTCAGGCTGGCGGAGAAGGGCGCTTTACCCTCTCCCCTTGTGGGAGAGGGTGGATAGCGGCGAGACGGGTGAGGGGTTCTCACCGCGAGTTCGACTGCGAGCTGAATGCGCGGAGAGAGACCCCTCATCCCCCATGTGGTGGTCCACCTCGCAAGCGGATTGATCCTGCTCTATCGTCAGGAGCGTGACCAGCAACGGTACGCTCGCGCGTGTGACGCGGAGCAAGACGCGGTTAGACTCCCGAATTGGTCAGCATCTCTGTCCACTACGTAACTTGTTAGCCACAACCATCGAGAAATCCGAGCCGCCCGGTCTCACGCCGCAGTTGTGGCGAGTTTTGCAATTTTAAGTGTGGTGCCGATTGGGGTGAATCACGACGGAAAACCTCGCCGTGAGCGCAAAAGGCAATTGCCCCTCGATGATGAGGCGCTTGTTGTTCAGAGCGTTGCTGCCGGCCCTCCCCATCGGGAGGGACATGGTGTGCGTCGTGTCCGCGGTGCCGCCTTTCGCCATGGTACACGGCAGCATCTCCACCGCGCAGGCGGCGAACTGCCCGGTCAACGGCTCGCAGGAGGTCAGCGTCAGCGGTGCGGCGGCTTCCTGCACCATCCCTCCAGCCAGTACGGTTGCTCGGGTAACCGCGGCAAACAGCGCGGCGATCGCGGCGGATGGTGTCAGCATCAATGTGCCATTCGGCACCGCCGTGACGGCTCAGAGCGGAGCCACCATTACCTTCGGCATTGCGCCTGCGCCGGCGGGCGGATCGAGCATCGCCAACCCGACCGGTGGCGGTGGGATCATCGGCCTGCTCGCCAGCGGCGCGCAAAGCCATATCTTGGCCAGCGGCCTGAATGTGATTCTGAGTGGCGGCGGCAATACCCTGGTCAAGGCTGAAAACGGCGGCGTCATCACGCTGGACAACAACACGCTCCTCAACATCCTGAACAGCGGCGGCAATACGGGTCTATTGGCGACGGGCGCGGGTAGCCAGATCATTGCAGACAGCATCACGGTGCAAGGGCCGCTCGGTGGCGGGGATTTTGCTGCGCATACCCTGTTGGGCGCGCAAATCGATCTTAGCAATAGCACCATCAACATTACTGGCACGAGCGGCGGCAAGACGCCTGTGGAGGCGGAAACAGGCAGCACGATTACTGCTAACAGGGTGATCATCAGTGTCAGTGGAACCGGCGGCGATGCCGCGGTCAAGGCGCTCTCGGCAAGCACGATCTCGCTCACCGGCGGCTCCATCACCGTGACCGGCCTCAACGCTGGCGGTGAGACGGGAGTCCTGGCGCAAAGCTTTGGCAGCACTATCACGGCGACCAATGTGCCGATTAGCGTCACTGGCACGGGCGGTGATGTCGGCGTGAGCGCCGATTCGGGTGGCCACGTAAAGCTGACAAGGAGCGACGTTTCCGTCGTGGGCACTGGCGGGGAGAGCGGACTTCGCGCAACCGGGTCCGCCAGCATCGAGACGACTGGCGGCTGGGTCTCCGTCGTCAACGGTGCGGGAGGTCTGCTGCAGAACGGCGGGAACGTAACAATGGCCGGCACCAACGTGACGGCTTCGGGGAATGGCGGCTTCGGCTTTCTTTTCAACAACGCTGGCGCCGCCAATACGTTGCAATACAGCAATGCGACGATTGTGGCGAGCGACGCCTCTTTCTCGGTGCAGGGCGCTACTGCCAACATTTATCTCAGCAACGCGATCGCGACCGTGAACAATGGCCAATGGCTGAATGTCAGCGGCGGCTCCACGAGCAACGTCGTTTTGAAGGCCTCAACCGTTCAGGGCGTTGCGCTTACCGACGCCCTCAGCGCCTCCAACGTTACGCTGCAGAACGGCTCGCTATGGACGATGACCGGCAGTTCGAACGTCAACATTCTGACCAACGATCCTAGTCTGATCCTGTTCACATCGCCGACCGGCGATCCGACGCTTCTTGCCAGCTACAAGACGCTGACCGTGGTCAACTACATTGGTGCGGGCGGCGCGATCGGGCTCAACACGTTCCTCGGCACCGACGGGTCGCCATCGGACAGGCTAGTGATCAACGGCGGCAGCGCGACCGGCAACTCGTTTGTACGCATTACCAACGCCAGCGGCCCCGGCGCCTACACGAGTGCAAACGGCATCCTTGTGGTGGAGGCGGCGAATAGTGGCGCGACGGCGGAGAACGCTTTTACGCTCGCCGGCGAGGCGCGTGCCGGGTTTATAGATTACCGTCTCTACAGAGGCGGCTTTAACGGCACCAATCCGGACGACTGGTTTCTGCGCTCGACCTTTAACGGAGGTAACGGCAATGGCGACAGCGGCAACGGGCCGGTCACGCCGCCGGGCGTGCTGCCCACTGATCCTGCACCCGACGACGGACAGCCACCACCGCCGGGCGTCTGGCCGATCATTGGACCGGAGCTTGCGACCTATGGCGTGGTGCAGCCTGTCGCCCGGCAGATGGGGCTCAGTACACTTGGCACCCTGCATGAACGCGTCGGCGATGCGTCGGCGGACGCGGCGTGCCTGAATGCCACGCCCGACGGCGGCGCCATCACCAAGGCCCCACCTGTTCCATACAACTGCCGGTCGGCGGTCTGGGGCCGCTTGTTTGGTCAGCGGATCGACAACCACTACCAGGCCTTCGCTGATCCACGCGCGACCGGCCAGGTGGCAGGCATCCAGACCGGCATCGATGTCTGGCGCGGCAGCCTGGTCCCGAGCCACAGCGACACCGTCGGCCTCTACTTTGCCTATGGCAACGGCAATGTGAGCGTGGACGGTGTCGTCACCAACGCGGCCGCGACCGCCTATGTGCTGCAACACACCGGCTCGGTGAATCTCAATGCCTATTCATTCGGGGGCTACTGGACCCATTATGGCCCCACCGGCTGGTACATCGACGCGGTGTTGCAGGGCTCGTTCTACAACGGTAACGCAGCGACCCAGTTTGCCAACTTGCCTATCGGTGGCACGGGCTTCACCTCATCGCTGGAGGCGGGCTATCCGATCCCGCTGTCGTGGTTCGGGCCGCGCCTCGTGTTGGAGCCCGAGGGCCAGATCATCTGGCAGCGGCTTTCCTTCGACGACGCCAACGACGGCTTGGGCCCGGTCGGACTCGGCACCACTTCGGGCGCCAGCGGGCGGCTCGGTTTGCGCGGCAAGTGGACCATCAACGACCTCGACGGACGGGTGTGGCAACCTTACGTGCTAGCCAATGTCTGGCGCGACTGGGGCGCCAAGGCGATCACGATGTACGGCCCCGACGCGGTGCCCCTGGTCGAGCGGGCGACGCGGCTGGAGTTCGCCGGCGGCCTCAGCGCGAAGCTTCTTCCCGGCCTCAGCCTCTACGCCCAGGCCGGCTACCAGTTCGCTGTAAGCGGCACCGACGGCGGCAGGCGCGACGGCGTGAGGGGAAACCTCGGCGTGCACTATTCCTGGTAGGGAAGGGGAGAAGGAATGACGGCTACTTCACCTTGCCGTTGGACAGATCCATGATCATGCGCGTGGTCAGGTAAAGACGCGGCACGATGCTGCCGATCATCACATATTCGGCGTCGTTGGAATGTGCGCCGAAGCCGGACAGGCCCATGCCTTCGACCACGGCGCCCTTGGTCTTGAGCGCGGCAAAGGCCGCATCGGTCCCGCCGCCGGTTGGCTTCTCGTCGACCTTCAGAGGCAATCCGATCTCCTCATAGATGGTCTTGCCGTAGGCCGCCATCCGGCGCGAGGCGTCGTTGGCCTCGAGCGGCGGACGGCGCACCTCGAATTTCAGCTCGACCTTGGAATCCGGCAGCAGGTGACTTTTGATCTTCTCTTGGAGCGCCTTCTCCAGCTCGTCGAAATCCGACACCTTCAGCGCGCGTGCATCGGCTTGCGCGGTGGCCTCGGCAGGGATCACGTTGCGGTTGGTGCCGGCCTTGGAAACGGTCCAGTTCAGCTTCAGGCCCTGCTCGGGTTTGGACAGGTCCTTCATCTGCAGCACCTGGTGCGAGAGCTCGTAGAGCGCGTTGATGCCGCCCTCGGGCCTTGCGCCCGCATGCGACGATCGGCCGGTCACCGTGAGATAGGCCGACCCGATGCCGCTGGTGGCGAGCCGCAGCGTGCCGTCGGTGCCGCCGCCTTCGAACGAGAACACCACGTCCTGGTCGGAAGCGAACTTGGTGATGGTGCTGCGCCAGCCGGGCGAGGAGATTTCCTCATCGCCATTGGTGAGCACCGTGAGCGTGCCGTAATCCCTAAAATTCAACTTCTGCAGCATCGCCACGGTGTGGAGAATGAGCGCGACGCCCTGCTTGTCGTCGGCAATGCCGAGTCCGTAGGCCTTGTCGCCGTCGATGCGGAACGGCTGGTCCTTCAGCATGCCCCTCAGGTACACCGTGTCCATGTGGGCGATCAGCATGATCTTCCTGGTGCCGGTCCCCTTGAAGACGGCGTGCACGGCCGGGCCGATCTTTTCGGGCGTGTCGTCGAGGCGATAGATGTCGGTCGGTTGCAGAATCTCCACCGTACCGCCGAGCTGCTTGAGCTGGTCGGCGACGCGGCCTGCGATCACGTTCAGGCCCTCGATGTCCCTGCTGCCGGTTTCGATGTTGACGAGATCGCGCAGCGTGTCGAGCAGCGGCTGCTGCTCCTTCTGCGCCAGCGCCTGAACATCGGCCACCGGCTCGGCGTGCGCGACAGTCGCCGCAGAGGCCAGCCAGAGCGAAGCAAACAAGGAAACGATGAACGATGGAGCAGGGTGCGATCGGAGCATAAGCGGCTGTCCATGAGTTGGAGGATAGCCCGGTATGCCCGTGTTTCCCGCACGTGTCACGCGCATCGGTCTGTTGACCCTCTCCCCTTGTGGGAGAGGGTGGCTCGCCGCGGAGCGGCGAGACGGGTGAGGGGTCTCTCTCCGCGGGTTCATCTCGCTATGAGTTTGCCGATAGAACCCCTCATCCGGCGCTGTAGCCGAAGCTTCGCTTCGGCGTCTCTTAAGAACGGCGGCCATAGGCCGCCTATGCCACCTTCTCCCACACGGGGAGAAGGAAAAGCGCAGCTACGTTGGCCTCGGCTACTTCTGCGGCGGGCCGAGATCCAGCGGGGGCAGGTCGATCTGCGGGACCTCGATCTTGACCTTGTCCAGGTCGACGTTGAGCGGCTTGTCCAGGAGGCCGGTCACCGTGATCGGGAACGCGATCACGATCAGCACCATGATCATCTGCAGCCCGATCCAGGGCATCGCGCCCCAATAGATGTCGGAGCTCTTCACTTCCTTCGGCGCGACGCCGCGCAGATAGAACAGGGCGAAGCCGAACGGCGGATGCAGGAACGAGGTCTGCATGTTCACGCACAGCATGACGCCGAACCAGATCAGCGCCGGGCCGTCGCCGACGACGGGGCCCAAAATCTTCTGCGCGATCGGCGCGATCATCGGCAGGATGATGAAGGCGATCTCGAAGAAGTCGAGGAAGAACGCCAGGAAGAAGATGAAGAGGTTGATGAAGATCAGGAAGCCCCAGACGCCGCCGGGCAGCGAGGTCAAGAGATGCTCGAGCCAGACGCCGCCGGAGACGCCGAGGAACACCACCGAGAAGCAGGTCGAGCCGATCAGGATGAAGGTGACCATGCAGGTGAGGCGCATGGTGGACTCGTAGCCCTGCTTGATGAGGTCGCGCAGGTCCGGGATGCGCGCGGCCGAGAGGCAGATCCAGGCCACCGCGAGATAAGTCACGGCAAAGGCGAGCTTGAAGATCAGGTTCTCGGTGAACAGCATCGCGACGATGGTGCCGATGCCGGCGGCGATGATGCCGACGACGAGCACCTTGCGATCGGTCGAGGTGAAGTCCTTGTGGTGGATCGCGGCGAGCACGATGGCGCCGACCGCGCCCATGGCGCCGGCCTCCGTCGGGGTTGCAAGGCCCATCATCATGGTGCCGAGCACGACGAAGATCAGCACGGCGGAGGGGATGATGCCCATCAGGCATTTCTTCCACAGCGCCCAGCCGGTCAACGTGCGCGCTTCCAGCGGCACCGGCGGCACGTGGCCCGGCTTGATCAGGCCGAGGACGAAGGTGTAGCCGGCGAACAGCATGATCTGGAACACCGAGGGGCCCCAGGCGCCGAGATACATGTCGCCGACCGACTTGCCGAGCTGGTCGGCGAGCACGATCAGGACCAGCGAGGGCGGCACGAGCTGCGTGATGGTGCCCGAGGCCGCCAGCACGCCGGTGATGTAGCGCATGTTGTAGCCGTAGCGGATCATCACCGGCATCGAGATCAGCGCCATGGCGATGACCTGCGCCGCCACCGTGCCGGTGATGGCGCCGAGGATGAAGCCGACGATGATGACGGAATAGCCGAGGCCGCCGCGGACCGGGCCGAACAGCTGGCCCATCGAATCCAGCATGTCCTCGGCGAGGCCACATCTTTCCAATATGGCGCCCATGAAGGTGAAGAACGGGATCGCGAGCAGGAGCTCGTTGGAGAGCACGCTGCCGAACACGCGGCCGGGAATCGCCTGGAGGAAGTTGAGGTCGAAGAAGCCGAGATGGATGGCGAGGAAGCCGAAGGAGAGGCCGACCGCCGCGAGCGTGAACGCAACCGGGAAGCCGATCAGCATCGCCAGAACCAGGCCGCCGAACATCAGCGGCGGCATCATTTCCAGCGTAATCATTGGGTCGGCCTCTCGTACTTGGCGTCGATCGTCACATAGCCCTGGAGAGCCGCGATACGCTTGATGACCTCGGAAACACCCTGCAGCGCCAGCAGGACGAAGCCGGCAGGAATCACGAACTTGATCGGCCAGCGGATCAGGCCGCCGGCATTGCCGGACATCTCGCCGACGTCATAGGCCTGCATGAAGAACGGCCAGGACAGATAGGCAAGCAGGAGGCAGGCGGGAATCAGGAAGAACAACGTGCCGATCAGATCGAGCAGGAGCTGGCCGCGCTCGGAGAGCAGCAGATAGAAAATCTCGACCCGGACATGCTCATTGCGCTTGAAGGTGTAGGACGCGCCGAACATCACCAGGATCGCGAACATGTACCATTGCAGCTCGAGCCACCCGTTCGACGAGTAGCTGAAGGCGTAGCGGATCATGGCGTTGGCCGCACTGACCAAGCATGACAGAAGCACCAGGAGGTTACAGACGTAGCCGATCTTCTCGTTGAGAAGGTCGATGGCGTTGCTCACCGCCAGCAATGGACGCATCTTATTGTTTCTCCGTCGCGGCCTAACACTTCACGGGCGGCTTCAGCACGCATCGCTGGGCCGGCGTGCAAAAAGCACGCGACCGCACGGATGATTTTCCGAAAGCGTTGCGGCGTCAGTCCTCCCCTCGTGCCTTGCCGTCTTGACCGCGACCGCCAACGGGCGGGCCGGCTTATTGTTGCCGGGCAAGCAAAGGCGGTCGCACCAAACCAGCGGCTTCAGGCGCCGTCAATCGGAAAATGGACAAATTGACGCGCGCTCAAAAGCTTAACGCGGTCGGGCTTGAGTCCTAGCCGCCGGTGACGCTCATGTGCCGGGAGACGCTGGGGCGGTCGTGGCGGCGATCGATGATGAAATCGTGGCCCTTGGGCTTCAGCCCGATGGCGCGATCGATCGCATCCGCAAGCAGCATGTCGTCGTCCGATGCACGCAGAGGTTTGCGCAAATCGGAGGCGTCCTCGTGGCCGAGGCAGGTGTGCAGCGTGCCGGTGCAGGTGATGCGGACCCGATTGCAGGATTCGCAGAAATTATGGGTCATCGGCGTGATGAAGCCGAGCTTGCCGCCGGTCTCGGCGACGCTGACATAGCGCGCCGGGCCGCCGGTGCTCTCGGCTAAATCCGTCAGCGTGAATTGCTGGGCGAGGCGCGCGCGCACCAGGGACAGCGGCAGATATTGGTCGATCCGGCCCGAGCCGATCTCGCCCATCGGCATGACCTCGATCAGCGTCAGGCCCATGCCCTTGCCGTGGGCCCAGCGCATCAGCTCGGGCAGCTCGTCCTCGTTGAGATTCTTCAGGGCCACCGCGTTGATCTTCACGGCGAGGCCTGCGGCGCGCGCGGCCTCGATGCCTTCCATCACCTTGTCGATCTCGCCCCAGCGGGTGATCTCGCGAAACTTCTTGGGATCGAGCGTGTCGAGTGAGACGTTGATGCGGCGGACGCCGCAATCGGCCAGCTCCTGCGCATGTTTCGCAAGCTGGGTGCCGTTGGTGGTCAGCGTCAGCTCGTTCAGGGCGCCGCTCTTCAGGTGCCGCGACAGCGAGCGGACCAGCGTCATCACGTTGCGGCGGACCAAGGGCTCGCCGCCGGTGAGCCGCAGCTTCTTCACGCCCTTGGCGATGAAGGCCGAGCAGAGCCGGTCGAGTTCCTCCAGCGTCAGCAGATCGGCCTTGGGCAGGAACGTCATGTCTTCCGACATGCAGTAGAAGCAGCGCAGGTCGCAGCGGTCGGTGACGGAGACGCGCAAATACGAGATGGTCCGCCCAAACGGATCGGTCATTGCGCTCGACAGCGCAGCGCGGGGGTTCACGGAAGGTCCGTTCATACCAATGCCTTGTCACTTACGGCGACGGGCGGCACCTTTGCTTCGGCGGTGCCTTGGACGCAATCTAAGCATCGGACGCGGCTAGGACAATCGGGTGGTATACGTGATCACCGCTTGGATCAGCGCTTGCCTGTGCCCGGATCGGGGAACGGCGAGGCCGCGGCCGGCGTGGCTTCGGCCGGTGCCGCAGCAGGCGCGGCTGCGGCCGGTTTGGCCCTCGGCCGGTGCGGCTTCTTCTTCACCGGCTTGGGCGGCACCGCGGGCTGAAGCTCCGCGAACACCGGATTCGGATCGGTCGTGACCGTGGCGGGCGTGGTGAAATCGCCGGGATTCTTGATCACGTTCACCGGCACGCTGGCCGGCTGGTATTTGGGCAGCGCGAAGGCGACCGTGAACGGCGCGTCGGGAGCGGGAACCGAGACGGAGCAGGGGGTCTTGCAGCCCGGGCCGAGGGACGTGCTCGCGTCGGCGCCCGGCGGATTGGACTCAAGCCGGACCTGGGCGGTCGGCGGGGCCGATTTGAACATGTCCCAAGACATCGAGGAACAGCCGCCAAGGCTCGCTCCCGCTAGCGCAATCGCGATGACACGACGCATGACCATCCACTTCCAGTGCGACGAACCGCCACATACCCCGGCCGGACCTTAGGTGCGTCGCTTTGGGCGAGCAACCGGCGGTCCACGCATAGTTAATAGATGGTTAATGCAGAGTTCCGCGAAATAGCCAAATGATATCAGGCAATTGCGGGCGCTAGGCCGTCATCAGGCTGTGCGCGGCGGCCGGCAGGTCGCGCATGTGATGGATCAGCCGGTCCGGCTTCAGCTCGGCAATCGGCACGTCCGTATAGCCGAAGCTGACCCCGATCACGGGCACCCCGGCGCGGCGCGCCACCCCGACATCGGTTCCGGCATCGCCGACCATGATGGACGCCTTCACCTCTCCGCCGGCGCGGGCCACGGTCTCGCGGAAAATGGCCGGGTCGGGCTTCTGGACGCCAAAAGTGTCCGCGCCGCAGATCGCGGCGAAGCGGCGGGTCAGGTCGAGCTGGTCCAGCAGGCGCTTGGACAGCCATTCCAGCTTGTTGGTGCAGACCGCGAGGCGATGGCCCTGGGCGGCAAACTGGTCGAGCGCGGTCTCGAGCCCCTCGAAGGGCCGGGATTCGACGGCGATATGGTCGGCGTAATAGGCGATGAAATCCGCCGTCATCCGGTCCATGTCCGCGGGCGTGACGGTGCGGCCCTCGGCCTCCACCCCCCGCTCGATCAGCTTGCGGGCGCCGGCGCCGATCATGTTGCGGGCCGAGGCCATCGGCACCGGCGGCAGGCCTTCGCGGTCGAGCACGTAATTGAGCGCGGTGATCAGGTCGGGCGCCGTATCCACAAGCGTGCCGTCGAGATCGAAGACGAGGGTGTAAGGGGAGGCCATGGTCCAAGCGCTATCGGGCCGGCCGGATCGGCGCAAGGGCCGACGCCATAAGTTCACCTTATAAGATCGGCCCAGAGGCCTGTTCTGGCGGGAAAAACGAGGCTACATAGGCCGCCGCAAACACCCTTATCGAGAGGCGGGCGCATTTTGGACATGGACCAGTTGAAGCGGCAGGCTGCGGCGCGTGCGCTCGAGGAGGTGCGTGACGGCATGCAGCTCGGGCTCGGGACCGGCTCGACCGCGAAGCATTTCGTCGAGCTGCTCGGCGAGCGCGTCGCCGCCGGGCTCAAGGTGATCGGCGTGCCGACCTCCGAGGCGACGCGCCTCGATGCGATCCGCTCCGGCGTGAAGCTGACCACGCTCGACGAGATCGACCATCTCGACATGACCGTCGACGGCGCCGACGAGATCGATCCCGACTTCAACCTGATCAAGGGCGGCGGCGGCGCGCTGCTGCGCGAGAAGATCGTGGCGGCCGCCTCGGATCGCATGATCGTGATTGCCGACGACAGCAAATGGGTGCCGACGCTCGGCAAGTTTCCGCTGCCGATCGAGGTCATCCCGTTCGGCCTTGGTGCGACGCGCCGGGCGATCGAGAAGGCATTTGCGGCGTGCGGCGTTTCCGGGCAAATGGCGGTCCGCAAGGCCAAAGATGGCCACGTTTTCGTCACCGATGGCGGCCACTGGATCGTCGATGCCCAGCTCGGACGTATTGTGGATCCGCCCAGCCTCGCCAAGGCGTTGAGCGCGATCCCCGGCGTGGTCGACCACGGGTTGTTCATCGGCTTGGCCAGCTCGGCCGTTTTGGCGGGTGGCGAGGGAATTCGCGTGATTGAACGGCGTAAGCCGAAAGGAGACTAGGAATGAAGAGTGTTTTGAAATTCTTGCCGGCCGCGACCCTCGCTGTGGGGCTGGCGCTTTCGGCTGCCCCGGCCCTCGCGCAGCAGGCCACGCCGCCCAAGGCCTCGCCGGCGGCGATCGCGGCGGCCAAGGAGATCTTGCAGATCAAGAACGCCACGGCGATGTATCAGGGCGCCGTGCCCGGCCTCGTCGAGAAGACCAAGATCGCGCTGACCCAGCAGAACCTCAACTACCAGAAGGACCTCGCCGAGGTCGCTCCGATCGTGGCCCAGCAGCTCCAGGGCCGCCAGAACGAGATCGGTGAGGGCATGGCGCAGATCTACGCCAGCGAGTTCACCGAGCAGGAGCTGAAGGATCTCGTCACCTTCTACAAGTCGCCGCTGGGCAAGAAGCTGATCGACGCCGAGCCGCGCGCCATCGGTCTCAGCATGGCCTTCATGAACTCCTGGGCCCAGAACTTCTCCGAGACCGTGATGGGCGCCTTCCGCGCCGAGATGCGCAAGCGTGGCAAGGAAATCTGACAGCACCTATCTAGTCAGAAAGCCCTAAAGCGCGTCATCGCGCTTTAGGCCCGGTATTTGCGCATGATCCTGTCGGAGAACGGCTGCACACTTCTCCGGATCATGCGCTGAAAGAAGAGGTCGGAGTGGACAATGGCTGAATTCGACGTCGACCTCTTTGTCATCGGTGGCGGCTCGGGTGGTGTGCGTGCCGCCCGCATCGCGGCCGGCCATGGTGCCCGCGTGATGATCGCGGAAGAGTACCGCATGGGCGGCACCTGCGTGATCCGCGGCTGCGTGCCCAAGAAGCTGTTCGTGATCGGCTCGCATGTCCGTCACGAGCTCGAGGACGCCGCCGGCTTCGGCTGGACCATTCCGCCCGCGACCTTCGACTGGCCGACGCTGATCGCCAACAAGGACAAGGAGATCGCGCGGCTGGAAGCGGCCTACACGACCAATGTCGAGAAGTCGGGCGCAGAGGTCGTCAAGAGCCGTGCGGTGATCGAGGACAAGCACACGGTCCGCCTGCTCACCGACGACAAGAAGATCACCGCGAAGTACATCCTGATCGCCACCGGCGGCGCGCCGAACCATGGTGCAGCGATCCCCGGCATCGAGCACGTGATCTCCTCCAACGAGGCGTTTCATTTGAAGAAGCTGCCGCGGCGGATCGTGATCCAGGGCGGCGGCTATATCGCGCTGGAATTCGCCGGGATCTTCGCCGGCTACGGCTCGGACGTCACCGTGATCTATCGTGGCGACAATATCTTGCGCGGCTTCGACGAGGACGTTCGCACCCATGTCCGCACCGAGATGGAGAAGCAGGGCATCACCATCCTCACCGGCTGCACGGTGACCAAGGTCGATCGCCACGGCGAGGAGTTCACCACGCATCTGTCGAACGGGTCGAGCCTTGCCTCCGACCAGGTGATGTTGGCGATCGGCCGCCACCCCAACGTTGCCAATCTCGGGCTCGAGAACGCCGGCGTCGCCATCAACCCTCGGAATGGCGGCATCGCGGTGGACCATTTCTCGAAGAGCTCGGTCGACAGCATCTATGCGATCGGCGACGTCACCCATCGCTTCAACCTGACGCCGGTCGCGATCCGCGAGGGCCATGCCTTCGCCGACACCGTGTTCGGCAAGCGCGAGGTGCAGGTCGATCATTCCTATATCCCGACCGCGGTGTTCTCGCAGCCGGAGGTCGGCACGGTCGGCCTCACGGAAACCGAGGCGCGCGCGCAGTTCAGCCACGTCGACATCTACAAGACGACGTTCCGCCCGATCAAGGCGACGATGTCCGGCCGCGACACCCGCGTGCTGATGAAGCTCGTCGTTGACGGTTCGACCGACCGCGTGCTCGGCTGTCACATCGTCGGCGATTGCGCCGCCGAGGTGACCCAGGTGGTGGCGATCGCGGTGAAGATGAAGGCGACGAAAGCCGATTTCGACGCGACCATCGCGCTGCATCCGACCGCGGCCGAAGAGCTGGTGACGATGCGCACGCCGACCGCGCGGCATGTAAGGCAGGCGGCGGAGTAGGGGCACGAGCGGCTCTTCTTTACCCTCTCCCCTTGTGGGAGAGGGTGGCTCGCCGCGTAGCGGCGAGACGGGTGAGGGGTCTCGCTCCTCACAAGCGGTCGTGCGAGCGGAGAGAACCCCTCATCCGGCGCTTCGCGCCACCTTCTCCCACAAGGGGAGAAGGAAGAACCTCGAGCGCTTAGCTGCGACGCGCCTACCCGTACAAATACCCGACTGGTTTTCCTTCCGTGCGCAGGGGACGGATGTCCTTCTGCGTGATGATCTGACCGGCGAGGCCGTCGATCTCGTCGCGCTGCGTCGGCGTCCAGCTGCGAAGCTCGTTCATGCCTTTGAGCAGACCGAGGCGGAGGACCTGGGTGTTTTCACTGAGGCCGACGAGGCTGATCGACTCCTTGCCGGCCGTCACCACATCGCCGGCAGAGAGCCCGAAGCTCTCGCCGGACTTCTTCTTGAACTCGGCGGTGCCGCGGATGACGCGGTAGATCGCGACCTCGCCCTTGGCAAAGCAGGTTGCATCCGCAGCCGCTGTGCTCTTCGGCAGCAGCGACTGGCCGCGCGGGTCGGTCGCGATGATGTGGCCGGTGACGAGGTGGCCGCTCGGAATCTCGATGCCGATATCGCGGACGTAAACCGGCATGGCGGATTTGACGGAGCTGCCGGCGAGCGGCCTGAACAGCGCATCGAGCGCCAACGGGTCTTGAAGCCAGAAGCCTGCACCGGCCGGACGGTTGTGCAGAGGATGGCTCCAGGCCACGCGCGGCGTCTCGGCCTCGTTGATCTGGTCGGGACCGACGATGGTCGGGTTCGGGAAGGTCGTCGGGTCGGTCACGAAGGCTTCGAGGAATTTGCCGGAGTAGCCCATCGAGATCGGATCGGGCACGACCGTCTGCGGCGTCTTCAGGTTTTCTTCGGTCGACAGTCCGGACCAGGTGTAGAACAGCTGGCGGTGCACGATCGCGCTTTGCAGCATCACCGCGCCTGGGCCGACATTGTAGAAGCGCCCATCATAGTCGAAGGTGAACGCGCCCGATGTGACCAGCACGAGCTGGAAGCCGCCCGGCGGCAGATGCAGATGGAAATCGGTGGGGCCGGTGTCGGGGCGATAGATCGGCAGATTCGTCGCGACCTCGTGCAGGAGGAAGGTCTCGTTGTTGGCGTGAAATCCCTCGTTGGCGCGGTTGTAGAGTGCTTGCGGCCGGTAGGTCGCCTCGAATTTCGCATTCTTGTCGCGATCGATCGCGATGAAATCCTGATCGTTCAAGCGAAGGGGTGAGCCATCCGGGCGGGTGAGGCCGGTGAATTTGAGATCGGCCGCGGCATGCACGTTCATGGCATTCTCCGATTCTGGGCCATCGATCCCGGAGCTGGCGCGCGCATCTTGCTGCTCCACTCGGTGAAAGGAGCAGGGACTGAGGCCTGATGCTGTCTTGCGAATTCTGGGCCAGTCGGCGCGCGCTCCCCGCGCGTGGGCTCTCCGGCCCCTCGCGGCGGCAAGAAAAGCCGAGGCTGCACCTGAGGTTAGATGAGCCGCATCACCGGCTTACCTCGCTCTGTTCACGGGACTCGCAAGTCCGGTGAAGAGATGCTCCTTGTCTAATTTGTCGGCATGCCCTGCAAAGGGCATGCAGCCGCCAAAGCCACCGCGATCATCGACCGCCGGCGGCCCGGCGGCGGAAATGGCTCATTCGAACGAGGGACGGGCGGACCGCTCGGGCTTGCCGGAGGGGCTGTCCGCCCACTTCGCCATCTCCAGCGTACGCGCGTCGATGCCTTCGCACCAGAGACAGCTTAGCTCCGCGCGGCCCTTCGCCGTCAGCATCGGGACAAGTGCATGGCCGCAGCCGGTGCATGATGTGATGCGATTCATGTCGTCCTCCACGATCGTCGAATTCGAGGGCGGCACCTTGGCTGCCGAAGCTTGCGCGGGCGCTATGACGGCGCGGGACTGCGATCCATCGGCGCGCTCGTTCCAGAGATCGTAGATGTAGCGATCCAACGTGACACGGCTGCGATGTCGTCGCCGCTATCGCGGTAGGCGCGAAGCTGGAACTCCGCCGAGCTGCCGCGTTCGACAATGGTCCGGCAGTGCTCGACCTCGGCGGCGCAATTCAGCGCGGCTGCGTCCTCGGCCGTGTCGTCGATCACGCGCGAGAGCTGCTCAGAGATCGTGACCGGCCCGTCCCTGGAGGCGAAGATGCAGTCGGTGCCGTAGCGCTGGGCGCGCCATTTGTTCTCGACCGCAATCGCGCGTTCGACCACGGTGACCTGTTTCGACAGATCGGGCCGCAAATAGAGGTGGCGCGTCAAACCGCGATAGAGCGAAGCGATGGCAACGGCGTCGTCGATGAGGGTGCAGGTATCGGGCGCGCGAAGCTCGAGGGTCGGATGTCGCATCGAGGGCCGCATCGCCCACCAGATGTGGCTCTCGTCGGGAATCACGCCGGAGCGCCGCAGCGCGCCGACATATTCGTCGTAGTCCTGCCGGCTCTCGAACAATTCGGGCAGGCCGGTGCGCGGCAGCTCGGAATAGGCGGCGAGCCGGTAGCCCTTCAGGCCCGTCTTGTGCGAATTCCAGAAGGGAGAGGAGGCGGAGAGCGCGATGAACAGCGGCAGATGCGGCAGCATCGCCCGCATCACCGCCATGCGCTTCTCGGGATCCGGCAGCTGCACGTGCACATGCATGCCGCACATCATGTTGCGGTGGCCGATGCTGCGCAGATCCTCGATCATTTCCTCGTAGCGAGGCTTGGGGGTCGGCTGCGACATCCGCCAGACTGCGGTCGGATGCGTGCCGCAGGCCATGATCACGAAACCATACTGCGCGGCGACAGTCGCGACCTCGCGGCGGAGGAAGCGGAGCTCTTCCCGCGCGTCGTTGACGTCGACGTGAACGTTGGTGGCGACCTCGAGTTGGGATTGCAGCATCTCCCGCATGGCCTGGCCGCCGGTCGACCAGTTCGCGGATTCGAACAGCTCGTTGGGAGTCTGGATTGCGACCTCGAGGGTGCGGCGGTCGGCGAGGAAATATTCCTCCTCGATGCCGAACGAATAGTCCGCCGCCTTGCCGCGCGCGCCGGCCGAGCGAATGACGAGGTGCTGCCCGCCGTCGGAGGGATCCAGCCGCAGCAGTTTCAAGACGTCCGAAGCAATTGTCATATGCCGCCCGGCAGCAGTTCTATCTGCGGGCTATAATCCGCCTGACCGGAGCCGGTTCCGCGGACCCACTGGAAATTGCAAGGTCGAATGGAACAATTTTCGCGCTTTCGGATGCGCGCGCGATGAGGGCGTGGTTGGGCGGCACCTCCGTCCAGTCCGTCTCCTTGTCGAACGGCTCGGATACGACGATGACCTGGCCGCCATCCTCGCGGAAGTAGAGCGTGTTGGCGGCGTCGTTGACCGCGATCCGGAAGGCATAGAGATCCCGGCCGTTGGCGATGGCGCTGGTGAAGCGCAGTCGCTCGCGCAGTGTGCCTTCATTGACGAGGCCCACGAGCGCTTGCAGCACGGCCTTCGTCGCTCGAAGCGGATCGTTCTCGAGACCTGCGCCCATCATGGCGAGGAACACGGCTTCCGAATCGGTCGTGCCGAGGCGCGACGGATAATAGGCGTCGGGGATCAGCGCCTCGACCTTGCGCCGCAGCCTGTTCCAACTGCCGACGAAGCCGTTGTGCATGAACATCCAGTGGCCGCAGGCGAAGGGATGGCAGTTCTGCCGCGTCACCGCCGTGCCGGTGGCGGCGCGGACATGGGCGAAGAACAGATGCGAGCGGAGGTGGCGGCAGAGATAGCGCAGGTTTTCATCGGACCAGGCCGGCCGCGTCTCGCGGTAGAGGCCGGGCTCCGGATGCTCGCCGTACCAGCCGAGACCAAAGCCGTCGCCGTTCGATCCCGCCGTCGACTGGAGCGAGCGGATGCTCTGCGCCACCAGCGAGTGCTCGGGCTCGGTCACGTAAGGCTCGAACGAGGTGGTCTCGCCCCGGTATGCGATCCAGCGGCACATGGGTGTTCCTGTCAGGCAGAAGATGCGTGCTGAGATGCATCAACACAGCTGACGGGACGATGGTTCCCGGCGAAGGACGGCCGTGTGGGGTTGCGTTAGTGCCTCCGTTGTGTAGAAGAGCGTCCGGGTGCTCGCTGCATTGGTGCAGCGACAGGTCAAGCGATGGTCGGGCCGCCACGCAGGATGTGTGCACCCATGAACGACCAGCTGCCCGGCAGGCACCTGCCCAAATCCCAATCTTTTGCCGAGCGAGCGCTCGCGACCTTCCAGCAGTTCCTGCATGTCGAGGCTATCAGCGGCATCGTGCTGCTCGTGGCAGCGGCAGCCGCATTGCTGTGGGCCAACTCGCCCTTAGCCCATTCCTATCGCGACGTCTGGAGCCAGCCGATTCCGCTTCGCCTCGGCGCATTCGCCTTCGAGAGATCGCTGCATTTCTGGATCAACGACGCGTTGATGACGGTGTTCTTTCTCGTCGTCGGCATGGAGATCCGGCGCGAGATCCACGAGGGCGCGCTCAGCAAATTCGATCAGGCGATTCTGCCGGTGCTCGCGGCGTTAGGCGGTGTCGTTGTTCCCGCGCTGATCTATCTCAGCCTCAATGCCGGTGCGGGACCCGATCAGGGCTGGGCGATCCCGACGGCGACCGACATCGCGTTCGCGGTCGGCGTATTGGCACTGCTCGGAAAATCCATTCACGGCAACGTCAGAGTATTTCTGCTGGCGCTCGCCATCATCGACGACACCATTGCGGTGCTCATCATCGCGCTTTTCTACACCAGCGGGCTCGATCCCAGCGGCTTCGCCGTCGCGGCGCTCGGCGTTGTCATGGCGCTTGGCTTTCAGCGCCTCGGTTTCGGCTCAGCCTATGCCTATATCGTGCCGGCGTTCGTCGTCTGGACGGGTTTCCTCGTGGCCGGGGTTCATCCGACGCTAGCGGGCGTCGTGCTTGGCCTGATCACGCCGGTGCGCTCACCCAGTCCCGAGATCGCGCCGCCTGTCATCCGTGTGGAGACGGCGCTGCATCCCTGGGTCGCCTACGCCATCATGCCCGTCTTCGCGCTGGCGAATGCGGGCGTCAGCTTCAAGGGCATGGAGTTATCAAGCGGCACTCAGTTCGTGACACTCGGCGTTGCACTCGCCTTATGTGCGGGCAAGCCCGTCGGCGTGATCGGGGTGACGTGGCTTGCGGTGCGCTCGGGCTGGTGCCGCCTGGCGCCGGGCGTCTCATGGGGCGGCATTTGCCTCATCGGGCTTTTGGCGGGTATCGGCTTCACCATGTCGATCTTCATCGCCATGCTTGCCTTCGCCGACACCAACCTGCTGGACGCCGCGAAGCTCGGCGTGCTGCTGGGGTCGCTCATCTCCGTGACGCTCGGCCTCGGTTTCGGGGCGGAGTTTGCCCAGCGCCAACGCAACGAGATCGAAGACTAGGTCGGGAGCGGGATCAGGGCCGCGACCTCGCGGTCGTGGGGGTTGTCGCTCGCCGAAAGCCCCTGCACGACGCCAATGCGATCGGCCTCGGGGCGGTTCTGGCTCATCTTGCGCTTGCCCTCGAACCGCACGACGGGAATGCGCACCCCGACGATCCCGCGCAATTGCGCGGCGATGAAATCGGCGGGGGCATCGCTCACCGCCCACGGCTTGGCGCGCGCGCCTTCATGCCGGCTGGTCAGCCGCGTCACGGCGTCGAGCAGGCGCTCGGGCTCCTGGAAGAACTCGACTGGGCCGTAGGCGTGCACGGCGACGTAATTCCAGGTCGGCACGACCTTGCCGGTCTCCTGCTTGGTCGCGTACCAGGACGGCGTCACATAGGCTTCGGGTCCATTGAAGATCGCGAGCGCGTGGCCGATCGGGGCGAGCTGCCATTGCGGGTTGGCCTTCGCAACATGCCCGTATAGAACGCCGTGCTCGCCCTCGCTCTCGTCGAGGAACAGCGGCAGCGGCGTTGCGACCGGGCCCTCGCTGGTGGCCGTCACGAGGCTCGCAAGGCGGGCTTGGCGAATGGTCGCCCGAATGCTCTCGATGTCGTCGTCGCGAAAGGCGGGGGGAATGTACATGGCGTGTCTCCGTTCTGGTCACGGAGATAGCCTCAATCTGGCCTGTGATAAACTGCCAGTTTCGAACGATTTCATCAGTCCAGTTCGGCGACGGCCTGCGCCAGCAGCTTGCAGCCGCGTTCGATCTGCGCGACCTCCAGCGCCGAATAGCCCATGACGAGGCCGACCGTCTTCGACCGGCGGGGGCCGACGCGCAGCGCAGAGACGGGATAGATGCCGACGCCCCTGGCGCGGGCTGCCTGGATCAGCGCATCCTCGTGCTTCTGCGAGAGGTCATCGAGCCAGGCCACCACGTGCAGGCCGGCGGCCGCGCCGTCGATACGGACACGATCGCCGAACCGGCGGCGCAGTGCGTCGACCAGCGCCTGCTGGCGTTCGGCATTGCGCCGGCGCACGCGCCTGACATGACTGTCATAGGCGCCGCTCTCCAGCATCGCGGCAAGCGCCTCCTGCTCGATCAGCGGCGTGTGCCGGTCCATGACCTGCTTGGCGGCGGCGAACAGGGATCGCAGCCCCGAGGGCACCACGAGATAGCCGATCCGCAAGGTCGGCGAGAGCGTCTTGGAGACGGTGCCGAGATAGATCACGTTGCCGCTGCCTTCGAGCGCATGCAGCGGCGGGATCGGTTTTGTGTCGTAGCGATATTCGCTGTCGTAATCGTCCTCGATCACGTAGGCATCGTTTTGGCGCGCCCAGGCGAGCAATTGGTGCCGGCGGCCGATCGGCATGACGCCGCCGAGCGGATATTGATGCGACGGCGTCACATAGGCGAGGCGGGCTTCGACGCCGTCGAGCCGCTCGGTCTCGAGGCCATCCGCGTCGACGGGGATCGGCACCGTCTCGGCGCCCGTCGCCGCAAAGGTGTGGCGCGCCATCTGGTAGCCGGGATCCTCCATCACGAAGCGGTCGCCGGCATCGAGCAGCAGACGGGCGCAGATGTCGAGGCCCTGCTGCGAGCCGTTGACGACGACGATCTGCTCGACCTCGCAGCGGACGCTGCGTGATCGCCACAGATAACCCTGCAGCGCGGTGCGCAGCCGGAGCGATCCGCAGGGGTCATCATAGGCGAGCCGCGCGGGCCTGCGCGCCATCGCCGCGGTCACGGCCTTCTTCCAGGCTAGCACCGGGAAGTCCGATGGCGAGAGCTCGCCATAGCGGAAGTTGGCAACGAGCCCGTGCGGCGGCTCGATCCAGCGCGGCGGGTCCTGCCGCAGCCGCTCGCCGAAGCGCGACAGGTGCACCTTGCGCGCCGGCGCATGCGAGGCGAGGCGCGTGCGTCCGCGCTCGACGACGGCGCGGGCGACGCGCGGCCGGGCGCCATGGCGTGTCTCGATGAAGCCTTCGGCCGCAAGCTGCTCGTAGGCGACGGTGACGGTCGAGCGCGCTACGCCCATCTCGCCGGCGAGCGCGCGCGAGGACGGCAGCTGGCCGTCGGTGCCATACACCCGCGCCATGATCTGATCGCGCAGTGCCTCATAGATCTGGCGCGCGCCGATGTGGCCGGCGCGCGCGCCGGGATTGGTTTGCATCCGGGTCATTCACATTCCGGGCCGAATGGACAAGGTCGGAATGTGTTTCTAACCCTGGTCGCCGAGAGTTGCGACGAAAGGCTTGCCGTAGGGGTAAAAATGTTCCTTGCGGCCCTGGTCCCAGAGGGCCCTGAAACCGGGCGCGGTGATGTCCCAATCCGGACGGCACGCCATGGTGACAGCGCCCAGGTCCTGGCGAAGCTCTTCGACGGTCGGACGTCCGAAGAACCAGTAGCCGTTGTAGATCTTGTGAATGCGCAAGCGGGGCTCCAGCACGATGACGTGCGGAATCATCGGATTGTGGACGGGATCGGTGTATTCGGCGATGTCGAGGTCCTTCTGAACGATCCGCCTGGGATCGGAGAGAAAGGGCCAGTGCGCGCCCGCGCCGCTTCGGTATTCGTTGGTCTCGGTGATGTTGTCGGTGGTGATCGTGACCAGCCGGCAATAGCCGACCTCCATTTCGCGATGAAGCTGCAACAGGCCTTCGGTCTGGCGGCGATCCTTCGGACAGAAGCCGCCGCGGCCGAGAACGACAATCATGGGATCGCCTCCCTGCAGCTCGGAGAGCTTGCGGTGCTTGCCGGTGTGATCGCTGAGCTCGTAATCCGGGAAGGTCGCTCCTGGCGCCATGTCAGTCCGCATCAAACTCTCCCATGTCTAGAGATCGATCACGATGTCGCTTTGCGGCTGCGAGCAGCAGATCAGGACATTGCCCTCGGCCGGTGCGTCGAGCGGATCGGGCGCATAGCTCACCGTGCCCGCCACGAGCCCGCTCTCGCAATTGTGGCACACGCCGGTCCGGCACGACCAGCGCACGGGGACGTCGCAGGCTTCGGCGAGCTCGAGCAGGCTGGCATAGGTTGGACCCCAGCAGACATTGAGGCCGCTGCGCGCGAACGACACCATCGGCCCCGGGCCCGGTGCCCCGGCCGGGAGATGCGCGGGCATTTTCGGCGCCGCCGCGATGCCGGGCGTCAGCGACGGTTGGGAGCCGAACAACTCGGTGTGGATGCGATCGGGCGTGACGCCCAATGCGGCGAGGCCGGTCGTCAGATCGCTCATGAAAGCGGCCGGGCCGCACAGATAGAAGTCGCCGTCGCGCGGCACGTCGAGCCGCTCCAGCAGAGGCGCATCCAGACGCCCGGCCGTGTCGTAATCCACCTCGGCGCGATCGTCAGGATCGGGCGCGCTGTAGCAGACATGGCTGTGATGATCCGGTAGTCCGGCCAGCAGTCCGCGCACTTCGGCAGCGAATGCATGCTCGCGGCCGTTGCGGGTGCCGTGCAGCCACCAGACCTCTCGTGTCGTTCCTTCCGCGGCAAGCGCGTGAAGCATTGCGAGCACGGGGGTCACGCCGATGCCGGCACTCAGCAACGCAATGGGCCGTGCATCCTGCCGCAGCGTGAAGCTGCCACGCGGCGCGCCGAGCTGCACGACGTCGCCGATCCGGAGCTCATCGGCGATATATTGGCTGGCCGCTCCGTGTGCCTCCCGCTTGATGCTGATGCGATAGGACGCGGCTTCGGCGCGGCGCGACAGCGAATAGCTGCGCGTCATCGCGGCCGTGGCGGAAGGACCGAGCCGCACGATCACGAATTGGCCGGGCAGGGCGGCCGCCACGGCATGTCCGTCCTGGGGATCGAGGACCAGTGAGGTCACGTTGCCGCTCTCGGCGATCTTGCGCGAGACGCGAAACGGCCGGAAGCCGCGCCAGGCCGGAGGCGGGCTTGCGGCCGGGCCAAGTCCGGCGTTTCCCCCTGCCGCATGGCCGGCGTGCTGCTGGTCGAGCAGCGCTCCGAATGAATGACGCCAGCCGCGGCTCAGCGCCGGAATTTTCAACGCGCGTTCGAGACGTTCGCGCGGGTGCGGGGGCAGGTAAAGCAGTGCATTGATCTCGAACACGCTCATGCGCTCGGGGCCATCGGCGACTTGCGTGATCTCGTCGCCGGCCCCGACGTCGCCTTCCTCGATCACACGGAAATAGAAACCCGGGCGGCCGTGCCTGACGAGCAGCGCGGCCATGTCCGGCTCCTCCATGCGAATGCCGAGCCGGTAGCAGGTGACGCGCGGCTGCGTCACCTCGAACAGCGCAGAGCCGATCTTGTAACGGTCTCCGATGCAGACCTCGGTGTCGGCAAGGCCCTCGACGGTGAAATTCTCGCCGAATTGACCATAAACGAGGTTCGATCGGCTCAGATGTTTCTGCCAGTAGCGATAGGAGTCCTCCTGGTAGACGAACACGGCACGCTGCTCGCCGCCATGACCGGCCGTGTCGCCCTGGCCGTCGCCGTCGATGTTGAGCCGGCGCACCCTGCGCGGGCCGGTGACGGGCGCTTTCCAGATGCCGGTATGAACGGTCCTGCCTTGCCAGGCGACGTCGCGCGGCAAGCCGACATTGACGGACAGCAAACGTGCCATGGGCGTTTTCCCGGCTGGTTCCAAATCGCGGCATTGTCAATCTGCATCCAAGTCGGATTTTTGGCGCGTTAGTCGTTGTTAGACGTTGCGAGGGAGCCTTGCCCCCGCCCGACTGTGCGCCAATCTGAGGGCTGGAAACCGCAAGGACGGGAGGTCGCGATGGATGATCAGGCGAAGCTGGCGGCGCTGCAGCGTCATTGGGCTGCGTCCGACGCGAACGATTTCGAGGCCGAGCACGACATCTATCGCGAGGACGCCGTGCTCGACTATCCGCAGTCCGGCGAGCGCATCCATGGTCGCAGAAAGATCCAGGAAAGCCGTTTCGTGCAGCCGAACAAGAAGCGCTTCACGGTCCGGCGGATCGTCGGTGGCGGCGATCTCTGGGTGAGCGAGTTCGTCCTCAGCTATGACGGCGTGCCGTCCTACGTCGTCAGCATCATGGAATTCCGCGAGGGATTGGTGGCGCACGAGACGCAGTATTTCGGCGACCGGTTCGATCCGTCACCGTCGCGTGCGCATCTGGTGGAGCTGATGGGGTAGACGCGCGAACACTCCGCTGTCATTCCCCGCGAAGGCGGGGAATCCAGTACGCCGCGGCCTCTCGATTCAATCACGGACGTCACGGAATACTGGATTGCCCGCCTTCGCGGGCGATGACAGCGAGGAGTACGGCAAGACGGAACCCGATGCGGCGGCTGGTCGCATGTCTCTCGCCTTGATTCCGTCCGACCCATCTTTATGTCTGATGCGAACAAGAATCCGGGCCCCTCTGGCGAGGACGCCGACGAATGTCGGCAAACCTCGCGATGTCGGATGACCTGTCCCGCGCGAATGCGATGGATCGGCCGATCGTCGGGCCTTCTCGAGTTCCTTCCGACCCATCGTCCCCATCGCAGCTCCGTGCGGCCATTTCGCAAGATTGAGGAGCAACGATGTCTGACGCCACTTCAAAACCCATCGAAATCGAGATCACCGAGCCGTCCAGCCTGAACGAGCAGGCGGCGGTGGCGCTGGTCATCGCCGGCGCGCTGGTCGCCGTGGCTGACCGGCGGGTCTCGCCGGTCGAGCGCGACGAGGTGATCCGCTTCATCCGGGACCGCGGCTTGGCGCCGCACATCAGCGACGAGCGGCTGTTGTCGATGTTCGACGAGCTGGCGGAACGATTGGAGGAGCCGGACTTTGCCAATGTGGTGATCGACACGTTGCGGCCGGTTTCGAACATGCCGCTCTCGTCCCATCTGATGGAATTGTCGGAGCGCGTCGCGGCTGCCGACGAGGACGTGCATCCGCATGAGGTGCAGGCGATCAAGCTGTTGCGCCTGCTGACCCTGGTGTTGCCGCGTGCAAAACCGGTCGGCCCGGGCGCGGCGAGCGCCGCCAAACAGGAGTGAGCATGAGCGCAGCTTCGGACGAGTCGACGACTGTAAACGAGGGCACCACCGGCCAGATGGCCGGCGGTGACCCGCGTCTCGACAAGCTCGTCCATCGCCTGCCGCCGCGCATGAGCGATACCGTCACCTATCTGCTCAAGCCGTCCAGCCGCTGGGTCAGGATTCCCTCCGGCGCGCTGCTCGTCGCCGGCGGCGTGCTGTCGTTCCTGCCGGTGCTCGGCGTCTGGATGCTGCCGCTCGGCCTTGCACTGCTCGCCGAAGACGTGCCCGCGCTGCGCTCCTCGCGCGCAAAGGTCCTGGATTGGGTCGAGCGGAAGAAGCCGCAATGGCTCGATCCGTCCGCATCGAAAAATGATCAATCATGATTGAGTTCATCACCGCAGACGCGCTGACCGCTCTGCTTCAGGTCGTCCTGATCGACCTCGTGCTCGCCGGCGACAATGCCGTCGTCATTGGCCTTGCCGCCGCCGGCCTGCCGGCCGAGCAGCGCCGGCGCGCCATCGTCGTCGGCATCGTCGCCGCCACCGCCTTGCGCATCGTCTTTGCCGGCGTCGCGACCCAGCTCTTGCAGGTGATCGGCCTCCTGCTCGCCGGCGGCGTGCTGCTCTTGTGGGTGTGCTGGAAGATGTGGCGCGAGCTGCGCGAGCAGTCCGCGCATGCGAACCAGCTCGCGTTCAGTCGCGGCGGTAACGCCGGCACCGCAGATGTGCCGCGCAAAACCTTCGGGCAGGCGGCGTTGCAGATCGTCGCGGCCGACGTCTCGATGTCACTCGATAACGTGCTCGCCGTTGCCGGCGCCGCGCGCGAGCATCCCTACATCCTCGCCTTCGGCCTGCTGCTCTCGGTCGCGATGATGGGCGTTGCCGCCGATTTGCTCGGCCGCGTGCTTCAAAAGCAGCGCTGGATCGCCTATGTCGGCCTCGCCATCATCGTTTACGTCGCCTTCGAGATGATCTATCGCGGCTCGCTCGAGCTTGCGCCTGTGATCGCGAGTCTCTAAGCCGACGCGTCCTGCCTGCAATCCGGAGTGATCAATGACGTCCGAACCCAAAGCACATTCGGCCATGCCTTCGCCGCGGCCGCAGATCGGCCCGTTCGCCCAGTTGATCTTCGGCTCGCGCTGGCTGCAAGTGCCGCTCTATGTCGGCCTCATCATCGCGCAGGGCGTCTACGTGCTGCTGTTCCTGAAGGAGCTCTGGCACCTCGTCGTGCATTCGTTCGACGCCAGCGAGCAGCAGATCATGCTCGTCGTGCTCGGACTGATCGACGTCGTCATGATCTCGAACCTCCTGGTGATGGTGATCGTGGGCGGCTATGAGACCTTCGTCTCGCGCCTGAACCTGAACGGCCATCCCGACGAGCCGGAATGGCTGAGCCACGTCAATGCCAGCGTGCTCAAGATCAAGCTTGCGATGGCGATCATCGGCATCTCCTCGATCTCGCTGCTGCGGACCTTCATCGAGGCCGGCAATCTCGGCACCACGCGCAGCAATTTCACCGAGGGCGGCGTGATGTGGCAGGTCTTGATCCACCTGACCTTCATCATCTCCGCGATCGGCATCGCCTGGGTCGACCGCCTCAGCGAGAACGGGCACCGCAAGGTGGCGCGTCACGGCTGAGCCCGTGCTAGTCAGGCGGTCTGCGGATAGGCCGCGTTCTCGCGCCGCTCGCGCTCGCCGAGCTCACGCACCAGCTCCTGGAGGAAGGACTCGGTGTAGTCGGGCAGGGTACGCTCGGCGCGGACATAGATGCCGAGGTCGGACCACACCGGGCTGCCGGCATTGTCGAGCGGCAGGAACACGAGCTGGCTGTCGCGCGATAGCCTGTTGATGCCGAGCTGGGTCTGGAACGCGACGCCGACGCCGCGCGCGGCGAGCTCGCGCATCAGGTCGATCGAGTTGGCCTGGATCGCCGGCTCTGGCGTCTCCGGAAGCTGGGCGATCAGCGGCTGGAGCAGATGATAGATCGACAGCTCCGGCAGCGCGTGGATGACGGGAAAGGCGAGGCACCGCGCCAGCGTCACCGTCTTGCGGCGCGCCAGCGGATGCTCGCGGCCGACGAGGGCGCCAAGGCGAAACCGCTTCAAGGCGACCTGGCGCAGATCGGGCGGATGTTTCAGCGCCATGGCGATGCCGATGTCGGCTTCGCCGCGGCTGAGCGCCTCCAGCACGTCCGACGATCCCTTCACCTCAAGGGTGAAGCTGACGCGGCGGGCGCGGCCGCGATGCGCGGCGATCAGGTCCGGCAGCACGGATTCCGTCAGCGACTCGATGCAGGCGATGCTGACGGTGCCGTGCCAGGTGCCGGACAGGGAGGCGACGTCCGAGCGGAAGCGGTCGAGGTCCTGGAGTACGTTCATGACGTGCCGGGCCAGCATCTCGCCGACCGTCGTCAGCGTCAGCCCGCGCGCATTGCGCTCGAACAAGGGCGATCCAACCTCTTGCTCCAGCTTGAGAATCTGGCGGCTGACGGCCGAGGAGGCAACGTTCAGGACGCGTGCCGCAGCGCGGATCGAGCCGGTGCGGCGGACGGCGTGGAAATACTGGATGGACGGTGAGTGAAAGCGCATGGGATCCCCAGTCGACTATAGCCGTTGCCGAAACGGCATCAATATGTACGACATTCTCTGCTTTTCGAGAGCGCTGCTCGTCTCTAGGTTCGCCGCCGGCTCGATCAGGCCCCAAGCGGGACGCGGGCCTTGCGCAACGACGCGTCAGGGGATCTTGGGGTGGGCGAGAACATTGCTTGCGAGCTGGAGCACGGGCCGGATACGCGTCTGGTCGATCGCCGACGGGCGGCCGCTTATGTCGGCGTGACTGCCGGGCGCTTCGAGCAATTGGTGCGCGACAATGTCGTGCCGCCGCCGGTCATGGTGGACAGCAAGCGGCGCTGGCCGATCGCCTTGCTCGACGTCGCGAGGGAAACGGTCGTCAGCAGCATGCCGTGCCTGCCGCCCGTCACGGCCGACGCCACGCCGGAGGCGGGTCCCTGCGAGCGCGATCCTGCGCCCTCGCACGAATTGCCGGATCAGGCCTGGTTTGAGCAGCGCGCACGGTTCGTGCAGCGCGTGCGCCGATCGCTGCTCTCGGGCAACGAGATCCGGCTTCTTCGCGAGTTCAAGCTGCTCAAGCAGAGCCAGATCAGCATGTTCGGCTACTACGGCAGTTTTGAAGCGCTGATGGTGCGCGGCTACATCGTCGAGATCGGCCGCAAGCCGCCGTCGAGCCGGCCGCTGGTGACCTATCGCCTGACCGAGCGTGGCGCGCAGGTGGTGTCGGCGCTGAAGGACGAGCCGCTCGTCTGACCGGCTATTTGAGAATCTCGCAGACGGTCGGATGTGATCCGCTGTCCGACTGCGCGCCTGCGGCCGTGACGCCCTGCCACCACGTCTCCAGCGCATCGCGATCGCAATCGAGCTTGACGCTCATGCCGCCGGCGAACTTGATCCAGTCGGTGAAATGGTCGCTGCCGACGGCGATCAGCACGGGAATGTCGGCATTGAGCGCGCGCTCGATCAGATAGGCCAGGCCCTTGCCGTCGCGCTCGCGCTTGCCGAAGCGATTGATGATGATGAGGTCGGCGCCGTGGGCGAGGGCATTGGCGATACGCTCGCCGGCATTTTGCAGCCGTGCGAGATCGAGCCGGCAGCCCTGTGCGGCCGGATCGAAATCCTGGGCGAGCAAGAGTTTCTCGCCGCTGTGCAGCAGCACCGCCGAGAGGCTGGAGTCGGCGCATTGGCCGGCCTGCACCATGCCGACGACGCGGCGGCCGCGTGCTCTCAAATCCGCGGCGAAGTCGCGCAGGACGGCGTCGGGATCCTGATGCGGCTCGTAGACGAGGGCGCCGAGGTCGCATTGCGCATCGAACATGGTGCATCTCCGCTTCACAGCCAATGAATGGGAGCCGCGGCCGTTCCGCCGCGGCCCTGTTGTCGGTTCAGGCCGCCGGTGGGCCGTTGATGATCTGGAGCTGGGTGAATTCGGCGAGGCCTTCCTCGGCGAATTCGGTGCCGATGCCCGACTGCTTGGCGCCGCCGAACGGGATGTGCGGGGCCATGTCGAGATGCTTGTTGATCCAGACCGTGCCGGACTCGAGCTGGGTCGCGACCTCGTGCGCGCGCTTGATGTCGGACGACCAGACCGAGGCACCGAGGCCGTAGGTGGTGGCATTGGCACGGCGGATCACGTCGTCCTTGTCGGAATATTTGATCAGCGGCAGCACCGGGCCGAACTGCTCCTCGTCGACCAGCTTCGAGCCCTCCTTGATGTCGCGCACGATGGTCGGCTCGATGAAATAGCCGGGGCGGTCCATCGCGGCGCCACCGGCCACCACCTTGCCGTTCTTGTGCGCGTCCTCGAGGAACGCCTTCACCTTCTCGTACTGCATCTTGTTCTGAATAGGTCCGAGTTTTGTTCCTTGCTTGGAGCCATCGTCCACGACGGTATTCTTCGCGATGGCGACCAGCTCGTCGCAAAGCTCGTCATAGACGGATTCGTGCACATACAGCCGCTTGATGGCAAGGCAGACTTGCCCGGAATTCTGGAACGCGCCTTCGAAAATGCCGGGCGCGACCTTCTTCGGGTCGACGTCGTCGAGCACGATGCCGGCATCGTTGCCGCCGAGCTCGAGCGTGATGCGCTTGAGCGTCTGCGCCGCGCTCGCCATCACCTTCTGTCCCGTGGCCGTGGAGCCGGTGAAGGAGATCTTGCGGATATCGGGGTGCTTGGTCATCTCGCCGCCGAGATCGTTGGCGTCGGTGATGAAGTTGAGCACGCCCTTCGGCACGACGTCCTTGATCAGCTCGGCGAAGCGAAGCGTCGCCAGCGGCGTGGTCGGCGCCGGCTTGACCACCAGCGTGTTGCCGGCGAGCAGCGCGGAGGGAAGCTTGAAGGCGAGGATCAGGAGCGGATAGTTCCAGGGGATGATGGCGCCGACGACGCCGAGCGGGCGGCGATAGGCCTCGACCTTGCGGTCGCCGGAATTCTCGATCACCTTCATCGGCAGTTCGAGCGAGCCGAGATAGCGGAAGAAGGCGGCCATGCCGAGCACTTCGCCGGTGGCATCCGCCAGCGGCTTGCCCTGCTCGGAGGTGAGCAGGCGCGCGAGCTCGGCGGAATTGGCCTCGATCACATCGGCCATCTTGATCACGACCTTGCGGCGGTCTTCCATCGGCGTTGCGGCCCAGGCGGGGTAGGCGGCTTTCGCGGCGGCCACGGCCGCATCCAACTGGGACTTGGAGGCGCGCGGGCACTGCGCCAGCACCTCTTCGGTCGCGGGATTGAGAACCGGCATGGTCATGTCGCCGGGCACCATCTTGCCGTCGATGAGAAGATTGAAGTCACTCATTGGCTTTGCGCTCCCTTGCAGAAACGGGCCGTTCGGGGCCTCGTTATATCGAACTATATATCACGCTTGCGCCCGACCGGCCATGGCGGCGGGCTCGATCAATTCCAGAAAAAGCAGGCTGGACGCGGGTGGACTTATCGATATATCGTGGTGGATATAGCGAGGTGTGCTTTCGGGACTGACGATGGAAATCAAGGTGAGGCAGCTCACGACCTGCGCGGTGGCGGCCGATGGCGGCGCGATCTCGCTGGGCTTCGAGGATGTGGCGGGCAATCCCACGGCCGTCAGCGTCTCGCTCAACCAGGTCGGTGCCCTCATCATGACACTGCCCGGACTGCTCGAGACGGCGCTCAAGGCTCGCTACGGCGACCAGAGCTTGCGCTATGCCTATCCGCTGGCGTCCTGGGCGCTCGAACAGTCGACCGACACGACCCAGCGCATCATCACGCTCCAGACCGAGGACGGTTTCAAGGTCCGTTTCTCGATCCCGAGGGCGGAGCAGAGCCTGTTGGGTGAAGCGCTGACTCAGACGATGCCGGAGATGTCGGTGCGGCCGAACTAGGGCTTAATCGACCTTCGAGCGCTCGATTTCACTCAAATAAGCGGCCCACTCAAATTCAAAGGGCCCGAGGTCGAGCTGAGAAGCAGCATCAGATCCATTTTCATACGCGAAAGCGGACCACTGCACGCCGCGTGCGGTTCGCGAAACATGAGCAGTAATGGCGCCACAAGCGAAGCCGCCGCATTCTGGGCAGACAAACAGAGCCACACGGTGACCGCCGGCAGGGACATCTGAAGTCAACATAGCCGAGGTCCTCTTGTTGACCCGCCGAGCTATCTCTCGTTCGAACTGCGGGTTCGAGAGAGAGCCACACATATCGAATTCGACGGCCCGGGTGGCCTCGAAGAGAGAGAGACCGTTGACGACGAAATCAAATGAGTGCCGCTCCAGCTTCTGCGGATCTGTGCTGCCGATCCGACGAAGGGCTATAATTTTTATCTGATCCGTCAACTCGGCCCATCCGTTCACGATTTGCGGGAACGGGCGATGTCGCTCTTGAGCGCTTCCAGGTCCTTGTGGACCGCGCGCGCGGCGTCGCGCTCGATCTTGCGGTAGCGTGCGACAAGCTTTTCGCCGAACGGCGTGAGCATGGCGCCGCCGCCGTTCTTGCCGCCGGCCTGCGGCTCGACCGCGGGATGTCTGCAGATCCGGTTGATCTCGTCCACGAGGTCCCAGGCGCGCTTGTAGGACATGTCCATGGCGCGGCCGGCCCCCGAGATCGAGCCCTGCTCGCGAATCTGCTCCAATAGCTCGATCTTGCCGGGCCCGATCCGATCCTCGCCGTCGAGGTCGATGCGGAGGCTTAGCTGGGGAAGCGATTTGGCGCTCGCGCGCGACATGATCGGGTCTCTCTTGAATGACTCCAAACCGAGATTGCCACTCTTGCCCATCGCCGACAAGGTGAAGGCGATCCGCCGTATCACCGCACGGCATGCATCTCCAGAAACGCCTTCACGCCGGTGACGGTGCCCGTATCCGACGGCACGTAGCCGGGCAGGGTGGCGACGGCTGCGCGAAAATCGGCGCTGCGGATGATTTCGAGAATGCGCTGCATCGGCGCGGTATCGAGGAAGGCGCGCTTGCAGACGAAGAAATAATCCTCGGTGAGGATGCGGATGAAATCGAGGCCGAAGTGGCGCGCGGCGGCTTCGACGCCGAAGCTCGCATCCGCCATGCCGCTCGCGACATAGGCCGCGACCGCGGCGTGGGTGAACTCGATCTGCTGCGCGCCGTTGATGCGGCTCTCGTCGATGCCGTTCGCTGCGAGCAGCTGGTCGAACAACAGGCGCGTGCCCGAGTCGTGATCGCGGTTGACGAAGCGGACATTTGGCTTGGTCAGGTCATGAAGCGAAGCGATCCGCAACGGATTGCCGCGCGCGACCATCAGGCCCATCTCGCGCGTGACGAAACTGATGATGCGGTCCTCGCGCGGATCGAGCCATTCGCGCGCCGCCTTGATGCCTTGCGCGCGCAGCGCGCCGTGCGGCAGATGCAGGCCGGAGAGATCGCAGGCGCCTTGCGCCAGCGAGACCAGCGAATGCTGGTTGCTGACATAGCGCAGATCGACGCCGATGCCGGGCTCGCGGTCGAGGAATTCGCGCAGCTTGGCCACCGCAAAGCCGTGGCTGGCATGCACGCGGATCACGGAGGGGCGCTGCTCGAGGAACGGCTTGATCTCACTTGCGAGCTCCTGCGCGAGGTTGTCGAGCTGCGGGCCGAGCCGCGCCTGCATGCGCTCGCCGGCCCACACCAGCCGCTCGCCGAACGGCGTGAGTTTCGAGCCCTTGCCGCGCTGGGTCTCGACCAGCGGCGTGCCGAAGAACTCGGACCATTGCTCGATCAGATTCCAGACATGGCGATAGGAGAGGTGCGCATCGCTGGCGGCGCTCGTGATCTTTCCGGTCTTCCGGATTTCGTTGAGCACGCCCAGCATGACGACGGCGGTGCGCGGGCTGCCCTCGCGGCGAAACCGCCAGACGGCCTCGATCTCGATCTGAAGCATCTGATATCCTTATGAACTGCGCTTCATATGTAGTGCGTCCATTTGCAGAAGATATCATATTTACTGCAGCCAATAGGTGCCTAGTCTGGCATACCAGATCAGGAGGAAATATGATGTCTGTTGCATATGACTTTGCGCATTCGCCGGCCACCGAGTTCATGGCCCGGCCGCAGCATCTGCTCATCGACGGCCGCCGCGTCCCCGCTGCCTCCGGCCGCACCTTCAAATCCCTCAATCCCGCCACCGGGCAGGTCATCGCCACCATCGCCGAGGGCGGCGAGGCCGATGTCGAGCATGCGGTCGCGGCCGCGCGCCGGGCGTTCGAGGGCCCGTGGCGCACGATGCGGGCGTCCGAGCGCGGCCAAATCCTGCTGCGCTGGGCCGACCTGCTCAAGCGCAACGCCGAAGAGATCATCGAGCTCGAGTCGATCGACGCCGGCAAGCCGATCTCCGCGACGATGCGCCAGGACTTTCCGGCTGCCGTCGACACGCTGACCTATTACGCCGGCTGGGCCGACAAGATCAGCGGAGACGTCGTGCCGGTGCGCGACGATGCCCTGACCTACACCATGCGCGAGCCGGTCGGCGTGGTCGCGGCGATCGTGCCGTGGAATTTCCCGCTGATGATCGGCATGTGGAAGCTCGCCCCGGCGCTGGCCTGCGGTTGCACCGTGGTGATGAAGCCGGCCGAGCTGACCTCGCTGTCGGCGCTGCGCATCGCCGAGCTCGCGCTCGAAGCGGGTCTTCCGGCGGGCGTCTTCAATGTCGTGACCGGGCCGGGCCGCATCGTCGGCGACGCGCTGGTCAATCATCCTGACGTGGACAAGGTCACCTTCACCGGCTCGCCCGGCGTGGGGCGCGGAATCATGAAAGGCGCGGCGAGCAACTTCAAGCGCGTCTCGCTCGAGCTCGGCGGCAAGTCGGCCAATGTCATCTTCGACGATGCCGATCTGGAAGCCGCCAGCAAGGCTGCGGCCTCCGGCATTTTCTTCAATGCCGGTCAGGTGTGCTCGGCCGGCTCCCGCGTGCTGGTGCAGGAGAAGGCCTATGACGAGGTCGTCGAGCGGCTCGCGGCGCGCGCGAAGTCGATCAAGATCGGCGATCCGCTCGACCGCAAGACGGCGCTCGGTCCTGTCATCTCCGAGAAGCAGATGAAGTCGATCCTCGACTATGTCGACATCGGCCGGAAAGAAGGCGCAAGGCTCGTCACCGGCGGCGAGAAGGTCGGCGAACGCGGCTATTTCATCAGCCCCACCGTGTTCGCCGATGTCGCGCACGAGATGCGGATCTCGCAAGAGGAGATCTTCGGCCCCGTCGTCAGCGTCATCAAGTTCGCCGACGAGGCCGATGCTTTACGGATCGCCAACGGCACGGCCTATAGCCTCGCCGCCGGCGTCTGGAGCCGCGACATCGGCAGGCTCCAGCGTTTCGCCAAGCGGGCGCGCGCCGGCACGGTCTGGATGAACACCTATGGCTATACCGACGTGCGCCTGCCCTGGGGCGGCGAGCGCGACTCCGGCCTCGGCCGCGAGCACGGCACCGCCGCGCTCGACAATTTCACCGAGCCGAAGACTGTCTGGATGAATCTGTCCGCCTGATCACCTCCCGATCGGCCAATCCTGAGCCCGCCTGATCCGGTCAGGCGGGCTCTTTTTCGAGATCGATAAAATTGTCCGTATTCGGCTCAGCGGCCGCAAACCCTCCCGACAAGAAGCACGGCGCCTTAAACCAGAGTTTTGGAACCGGCCTGCATCCTGCCCGCAAAGGGCAGGGCATCAGCATGACTATTCTCAAGGAGACCGTCGTGGCGGTTGCGGGAGTCTACGCGCTCCTGTTCGCCTGCGACGCATTGTTCGGCGTCGGCGAGACGCGTTTCGACGACGACTATTACAGCGCCAGCTTCTACGCGCCGAAGCCGAAGGAGTTTCGGTTCGCAAGCGACACGCCGCCGGCGGTGCGCGTGAGCGAAGCGTTCGCGCAGTTTGCGCCGAGCGAAGCCAAGCCGACCAGGCGTTACTCGGCGCTGACGACGATCATCCGCTAACGCCTCACTCGCCCTGGATCCATTCGGCCACCCCGCGCCACAGCGTGTCGCGGTGGTCAGGGCGGAAGAAGCCGAAATGGCCGATGCCCTTGGCGCCGACGTCTGACGGTTTTACGGTCAACACTTCCGGCTTGATCGCGGTGAATCCGCTGGTGAGCAGCTCGACCGCGGGGCGCGTCGCCCAGGGATCGTCGGAGAAGCACAGCGCGCGCAGCTCGCCCTTGAATTTCGTAAAATTCTCCAGCGCCGGCAGCTTTGAATCGAACAGATAGCGCGGGCTCGAGACCCACTCGGCCCATTGCAGGAAGACGCCCTTGGGCAGATCCTCGCCGATGCCCACCCAGCCCGGCGCATAACCGAGCGCATGCGCCAGCGGCACGCCGACGAAATTCATGAAGGCGAACACGCGGTATTTCTCCGGCGAGGTCATCAGCCGCCACGTCGCGGCCTGCGAGGCCACGAGGGCGGCGCGGGAGATCTCGCTGTTGTTCGCGAGCAGCCCCAGTGCCTGGCCGCCGAAGGAGTGGCCGACATAGGCGAGCGGCAGGGTGTGATAGCGCTCGCGCATCCAGCGCACCGCGGCGGTGACGTCGAGCGCGGCCCAGTCCGACATCGAGGCCTTGAAGCCGACCAGCGATTTTGGCTGGTTGTAACCGACCATCGCCGGCAGACGGGAGCCGCCGATGCCGCGATAGTCGTAAGTGAGCACCGCGCAGCCGCGATGGGCGAGATAGGAGGCAAAGCCGCGATAGATCTTGCGCGGAATGGCGGTGGCCGAATTGACCAGGACGGCATGGCGCTTGGCGCCGCGGGGCAGGAACAGGGTGCCGGCCAGCGCATACCCGTCGGCCGCCGGGAAGCTGATCTCGTCGATGAAAACGTCGTCCAGTGCGGCGTCCATGGGCGGAAGGTGTCTTGCCGGTTTCCTCTGCAATCCCTAGCAAATGCGAATTCGGCTTTGGCCGCAAGGGTTTGCAATGCGAAACGGATTTACAACTGGCGATGTCGTGCCAGCCTGTGTATAAGGCGGCCCTCGCAACCCATAGATCAGGTTGCACTTTTTGCTTCACGGAGAGATTGCGATGTCCGAGCGGTGGACGCCCGAGTCCTGGCGCAGCAAGCCGGTGCTACAGGTGCCCGATTATCCCGACGCCAAGGCCCTGGCCGACGTCGAGGCGCAGCTTGCGACCTTTCCGCCGCTGGTGTTCGCCGGCGAGGCGCGCAATCTGAAGAAGGCCTTGGGCCGCGTTGCGGCCGGCGAGGCTTTCCTGCTCCAGGGCGGCGACTGCGCCGAGAGCTTTGCCGAGCACGGCGCCAACAACATCCGCGACTTCTTCCGCGTGCTCTTGCAGATGGCGGTCGTGCTGACCTATGCCGGCGCCGTCCCCGTGGTGAAGGTCGGCCGCATCGCCGGACAGTTCGCAAAGCCCCGCTCGTCGCCGACCGAGAAGCTGAACGGCGTCGAGCTGCCGAGCTATCGCGGCGACATCGTCAACGACATCGCCTTCACCAAGGACGCGCGCGTTCCCGATCCGCAGCGCCAGCTGATGGCCTATCGCCAGTCGGCTGCGACGCTGAACCTGCTGCGCGCCTTCGCGACCGGCGGCTACGCCAATCTCGGCAGCGTGCATGAATGGATGCTCGGCTTCCTGAAGGACTCGCCGCAGTCACGTCGCTACAAGGAATTGGCCGACCGCATCTCGGATGCGCTCAACTTCATGCGCGCCTGCGGCCTCGATCTCGAAAGCCACCCCGAGCTGCGTGCCACCGATTTCTACACCAGCCACGAGGCGCTTCTGCTCGGCTACGAGCAGGCCATGACCCGGGTCGATTCCACCACCGGCGACTGGTACGCGACCTCGGGCCACATGATCTGGATCGGCGACCGCACGCGCCAGCTCGACCACGGCCATGTCGAATATTTCCGCGGCATCAAGAACCCGATCGGCCTGAAATGCGGCCCCTCGCTCAAGCCCGACGAGCTGTTGAAGCTGATCGACGTGCTCAACCCCGACAACGAGCCGGGCCGGCTGACGCTGATCGGCCGCTTCGGCTCCGACAAGATCGGCGAGCACCTGCCGAACCAGATCCGCGCCGTCCAGCGCGAGGGAAGGGTGGTGGTCTGGTCGTGCGATCCCATGCACGGCAACACCATCACCTCCACCACCGGCTACAAGACGCGGCCGTTCGACCGCATCCTGTCCGAGGTGAAGTCGTTCTTCGCGATCCACGCGGCCGAAGGCACCCATGCCGGCGGCGTGCATCTGGAGATGACCGGCAAGGACGTCACCGAATGCCTCGGCGGCGCCCGCGCGATCACGGACGAGGATCTCAACGACCGCTATCACACGGTCTGCGATCCCCGCCTCAATGCCGAGCAATCCATCGACATGGCTTTCCTGGTCGCCGAGCTGCTCAAGCAGGAACGCGCCGGCAAGGTCAAGCCGATGCCGGCCGCAGCGGGGCTCTAAGACCTTGCTGCGGATCTGGAAGGCCACGATCAATTCGCGCAACGGTCTGGCCTTTGCGTTCCGCTCGGAGCAGGCCGTCCGCGAGGAGATCTTTGCGCTCCTGTTGTCGCTGCCGCTGGCCTGGCTCGTCGCCGCGACCGCGATGCGTGCGGTCGAGCTGGTCTGTTCGGTTGCGTTCGTGCTGGTGGTCGAGCTGCTCAACACCGCGATCGAGAAGCTCGCCGACCGCCTCACCATGGATCACGACAAGCAGATCGGGCGGGTCAAGGACATGGGCTCGGCCGCGGTCGGCGTCGCGCTGCTGATGGCCGGCGCGTTCTGGATCATTGCCATCGTCGAGCGATTGGGGTTCCTCTAGCGAGGAGAATATCCATTGCGCATAGGCGCCCGAGGTCCCTTCACCTCTCCCCAACGGGGAGAGGTCGGTTTGCGTCTCGCGATGCGGAGCATCGTCGAGCGCAAAGCGGGTGAGGGGGCTTGGCTCCCAAGAGAGACCGTAACCCCTCACCCGGATCGCATCCCCGATGCGCTCCGACCTCTCCCTTCGGGAGAGGTGACGGAGAGCGCGCCATGACCGAACGTCTCAACGCATTCGCGGTCACGCTCGCCCAGCTCAATCCGGCCATGGGCGATATCGAGGGCAACGCCGCCAAGGCACGGGCCGCGCGCGCGCAGGCGGCCGCGGACGGTGCGGATCTCGTGCTGTTTCCGGAATTGTTCATCGCCGGCTATCCGCCGGAAGATCTGGTGCAGAAGCCCGCCTTCCAGGCCGCCTGCCGCGCCGCGATCGAAGCGCTGGCGCGCGAGACCGCTGATGGCGGTCCGGCGATGCTGGTCGGCACGCCCTGGGTCGAGGACGACAGGCTTCATAATGCCTGCGCGCTGCTCGACGGCGGCCGCATCGCCGCGCTTCGCTTCAAATGCAATCTGCCGAATTACGGCGTGTTCGATGAGAAGCGGCTGTTTTCGCGCGGGCCTGCCGCAGGCCCCGTGACCGTGCGCGGCGTGCGCATCGGCGTGCCGATCTGCGAGGACATCTGGCTGGAGGAGTCCGAGGATTACGAGAACGTGGTCGAGACGTTGGCCGAGACCGGCGCCGAGATCATCCTGGTGCCGAACGGCTCGCCTTACGCCCGCGACAAGAGCGACGTGCGCCTGTCGGTCGCGGTGGCGCGGGTGACCGAAAGCGGCCTGCCGCTGGTCTATCTCAACCAGGTTGGCGGCCAGGACGAACTGGTGTTCGACGGCGCGTCCTTCGCGCTCAACGGCGATCTCTCGCTCGCCGCGCAACTGCCGGCGTTCGAGGAGAACGTCACCACACTGCGCTTCACGCGTAACGGCGAAGACTGGCGCTGCACCGGTCTGATCGCGGAGCAGGTCGAGGGTGATAAGGCCGACTACGCCGCCTGCGTGCTTGGCCTGCGCGACTATGTCACCAAGAATGGCTTTCCCGGCGTGCTGCTCGGGATCTCCGGCGGCATCGATTCTGCGCTTTGCGCGGCGATCGCGGTCGACGCCCTCGGCGCCGATCAGGTGCATGGCGTGATGCTGCCTTATCGCTACACGGCCGCACATTCGATTGCCGACGCCGGCGAGCTCGCCGGCCATCTCGGCATCCGCTACGAGGTGCTTCCGATCGCGGAAGCGGTGACCGGGTTCGAGACCATCCTGTCCGGCATCTTCAAGAACCTGCCGCCGGATATCACCGAGGAAAATCTCCAGGCCCGCACCCGCGGCACCCTTCTGATGGCGATCTCCAACAAGACCGGGCTGATGGTGGTGACGACAGGCAACAAGTCGGAAATGTCGGTCGGCTACGCCACGCTCTATGGCGACATGAACGGCGGCTTCAATCCGATCAAGGACATCTACAAGACGCAGGTGTTTCGCCTGGGGAGCTTGCGCAACGGCTGGAAGCCTGAGGGCGCGCTCGGGCCGGCGGGCGAGGTGATCCCGCCTGATATCATCACGCGTCCGCCGACCGCAGAGCTGCGCGAGAACCAGACCGACCAGGATTCATTGCCGCCTTACGACGCGCTCGATGCGATCCTGGAGCGCCTCATCGAGCGCGAGGAGCCGCTCGAGGCGATCATCGCCGCCGGCTTCGACCGCGATACGGTCACCCGCATCGACCATCTCCTCAACGTCGCCGAATACAAGCGTCGCCAGGCCGCGCCCGGCGTGAAGGTGACGGCCAGGAATTTCGGCCGCGACCGCCGCTATCCCATCACCAACCGCTTTCGCGACAAGGGCGAGAAGCTGCCCGCGCCGGACGAGACGCTGGTGTCGCGCGGCAGCCGGGCGTCGATCGACGCGTTCGAGGGGTAGCACGAGAGGCGGGCGGTCTTTCCACGTACTCAAGTGTCATCATCCGCGAAGGCGGATGATCCAGTACTCCGCGGCGGACGTTGTAGAAACTGACTCCTGCCGCAGAGTACTGGATGCCCTGCCTTCGCGGGGCATGACAGTGGAGCGAGGTGCCAGCTCGCTTGCTGCTATGACGGGGTTGCGAAGAACAGCACCCGAAGCAAATGGGTGTATTCGGATTCGAGGACCATGATGGTCACGAACACCAGCACCGCGATCGGTGGCAGCAGGATGGCATAGGCGAGGGCCAGCCGCTCCCAGGCCATGTGCATGAAGACGGCGACGATCAGGCCGGCCTTCAACACCATGAACAGCAGGATCAGCGACCACCTGAGGTAGCCCTGCAGGCCAAAGTAGTCGACGAGGTAGGAGCACGTGCTGAGGACGAACAGCCAGCCCCAGACCACGAGATAGAGCTTGATCGGGTGCTGTTGCCCCTTGGCGTGCACGGCTGCCGTTGCGACTGCGCCGTGCGCCGGAGCGTGGAGCTGGCCTTCCATATGTACCGCCGCGTTTGTCATGCGCCGACCTCACCAAAGATAGAACAATGCAAAGATGAACACCCACACGAGATCGACGAAGTGCCAGTACAGGCCCATGATCTCGACGATTTCGTAATAGCCCTTGCGGCTCGTGAAGAAGCCGCGCCTCTCGACGTCGAAGTCGCCGCGAAAGACCTTCCGCGCGATCGCGATCAGGAAGATCACGCCGATCGTCACGTGGGTGCCGTGGAAGCCGGTGATCATGAAGAAGCTTGCACCAAACTGCGGTGCACCCCATGGATTGCCCCAGGGCCGGACGCCCTCCATGATCAGCTTGGTCCATTCGAAGGCCTGCATTCCGACGAAGGTTGCGCCGAAGGCCGCCGTGACCAGCATCAAGGCCGCGGTTCTGACGCGATCGCGGCGGTAGCCGAAATTGACGGCCATCGCCATCGTGCCGCTGCTGCTGATCAGGATAAAAGTCATGATGGCGATCAGGATCAGCGGAATCTGCTTGCCGGCGAAGTTGAGGGCGAAGACTTCGCTCGGGTTGGGCCACGGCACGGTCGTCGACATGCGCGCCGTCATGTAGGAGAGCAGGAAGCAACTGAAGATGAAGGTGTCGCTGAGGAGGAAGATCCACATCATGGCCTTGCCCCAGGACACGTTCTTGAAGGCGCGCTGATCGGACGCCCAGTCGGCGGCGATGCCGCGCCAGCCTTCAAGCCGCGTAGGCGATTGGCCCGAATGTGTCAGTACGGTCTCAGCCATCTGGTCTCGCCTCCCTAGCTCAGCAATTGGCGACAGATGTTGACGAAATCGTCGGTCCAGCCCGTGAGAAGCCCGAGCAGGACAAGCCAGACCAGCAGCAGGAAATGCCAGTAGATGGCGCACAGTTCCACGCTTAAGCGCGTGTCGGGGGCGCCACGCCACACCTTGGCCGAGGTTCGTCCGAGGGCCACCAGGCCACCCGTCAGATGCAACCCGTGCACCGCGGTCAACAGGTAGAAGAAGGAATTCGCCGGATTGGACGCCACGAAATATCCGGCAGCCCCGAGCCGTTGCCAGGCCAGGAGCTGTCCGGCGAGGAAGATCACGGCGGATGCTCCGCCAGCGAGCAGACCGATCTTGACGTTCTCGGTATCGTGTCGCCCGGCAGCCACGTACGACCATTGCAGCGCGATACTGCTCAGGACCAGGACGCCCGTGTTGACCCACAGCAGCCGCGGTACCGGCAGCGGCCGCCAGTCCACCACGCTCATGCGCATCGAGTAGGCGCTGATGAAGAGGACGAATAATGCGCTGGCGACGGCGAGAAACACGCCAAGTCCGACCTTCGCTGCCGGCCAGGACATGCTATCGCCGCCGGGGAAGTCACCGACCGAGCCTTCCTCCAGCCAGGGCTTGGCCGTCAGCCGCTGCTGCGACAGCCACCATCCGGCGATCATCGCAAGCACAGTCAGGAACAGGATGATGGCGCTCACGAAGCTGCTCCCTGAACGAGCTGCGTCGCGCGTGGCGGCTGGTTCTGCGGAATGAAGTCCTCCGCGGCACCGGGCACACTGTAGTCATAGGCCCATCGGTACACGACCGGGAGCTCCTTGCCCCAGTTGCCGTGTCCGGGGGGCGTCTCCGGCGTCTGCCACTCCAGCGTCGTCGCCCGCCACGGATTGCCGCCTGAGGCCTCACCTTTGAACAGGCTCCAGGCAAGATTGAACAGGAACACCATCTGGCTGAAGCCGACGGTCAAGGCCACCACGGAGATGAAGGCATTCAGTGAATGGGCCGAGGACGGGATGAACGCCGTGTCGCCGAGTTCGAAATACCGGCGCGGAACTCCGAGCAGCCCAAGATAGTGCATGGGGAAGAAGATCAGGTAGGCGCCGAGGAAGGTGACCCAGAAGTGAAACTTGCCCAGGACGTCGTTCAGCATCCGCCCCGTGACCTTGGGGTACCAATGATAGATCGCGCCGAGCACGACCATGATTGGCGCCACGCCCATCACCATGTGGAAATGCGCGACCACGAACATGGTATCCGAGAGGGGCACGTCCACGACGACGTTGCCGAGGAAGAGGCCGGTGAGGCCGCCATTCACGAAGGTGATGATGAAGCCGAGGGCGAACAGCATCGGCACCCTGAGATGAATGTCGCCGCGCCACAAGGTCAGCACCCAGTTGTAGACCTTGATCGCGGTCGGGATGGCGATGATGAGCGTCGTGGTGGCGAAGAAGTACCCGAATTGCGGGAACATGCCGCTCACATACATGTGGTGCGCCCATACGATGAAGCTGAGCGCGCCGATGGCCACGATCGCCCAGACCATCATGCGGTAACCAAAGATGTTCTTGCGCGCATGCGTGCTGATCAGATCGGAGACGATGCCGAAGGCGGGCAGGGCGACGATGTAGACCTCGGGGTGGCCGAAGAACCAGAACAGGTGCTGGAAGAGCAGCGGGCTGCCGCCGCCATATTTCGACAGCGTGCCCATCTCGACGAGGGAGGGCATGAAGAAGCTGGTTCCCAGGAGACGGTCGAGCAGCAGCATGACCGAGGCAACGAAGAGCGCAGGGAATGCCAGGAGCGCCATCACGGTCGCCGTGAAGATGCCCCACACCGTCAGGGGCAAGCGCATCAACGTCATGCCGCGGGTGCGCGCCTGGAGCACCGTGACCACGTAATTCAGCCCGCCCATGGTGAAGCCGATGATGAACAAGATCAGGGACGACATCATGAGAATGATGCCCCAATCCTGCCCGGGCGTTCCGGAGAGGATCGCTTGCGGCGGGTATAGCGTCCAGCCGGCGCCGGTGGGGCCGCCGGGCACGAAGAACGTCGAGGCCAGCACCAGGACTGCGAGCAGGTAGACCCAGTAGCTCAGCATGTTCACATAAGGGAAGACCATGTCCCGGGCGCCGACCATCAACGGGATCAGGTAGTTGCCGAAGCCGCCCAGGAACAATGCAGTGAGCAGATAGATCACCATGATCATGCCGTGCATGGTGATGAACTGCAGGTACTGGTTGGCATCGATGAAAGAGAAGGTGCCGGGGAAGCCCAGTTGCAGTCGCATCAGCCACGACAGCACCAGGGCCACCAGCCCGATGGCCGTGGCCGTCAGCGAATACTGAATGGCGATCACCTTGGCGTCCTGCGAGAAGACATACCGTGTCCACCAGCTCCTTGGATGATAGAGCTCGACATCGGGTACTTCGGCAGGCGGGATGCCTGCGATCCCTTCATATGGAATATCGACCATAGAAACCTCCTCGGTCGTTTCCATCGGGGGTGAGGCGTTGGCCTCTTGCACCCGATCCATCTTTGCAGCGGCAGCTTGCTACTTGCCGCCGGATTGGTACGTCGCCTTCACGACAGCTTTTGCCGGCGACAATTCGGCAAACGTCTTTTGTTGCTCCAGCCAAGCGTGATATTCGCGCTCTTCGTCGACGATGACCTTGGCCCGCATCTGATAATGGGCAGCGCCACAAAGCTCCGCACACAGAACATCGAACGTTCCGGTTCGGATCGGCGTTATCCAGAAAAAGGTCACCATGCCAGGAACCATGTCCATCTTGGCGCGGAATTCGGGCACGTAGAAATCGTGCAGGACATCAACCGAGCGGAGGAGAACCTTGACCGGCTTTCCCATTTGAAGGTGCAGGTCGCCGTTCTCGATCACGACGTCGTCCTGCGCGTGTGGGTCGTCCCGATTGAGGCCCATCGGATTGTCGGCAGCGATGTTGCGGACATCGGATGTGCCCAACCGCCCATCCTTGCCCGGAAGGCGGAAGCTCCATTGCCATTGCTGGCCCATGACCTCGACCTCGGTGGCATCCGCAGGCACCGTCACGAACTGGTGCCAGACCACGAGGCCAGGCGCCAGCATGGCCGCGACTCCGACGCCGGTCCCGACGCTCAGCCACCATTCGAGCTTTTTGTTTTCCGGATTGTAGTCAGCCCGTCTTCCGTCCTTGTGGTGAAAGCGAAAGATGCAATAGGCCATGAAGGCGATGACCGCGACGAAGACGAAGCCGGTGATCCAGAACGTGATGTTGATGGTGTGGTCGATATAGGCCCAGTTCGTGGCGATCGGCGTCCACCACCACGGGCTGTAGAGGTGAAACAGCACCGAGCCGATCGCGACCAGAAGCAGTATCAGTGCGACAGCCATCCTGATCCATCCTTGCCATCGAAGGCTACGGATACGAATCCAGGGCGGAGCTCATGTCTGTCGCGATGGCTGGCCTTTCTTAGCTGGCATCTATGCCATCGCCGGCCTGTTGCCTCGCCCATTCCTCTGGTCGCGAAATCAAGAGAACGCTCGCGACCATCAATTTCATCGGAACTAAGGGCGTCTGGCTCTAAGATGGTCCCAGCCTAATCCGGCGTCAATAGAGCATGTAAGAGTGCTGACGTAGCGTGGGCGTTGTCGCCGCCCGGCGCGTGGATCATAGGTGGCAGCGTCTCAGACGACGCAACGCACAAATCGGTGCAGATGCATATTCACCGAACCGTGAGTGCAGCCGTGCTCCGTGCGGGCTAAGCTTGCGACGTAGGTCGCGACGGGTTCCGTCCGGCCAGGCTCGTTTCCGTTGAACCTGGGTTGCCGTACTCGGCCCATCGCGTCTCTCGCTCGTCAGGCGGACACGCGTGGTTGAAAAGCGCGTGTGATCGAAACCGCGATTTTCAGCACGGGAGGGTCCGTTCATGGCCACTCTGTACTCCCACGACATCATCAGGCGGCACGTCTTCGGCGAAGCGGCCTCCTATCCCATTCGCAAGATCAGCTTGTCTGACCTGACCGAGGCCTTACGCCTGGGTTGGGAGGACTTCCAGGCGATGCCGAGCCACGCGATCGTCGTGTGCGTGATTTATCCCGTTCTCGGTCTCGTCCTGTTCAGGATGGTTCTCGGCTATTCGGTGCTGCCGCTCCTGTTTCCGCTGGCTGCCGGCTTTGCCTTGATCGGCCCTTTTGCCGCGATCGGTCTCTACGAACTCAGCCGGCGTCGCGAGCGCGGCGAGGAGGTCGATGCATGGGATGCGATCAAGGTGCTGCGCGCACCGTCGTTCGGCGCAATGGTCGAACTCGGCGTGCTCCTGCTGGTCCTGTTCGGGGCCTGGATCGGTGTCGCGAACGCAATCTATGTCACGATCTTCGGTCACGCGGCGGCCGCAAGCATTCCCGACTTCGCAACGCGCGTGCTGACGACGCCGGAAGGCTGGTCGCTCATCATCGTCGGTTGCGGTGTCGGCTTCCTGTTTGCGGTTGTGGCCTTGTGCGTCAGCGTCGTGTCGTTTCCGTTGATGCTCGACCGGCATGCGACTGCGATCGACGCGATCCGCACGTCGCTCCGAGCGGTGGCGGCGAATCCGGTTGCGATGGCCGGATGGGGCCTCATCGTCGCGGCACTGCTCGTGATCGGCTCGCTGCCGTTCTTCGTCGGTCTCGCTGTCGTCCTGCCGGTGCTCGGTCACGCCACCTGGCACCTCTATCGGCGGGTGGTCGAGCCGAATCCAAATCCACCGGACGAGCCGCCGCCGCCCCCGAAGGGAAAGCGCTACGCAGCGGACTTTCCGGCCAATCTCTTCCCGTGGAGCCGCGAGGGTGAGCAGTAACCGCGAAGCGGCCGCGCCTGGCGACCGCCTTCGCAGGGCATGACGGATCAGGGCCTACTTCTGCTGTTGCGGCAGGAAGGTCGGGCCGACTGAGCGGATCGGCTTGTTCTCTGAACTCGACGCAGCAGTGCCGGTGTCCGCCGGCGGCGTCTGCGCTGGCGCAGCCGCCGTCGTCGGCGCAGGCGCTGCGCCCTTCTTGCCATTGGCGGGCTGCGGCGTGCCCTTGCTGAGCCGCTGCTGCTGCATCTTCTTGGCGCTCTCCTCGGTGACGATGATGTCACCCTGCTGCTCGGCGGCGGCCTTGTCGTCGGCCGATTTCAGCGCGTCGGCCCAGGTCTGGCCCGCGGCCTTGCAGGAGCAGGACGGATTGAACTCGCTGCGGAATTTGAACGCGGTCGGCAGCGCCGTGTAGGGCTGGCCGGCGGTGGAGACCGCCGAGTTCATGTCCTCGCCGGGATTGCGATGGGTGTAGAGCACGGCTTCCGCGGCCGGGCACAGCGCCTTGCAGGTCTTCTCGTCGTCGGGAAAGCGCGCCGGCACGGTCGCAAACGAGATCGGGAAATAAGCGCCGTCGCAGGTGCGCACGCACACGGTGCGGTAGGTGCCCGACTGCGGGCCGAGATCGGCCGGCGGCACGCCTTGCGGATTGTTGGGGTTGTTGCCGCCGCCGAACAGATTGCTCAGGAAGTTGCCGCCGCCTTGCGACTGCGCGGCGTTGGCATATTGCGGGCCGCAATTGTTCTGCGCCAGCGCCGCCAGCACCGAGCGGCGTTGATTGTCGCGCTCCGGGCTGAAGCCGCCGGGGCCGCCGCCACGCAGGCGTTCGAGACTGCTGGTGATCTGGTCCAGATTGGCGCGCATCTGCTGGATCTGGGTGTTGACCGGGCCGCATTGCGCCGACTGGCCGTTGAACATCGAGAAGAAGCCGGAGGAATCGCAGCCCATGCGCTTGGCCTGCATGGTGACGCGGTCGAGCTCGGCCTGCTGGCGGCTCTGGGACTCCTGATAGCGGCGGATCTGGTCTTCGCGCGCGGGGTCGCCACCGCCGCCGCCCCGATCGAGCGCGGCGAGCTGGCCTTCCAGCCGCGAGCACATCGGGTTCGGCCCGAGCCCGTTCTGGCCAGGCTGCGGCGGCGGTCCGGGCGGGCCGGCCTGCGCGAGAGCGCCGTTGGCAAGCACGACGGCGCCGAGGAGCACGGTGCAGGCAAGGAGGGAGCGGGCACGGAAGAGAGAGAGAGATTCAGGCATATCCGCCATTCTAGCGAGGTCACGGCCCAATGTGACATTCCAAGTGAGTTTGGGGGCCGAAGCGCGCCCTCCCATAGCCGCTTCCTGCGGCATCGTCACGTCGTTTCAAGGGCCAAAGATCGGACCTAAGGTACGCCAGCTCCGAGCGAATTCAGCGCTGGCAGGTGATTGCGACGTATTCGTCGCAATGCCCATGGGAGCAGTTTGCGCCGGTTTTGGGGACAGAGCCGGTAATTTCATCGGGATCGACCCGGCGATAGCTCGATGCCTGGGCAAAATCCCGTGACTGGCAATAGGTCCGCGCGACCTGTGCGCCGCATTTGTCGCCCTTGGCCAGGCACTGGTCGATGCCGTAGCCGTCCGCCTGGCTGGCGATGATGAAGACGCGGGTCTCGGCGAAAGCGCCGGATGCCGCAAGGATGGAGGCAAAGGAAATGAGCGCAAATATCGATCGCATGAAAATACCGGGGCTTTGGGGAACCGCCAGCTTCTGAATAGTCTCAAAAGGTTAAGGATGACGAACCATCAAGGCGGCGAGGCCGCGCTTTGCGGAAATAAAGCGGCATTTTCGCGGCTCTCTTGACGCAGGGCCGCCTCATGGCCCATATGTTCCGCATGAACGGTCTCCTCGCCATTTGCGTCATTTGCCGCGAGATTACGAGCTAGCGATTCGCTGGCTGGAGCCGTCTTTTCTCAAACACATTGAGAGCCTTGGACGCCCGGCCAACAGCCGACGGGTATCCATATGGAATTGCGCCTTTACGATACGCTGACGAAGGAAAAGCGGCCGTTCGTGCCGCTCGATGCGAAGGACGTCCGCATGTATGTCTGCGGACCGACCGTCTATGACTTCGCCCATATCGGCAATGCGCGGCCGGTGATCGTGTTCGACGTGCTGTTTCGGCTGCTGCGCCACATCTACGGCGAGGCGCACGTCAAATATGTCCGCAACATCACCGACGTCGACGACAAGATCAACGACCGTGCTGCGCGCGACTTTCCCGGCCTGCCGCTGAACGAGGCGATCCGCAAGGTCACCGAGCAGACCGGCGAGCAGTTTCACGCCGACGTCGACGCGCTCGGTGCGCTCAGGCCGAGCGTCGAGCCGCGCGCGACCGAGCACATCGTCGAGATGCGCGAGATCATCGAGAGGCTGATCAAGGGCGGCTTCGCCTATGCCGCCGAGGACCATGTGCTGTTCTCGCCGCAGGCGATGAACGCGGCCAATGCGGGCCTGCCGCGCTACGGCGCATTGTCCAACCGCTCGCTGGACGAGATGGTTGCCGGCGCCCGTGTCGACGTTGCGCCCTACAAGAAGGGCAATACCGACTTCGTGCTGTGGAAGCCGTCCAAGCCGGGCGAGCCGTCATGGCCGTCGCCGGCCGGCATCAAGGCCGAGGGCCGTCCTGGCTGGCACATCGAGTGCTCGGCGATGGCTTGGAAGCATCTCGGCGAGCACTTCGACATCCACGGCGGCGGCATCGATCTCGTGTTTCCGCATCACGAGAACGAGGTCGCGCAGACCTGCTGCGCCTTCCACCAGGAGCGCATGGCGAACTACTGGATGCACAACGGCTTCCTTCAGGTCGAGAGCGAGAAGATGTCGAAGAGCCTCGGCAACTTCATCACCATTCACGAGCTGCTCCAGGACTGGCCGGGCGAGGTGCTGCGCCTGAACATGCTGAAGACGCATTACCGCTCGCCGATCGACTGGACGATGAAGTCGCTGGAGGAGAGCGCCAGGACGCTCGACGACTGGTATCGGGTCGCGGCCGACGTTGCGCCCGGCAAGCCGGCGGCATCCGTCGTCGAGCCGCTGCTCGACGACCTCAACACGCCGCTCGCGATTGCGGCGCTGCACGGCTTGCGCGGCGATGCCGCTGCAGTATCGGGATCGCTGCGGCTACTCGGCTTCCTCTCCGAGAGCGCGGCACAATGGGAAGGGCGCAAGCAGCAGGCGAGCGGCGTCGATGCCGCAGAGGTCGAGCGCCTGATCGCGGAGCGGACGGCGGCGCGTGGTCGGAAGGACTTCAAAGAGTCCGACCGCATCCGCGATCTGCTTGCGGCGATGGGCGTTGCGATCAAGGACTCCAAGGACGGCACGACCTGGGAGATCGCGCGATGAAACGGCCCGACACGCCGTTCCCGCGGCACTGGCTCTATTACATCGCGCTGAAGATCCTACTGCTCGGCGCCGCCGTGGCGATCGCGCTGAAACTCTATGGGATGTGGTGACGACGATGGGACAGAGTTTGCCAAAGCCCGGCCTGCGGCCGTTCCTGCCGGATGACGTGCCGGTGCTCGCCGCGATCTTCACCGCCAGCATCGAGGAGCTGACCGGCGACGACTATAGCGAGGCGCAGCAGCAGGCCTGGATGGAGGCCGCGGAGGACGAGGAGTTCGGCAAGCAGCTCGCCTCCGACCTGACGCTGATCGCGACGCTGGAAGGCTCGCCCGTTGGCTTTGCCTCGCTGCGCGGCACCGATCAAATCCGCATGCTCTATGTGCATCCCGCCGTTAGCGGGCAGGGCATCGCGACCATGCTGGTCGATGCGCTGGAGAAGCTCGCCGGCGGCCGCGGCGCAACCGCGCTGACCGTCGATGCCAGCGACACCGCCCAGAATTTCTTCGCCAAGCGCGGCTACACCGCCCAGCGGCGCAACAGCGTCACCGTCAATGACGAGTGGCTCGCCAACACCACCATGAAGAAGACGCTCGGAGCACCGCAATGAGCAGGGAGCGCCTCTATCTGTTCGACACCACGCTGCGCGACGGCGCGCAGACCAACGGCGTCGATTTCACGCTGACCGACAAGCAGATCATTGCGGCCATGCTCGATGATCTCGGCATCGACTATGTCGAGGGCGGTTATCCCGGCGCCAATCCGCTCGACAGCGAATTCTTCGCGACGAGGCCCAAGCTTAATCATGCGCGCTTCACCGCCTTCGGCATGACGCGGCGGGCAGGGCGCTCGGTCTCCAACGATCCCGGCGTTGCCGGCCTGCTCGAGGCGAAAGCCGATGCGATCTGCTTCGTGGCAAAGTCGTCGGCCTACCAGGTGCGCGTCGCGCTGGAGACGACGAAGGAGGAAAACCTCGCCTCGATCCGCGACAGCGTCGCGGCGGCGAAGGCTGCGGGCCGCGAGGTCATGCTCGACTGCGAGCATTTCTTCGACGGCTACAAGGAAGACGCCACTTTCGCGCTCGCCTGCGCCAAGGCCGCTTATGAGGCCGGTGCGCGCTGGGTGGTGCTGTGCGACACCAATGGCGGCACCATGCCGAACGAGGTCGAGGCCATCGTCACCGAGGTGACGAAGCACATCCCCGGCGACCATGTCGGCATCCACGCCCATAACGACACCGAGCAGGCGGTGGCGAATTCGCTCGCGGCGGTGCGCGCCGGCGCGCGGCAGATCCAGGGCACCCTCAACGGCCTCGGCGAGCGCTGCGGCAACGCCAATCTCTGCTCGCTGATCCCGACGCTGAAATTGAAGAAGGAGTTTTCCGACGCCTTCGAGATCGGCGTCACCGCAGAGAAGCTGGCGACGCTCGTGAAAGTGTCGCGCACGCTCGATGACATGCTCAACCGCGTGCCGAACCGGCATGCTCCTTACGTCGGCGAGAGCGCCTTCGTCACCAAGACCGGCATCCATGCCTCCGCCGTGCTGAAGGATCCGCAGACCTACGAGCACGTGCTGCCCGAAACGGTCGGCAACCACCGCAAGGTGCTGGTGTCGGACCAGGCCGGCCGCTCCAACGTCATCGCCGAGCTCGACCGTGCCGGCATCGCTTACGAGAAGAGCGATCCGAAGCTGACGCGGCTGGTCGAGGAGTTGAAAGAGCGGGAGGCACAGGGCTACGCCTATGAATCCGCCAACGCCTCGTTCGATCTCCTGGCGCGCCGCACGCTCGGCAAGGTGCCGCATTATTTCGAGGTCGAGCAGTTCGACGTCAATGTCGAGCAGCGCTACAATTCGCATGGCGAACGCGTCACCGTGGCGCTCGCGGTGGTCAAGGTCGACGTCGCCGGTGAGCGCCTGATCTCGGCGGCCGAAGGCAATGGCCCCGTCAACGCGCTCGACGTCGCGCTGCGCAAGGATCTCGGCAAGTACCAGAGATACATCGAGGGCCTGACGCTGATCGACTACCGCGTGCGTATCCTCAATGGCGGCACGGGCGCGGTCACGCGCGTGCTGATCGAGAGCGAGGACGAGAACGGCGACCGCTGGACCACGGTCGGGGTGTCCCCGAACATCATCGACGCCTCGTTCCAGGCGCTGATGGATTCGGTGATCTACAAGCTCGTGAAATCGGGCGCGCCGGCGTAGGGCTACGGCGGCGCCACAAGCACCGTCATTGCGAGCGAAGCGAAGCAATCCAGGGTCTTTCCGCCGAAGCAGTCTGGATTGCTTCGTCGCTTCGCTCCTCGCAATGACGAGGAGGAGAGGGCAGGGGCATGATCGACCACATCTCCGTCGGCGTCAGCGATCTCGATCGCTCCGCAAAATTCTACGAGGCGACACTCGCAACGCTCGGCCTGACGCGTCTCGTGACGCGGCCACGGACGGTCGGCTTCGGCAAGGCCTATCCGGAGTTCTGGATCAATTTGCGCGAGGGCATGCCGCGCGTACCGGCCGAGAGCGGCGTGCACATCTGCCTGCGGGCGAAGACCACCGCCGAGATCGATGCGTTTCATGCCGCCGCGGTGTCCGCCGGTGGTGTCTCCGACGGCGCGCCGGGCCTGCGGCCACACGACCGTGTGCGCTATTACGCAGCCTTTGTCCTCGATCCCGATGGTAACCGGGTCGAGGCGGTGACGTTTCCGAGCGAGTAGCTCTTACAGCCTGCGCGCAACCTCCGGGGCGAGCTGCTTTTCCGCCTCGGCGATCTGGGCTGCCGCCGCCTTCAGCTTCGGCAGGATCTCCTCGACGCGGTCGGCCTTGAGGATGTCGACCGAAAGGCCGGCGCGGATGAACTCGGTCTGGCGCATATGCGACAGCAGCGAGAACAGCGGCTCCCAGAAATCGTCGATATTGGCGAGCAGCACCGGCTTGGCGTGACGGCCGAGCTGCTTCCAGGTCAGTTGCTCGACCAGCTCTTCCAGCGTGCCGACGCCGCCCGGCAGCGCCACGAAGGCGTCGGAGCGCTCGAACATCAGCCGCTTGCGCTCGTGCATGTCGGGGGTGACGATCATCTCCTGCACGCGCGTCAGCGCGTTCTCGCGCTTGCGGAGGAATTCGGGAATGATGCCGGTGACCGTGCCGCCGTGGTCGAGCACGGAGGTCGCGACCGAGCCCATCAGGCCGAGCGAGCCGCCGCCATAGACGAGGCGGATGTTGTTCTCGGCGAGGGCCTTGCCGAACGCCTTGGCGCCTTCGGTGAAGCGGGGATTGGTTCCGGGGCCGGAGCCGCAATAGACACAGACGGTTTGAATGGTGCTCATTGGTGTCATGATGCATTGCAGCGAAGGGGCGTCAAGCCCAATCGGTGATTCGACCTGACCGGGAATCTACCGGTAAATGGCGACAAACAATCGAAGATTCGCCATCTGGCGGGGTGCGCTGGCATCTGGAAGGCTCTATATGACGGGCGAAAACCGTTAATCGCAGCGACGTCCGCATCCGGCGGGCTTTCAGGCTTCTTGATGGACCAACCTCAATCGTTCGACGGCGCCGACGTTCCTGAACCTGCCGGCGGAGCGCCGGCCGCGGCCACCTTGATGGGCACGCTGGCGCATCTGTGGCCCTATATCTGGCCGGGCGACCGCTTCGACCTGAAGATGCGCGTGGTCTGGTCGATGGTGCTGCTGCTCGCGGCCAAGCTGATCACGCTGGCGGTGCCGTTCAGCTTCAAATGGGCGACCGACGCGCTGACCGGCGCCAACACCGCGCCGGTCGCGGCCGACAATTGGCATCTCTGGGTGATCGCCTCGCCGCTGCTGCTCACCGCGAGCTACGGCGCCATGCGCATCCTGATGGCGGTGCTGACACAGTGGCGCGACGGCATCTTCGCCCGCGTCGCCATGCATGCGGTGCGCAAGCTCGCCACCATGACCTTCGTCCACATGCACGAATTGTCGCTGCGCTTTCACCTGGAGCGCAAGACCGGCGGCCTGACGCGCGTGCTCGAGCGCGGCCGCGAGGGCATCGAGGTGATCGTGCGCATGGTGATCCTGCAGCTGATCCCGACCATCGTCGAGGTCTCGCTGCTGATGGCGGTGCTGCTCTGGCAGTTCGACTGGCGCTACGTGGTCGCAACCCTGATCACGGTCACGGTCTACATGTACTATACTTACATCGCGACCGAGTGGCGGATCGGCATCCGCCGCAAGATGAACGATTCCGACACCGAGGCGAACACCAAGGCAATCGACTCGCTGCTCAACTACGAGACCGTGAAGTATTTCAGCGCCGAGATGCGCGAGGCGCAGCGCTACGACAAGTCGGTCGCGCGCTACGAGGAGGCGAGCGTCCACACCTATACTTCGCTCGCCGTGCTCAACACCGGCCAGGCCGTGATCTTCACGCTGGGATTGACCGCGACCATGCTGATGTGCGCGATCGGCGTGCGCAATGGCACCAACACGGTCGGCGATTTCGTGCTGGTCAACGCCATGATGATCCAGCTTTACCAGCCGCTGAATTTCATGGGCATGGTCTATCGCGAGATCAAGCAGGCGATCATCGACATCGAGAAGATGTTCGGCGTGCTCGGCCGCGAGGCCGAGATCAAGGACGTGCCGGGCGCGGCGCCGCTAAACGTGTCCGCCGGCACGGTCCGCTTCGAGGACGTGCGCTTTGCCTATGAGCCGACGCGGCCGATCCTCAAAGGCATCAGCTTCGAGGTGCCGGCCGGCAAGACGGTTGCGATCGTCGGTCCCTCCGGCGCGGGCAAGTCGACGATCTCGCGCCTCTTGTTCCGCCTCTACGACGTCTCGGGCGGCAAGATCCTGATCGACGGCCAGGACATCCGCGAGGTCACGCAGGCCAGCTTGCGCGCCTCGATCGGCATGGTGCCGCAGGACACCGTGCTGTTCAACGACACCATCCGCTACAACATCCGCTACGGCCGCTGGGATGCGAGCGACGCCGACGTCGAGGAGGCGGCGCGCCTCGCGCAGATCGACCATTTCATCCGCATGGCGCCGCTGGGCTACGAGACCCAGGTCGGCGAGCGTGGCCTGAAACTGTCAGGCGGCGAAAAGCAGCGTGTCGCGATCGCGCGCACCGTCTTGAAGGCGCCGCCGATCCTGGTGCTGGACGAAGCGACCTCGGCCCTCGACACCCATACCGAGCACGAGATTCAGGGCGCGCTCGACCGTGTCGCCAAGAACCGCACCTCGCTGGTGATCGCGCACCGGCTCTCGACCATCGTCGGTGCCGACGAGATCATCGTGCTGGACCAGGGCCGCATCGCCGAACGCGGCACCCACGCCAAGCTGCTGGCGCAGGGCGGGCTCTATGCCAGCATGTGGAACAGGCAGCGCGAGGCCGAGGCCGCACGTGAGAAACTGGCCCAGATGGCCGACTCTAGCGAGGCGCCCAACCGGGAGCCGCCGCCGGTCGAGGACGCCCTCGCGGCGCCGGCGGCCGCGGAGTGACCTTGTCTCCGGTCCCAACTCTGGCCTAAACAAGCCCGCGCAACGACCCGTGCCATTAACCTCGAGCGGCAGATAGCGATGTCCATTCTCGATTCGATCCAGCGTCAGATCCCGCCGATCCACAAGGAGGGCTATCCCTTCATCGGCGGCTTCGCGCTGGCAAGCCTGATCCTGTTCTGGCTGTGGTCGCCGCTGGGCTGGATCGGCACGATCCTGACCGTGTGGTGCGCGCTGTTCTTCCGCGATCCGGTCCGTGTGACGCCGGTGCGCGAGGGGCTCGTGGTGTCGCCGGCCGACGGCCGCGTCTCGATGATCACCATGGCGCTGCCGCCCGCCGAGCTGGGGCTCGGCGACCGGCCGCTGCCGCGCATCTCGGTGTTCATGAGCGTGTTCAACTGCCACGTGAACCGCAGCCCGATCGCGGGCAGGGTGGACCGCATTGCCTACCGGCCCGGCCTGTTCATCAATGCCGAGCTCGACAAGGCGAGCGAGGACAACGAGCGCAATTCGCTCGTCATCTCGACGCCGACGGCGCGGATCGGCGTGATCCAGATCGCAGGCCTCGTCGCCAAGCGCATCGTCTGCTTCGTCAAGGAAGGTCAGGCGATCGGCGCCGGCGAGCGTTTTGGCCTGATCCGCTTCGGCTCGCGGCTCGACGTCTACCTGCCTGTTGGCACCAAGGCGCTGGTGTCGGAAGGCCAGACCGCGATCGCGGGCGAGACCATTTTGGCCGACCTTACCGGCGACGACCCGAGCCGCGCTTTCCGCGCCAATTAACCAATAACCAGTCCAAAAGGGGCCTTTCGCCGCGATGGCGGAGGGGGATGCGGCTTGCTATATCTCGCCTTGAGGTGAGGACAGCCATGACGCCCTATGATTTGAGAGATCCCGATGTACGCCGCCGGCGGTTCCGCCCGATCCCGGTGCGCATGCTGGTGCCCAACGTCATCACGCTGCTGGCGATCTGCGCCGGCCTGACCTCGATTCGTCTGTCGATCGAAGGACGGATGTCGCTCGCGGTCTACGCCATCGTGTTCGCGGCCGCGCTCGACGGCATCGACGGCCGCGTTGCGCGCATTCTCAAGGGCCAGTCGAAATTCGGCGCCGAGCTCGACAGCCTTGCCGACTTCGTCAATTTCGGCGTCGCGCCGGGCCTGATGCTGTATTTCTGGCAGCTGCACGAGCTCGGCAATGCCGGCTGGATCGCCGCGATGGTGTTCGCGATCTCCGGTGGCCTGCGGCTTGCGCGCTTCAACGCCACCATGGACGATCCGAACAAGCCGGCCTTCGCCGCCAATTTCTTCACCGGCGTGCCGGCGCCGGCCGGCGCGATCACGGTATTGCTGCCGATCTATGTCGCGTTCCTCGATCTCGGCCGCATCCCAGCGGCGGTGACGGCGGCCTACACGCTGCTGATCGCCTTCCTGATGGTGTCGCGCCTGCCGGTGTTCTCCGGCAAGACCAAGCGGATGCGCGTGCCGCCCGAACTGGTGCTGCCGGCCTTCGTCGCGGTGATCGTCTTCATCGCGATCCTGATCGCCTATCCCTGGCACGTGCTCTCGATCGGGACGGTGCTGTACCTGCTCTGCCTGCCGCTCGGCTACAAATCCTACCGCGACCAGGCGCGGGCAACGGAAGCCGCTGCGCCGGCGGGCGGCGAGGTGCCGTCGCCGCCGTCGGCGCCAACGCTGGCAAACCTGTCGGAACCGCCGCACGACGACGACCGGCCCGGCCGGCTGCACTGAGCGATCAGGCGCGGATATCTGCCATGAGGACGTCCCGATTGGGTTGACGCCCGATCTCGGCTATATCGCCCAGTGCCGGCGGCACCGCGCCAACAGCGGCCGCCAATCTGGGAGAGAACGCCGTGACTGATACCGCGACCGGGCCGCTGCCCGCTTCCGTCCTCGAAGCGCTGGGCCGCTATGACACGCCGACGATCTGCAATGCCATGGAGATCGTGGCGCCCGAGCGCCGCCTGATCGGCTACACCACCAAGCAACTGGTCTGCCCGTTCCCCGACCTGCCACCGATCGTCGGCTATGCCCGCACGGTCGCGATCCGCTCGGTGCTGAAGTCGTCGTTGCCTCCCGAAGAGCAGTCGAAGCGCCGCATCGAATATTACGAATATGTCGGCACCGGCCACGGTCCGCGCATCTCCGTGATCCAGGACATCGACGGCCCCGACGTCGGCTATGGCGCGTTCTGGGGCGAGGTGCAGAGCAACGTGCACAAGGCGCTCGGCTGTCTCGGCGTCATCACCGACGGCTCGATCCGTGACATCCCGCAATGGGCACCGGGCTTCCAGGCGCTGGCCGGCTCGATCGGCCCGTCGCATGCCTGGGTGCATGCGGAGAGCTTTGGCGGCGAGGTGCGCGTCGCCGGCATGACGGTGAAGTCGGATGACCTCATCCACGCCGACCAGCATGGCGCGATCGTGATCCCGCTGGACGTTGCCGCAAAGCTGCCGGAGGCCGCCGAGCTCTGCGGCCGCCGCGAGACGCCGATCCTGGAGATCGCGCGCAGCCCCGACTTCTCGCTGGAGAAGCTCAAGGCCGCGCTGAAGCGCTCGGCGGAGATTCACTGAGCGGGCGCCGGAGCAGCCTATGGCCGCGACGCCGGCCGCGGGCTGCCTTGCTCCGTCAGGAACAGGGCGGCCTGATCCGGCTCGCCGAACACGGCGGCGGCGCATCCGACCAAAGTGAAGCCGCCCGCCAGATCCCACAGCGTGATCTCATCCGTGCTGTCGGGACTGTGGAGCAAGCGCGCCGCGACCACGGCGAAGGCGGCCTCGACGAAGAGCAGCGCGCTGAACGCCGGAAGAACGAGCTCCGGCGCGAGCAGATGAAACGCCAGCACCGCGGGAAGCGCGGTGAGAAGACTGAACACCGTCAGCATTGCAAATCGCTCCCGTGATGGAGCAGGCCGCCCGGCTGCAGAATACTGCATGGTCTCTCGCCGCGGATGTGGCGCAGGGCCGCAGTCGCCGGCCGGCGCGCTACGAAGACCACCCGGGCTCATGAAGTTCGGATTCAGCTTCGCGATAGAAGCGACTGAAGTCTCGGCAGTTCCTTACGATCCCGACCTGGGTTCTGGACTGAATTGTCCGAACCGCGGCTCTGTCCCTGCGAGCAGCCGTTGAATGTTGGCGCGGTGGCGGACGATCACGTAGATGCCGCCTGCAATCACGAGCAACCGATAGGGCAAAGGCTGCTCCAGGCTGCAGACGAGGGCGATCGCAGTCAGCGCGGCCACGATCGAGCTCAGTGACACAATGCGAGAAGCAGCCAACACAATGCCAAAGGCGATTGCAGCCCCCAAACCGACTAGCCAGGACATCGCCAGCAGGACACCGAGCCCGGTCGCAGCGGATTTGCCGCCCGTGAAGTTCAGCCAGATCGAAAGGCTGTGCCCCAACAGCGCGGCAAGTCCCGCGAGGCACACGGCCCAGGCGATCCAGGTTTGCAGATCGAGCGCGGTCGGCGGCGTGACAGACGGCAATGTGGAGAGCCAACGATAAAACCAGCGGGCGAAGACGATCGCCGCGGCGCCCTTCAGCACATCGACAAAAAGCACGACCAGGGCAGGCCATTTCCCGAGGGTGCGCAACACGTTTGTCGCGCCGGTGGATCTGGAGCCGTGCTCGCGAATGTCTATGCCTCTAAGCAGCCCAGGTAGCCCGTAGGCAGAGAACCGAAGAGGTAGGCGATCGCCAATCCAATCGCACCCGCTATCCAGAAACCCATCAGATTCACCTCGGCGCTTTGTATCAGGCAATCGCTCACGGCTGCGCGTTACCGAGCCCATGCTCGCCGCCGGGGACATTATCATCTGCCGCGCAATCATGGTTAGCGAAGCGTTGAGATTCATGTCGGCTGCAGGCAAAGCGGGCGTCTATCAGCACGCTGTACCGGTCGGGCGGGCCGGCTCAACTTAACCTTTACGTGGCTTTAAGGGCGGCACTCTAGGGTTTCCGATGCGGTTCGGGGTTGGGCCGCGCCATCGGCCAGGACGGCCGTTGTTGCGGACGCGTTGGAGTCTCCCATGGATATCATGACGGGCGTTGGGCTCACGGCCGGCATCATCGTCATCACTGCGATGATCTTCATGGGCGGCGACCTCCACATGTTCATCTCCGAACATGCGATGATCATCATCTTCGGCGGCTCGATCTCCGCCACCATGATCCGCTTTCCGCTCTCGGCGCTGCTGCATGGCCTTCCGCTCGGCGCGAAGTTCGCCTTCACCATGAGCCGGCTGTCGGCGCACGACCTCGTCGACGAGCTCGCCCGCATCGCCGAGATCGCCCGCAAGCAGGGCCCGGTCGGCCTCGAAAAGGTCGAGACCGACGAGCCGTTCCTGGCCAAGGGCATCCGCTACGTCGCCGACGGCTACGACCTCGACTTCATCCGCGACAATCTCGAGCGCGACCGCGACAACTTCCTGATGCACCTCGACGAGGGCAGCAAGATCTACCGCGCCATCGGCGACTGCGCCCCGGCCTTCGGCATGATCGGCACCCTGATCGGTATGGTGCAGATGTTCGCCAACATGACCGACCCTTCCAAGCTCGGCCCGTTCATGGCGACCGCGCTGCTTGCCACGCTCTACGGCGCGCTGGTCGCCAACCTGTTCTGTCTGCCGATCGCCGACAAGCTGCACGGCAAGCTGCTGGATGAAGAGACCAACCGCACGCTGATCATCGACGGCATCCTGATGATCCGCGACTCCAAAAGCCCGACGCTCGTGCGCGAAATGCTGCTGGCCTATCTGCCGGAGAAGCATCGTCACGCCGAAGGCGAGCCGGTGCCGGCGTAACGCCCGCCGGGATTTTGCGAGATGGCCAAGAAGAAGCGCGGCGATGCTCACGGCGGCGGTCACGGCTGGTTCGTGACTTTCGCCGACCTGATGGGCCTGATGATGAGCTTCTTCGTGATGCTCGTCGCGTTCTCGACGCAGGACGCCAACAAGCTGAAGATCGTCGCCGGCTCGATGCGCGATGCCTTCGGCGTGCAGAGCGAAGCGCGCTACGCCGGCATCGTCGAATCCGACGGCCTGCCGACCCGTCCGCGCCTGAAGAACGTCGATCACATCCAGCCCGAGGATGCCTCCAACACGCCGACGCCTGATCAGGAGGACCGCGACAAGACCTCCGGTGCCAAGATCAAGGTCGACCGCAATTTCGCGCTCGCCGCGGCCTCGCTGCGCCAAGCCTTGCAGGACATGCCGGAACTGACCGAGATGTCCAAGCACATCATGTTCGAGGAGACCAAGCAGGGTCTTAACCTCGAGATCGTCGACCAGGACGGCCGCTCGATGTTCGCCGACGGCTCCAAGGTGCCCTACGACCGCACGCGCCGCCTGATCGAGAAGCTTGCGGTCCCGCTGAAGGCGACGCCGCTCCGTGTCTCCATTGCCGGCCACACCGCGGCCGGGTTCGTGCCGACCCGCAGCGACTACGGCGCGTTCGACCTCTCGGCCGACCGCGCCAACGCGGTGCGCCAGATCCTCGAACGCGAGGGCCTGCCGCCGTCCCACATCTTCGCCGTCTCCGGCAAGGCGGACACCCAGCCGCTGTTTCCGGACGATCCCTCGCTCGCGGCCAACCGACGGGTGACCATCACCTTGATGCGCGAAGATCCGCCGCTGCCGCCGAATCTGAAGCCGTAACCCCCTTGCGCTACCATCCTACCTGAGGCATCTCGTCGCGCAGGCGATGGCGTGGCCGCGCCGTCACAGCATCCGCGGCTGCGCCTGCTATGTTGTGCCAATTGACAGGCGCGCAGGAAGCGTCAAAAGGCGCCGGATCAATTCAAGGGAAGAAGCGTTTTCCACCTCCATGGCGGCGAGCATTACATCGACCGAGGCCCAGGAAGGGCCGGTCAAAACAGGCTTTTGGGCGCTCACGCTCGGGAGCATCGGCGTCGTCTTCGGCGATATCGGCACGTCGCCGCTCTACGCATTCCACGAGGCTGTCAGGGGCGCCGCCGGCGGCGAGCCGGTCTCGCGGGTCATCGTGCTCGGTGTGCTCTCGCTGATCCTGTGGGCGCTGTTCATCGTCGTCACCGCCAAATACGTCCTGCTGCTCTTGCGCGCCGACAACAACGGGGAGGGCGGCACGCTCTCGCTGATGGCGCTCGGCCAGCGCGCGCTCGGACGTCGGAGCTGGTTCCTGCTTGCGCTGGGCGTCGTCGGTGCCTCCATGTTCATCGGCGATTCCATGATCACGCCGGCGATCTCGGTGCTGTCGGCGGTCGACGGACTGAAGCTCGCAACGCCTGCGTTCGAGCATTATGTCGTGCCGCTCACGGTTCTGATCCTGGCGCTGCTGTTCGCCGTCCAGAGCAAGGGCACCGCGCTGGTGGCCTCGGCGTTCGGACCGGTGATGGTGATCTGGTTCACCTGCCTTGCGGTGATGGGCGCCGTCCACATCGCCGACGATCCGTCGGTGCTGGCGGCGATTAATCCCTATTACGCGCTGCAATTCCTGTTGTCGCACGGCACGATTGGCCTGGTGACGCTGGGCGCCGTGTTCCTGGCGGTCACCGGCGGTGAGGCGCTCTACGCCGACCTCGGCCATTTCGGCCGCAAACCGATCCAGTCGGCCTGGATGTTCTTCGTGCTGCCCTCGCTGCTGATCAACTATTTCGGACAAGGCGCCCTGGTGCTGTCCGATCCCAGCGCGATCGAGCACTCCTTCTATCGCATGGTGCCCGAGAACCTCGTGCTGCCGCTGGTCGGGCTTGCGACCGCGGCCACGGTGATCGCGAGCCAGGCGGTGATCACCGGCGCCTATTCGCTGGTCTATCAGGCGGTGCAGCTCGGCCTGCTGCCGCGCTTCGAGGTGCGCTACACCTCCGAGACCCATGCCGGCCAGATCTATCTGCCGCGGGTGAACCGGCTGCTGCTGATCGGCGTGATGCTGCTGGTCCTGCTGTTCCACACGCCGAGCAATCTGGCTTCGGCCTATGGCATCGCGGTCTCCACCACCATGGTGGCCGACGGCATCATGGGCTTCGTCGTGATCTGGAAGCTGTGGAATTGGCGCGCCGCGACCGCCGCGGCCGTGATCCTGCCCTTCGTCATGGTGGACATGACCTTCTTCAGCGCCAACCTGCTCAAGCTGCTCGAAGGCGCCTGGGTGCCGCTGCTGTTCGGTGCGGCCATGGCCGGCACGATCTGGACCTGGCGGAAGGGCTCGGGAATCCTGATCCAGAAGACGCGCCGGATCGAGGTGCCGCTCGACGACCTGATCCGCAGCCTGGAGAAGCGGCCTCCGCACATCGTCAAGGGCACCGCGGTGTTCCTGACCAGCGATCCCGCTTTCGTGCCGACCGCGCTGCTGCACAATCTCAAGCACAACAAGGTGCTGCACGAGCACAACGTGATCCTGACCATCGAGACCGCGCATACGCCGCGGGTCGATCTCTCCGAGCGATTCCGGATGGAGAAGATCAGCGACAAGTTCTCGAAGGTCCGCCTGCGCTTCGGCTTCATGGAGCAGCCGAACGTGCCGAAGGCGCTGGCGATCGCGCGCAAGCAGGGATGGCAGTTCGACATCATGTCGACGTCGTTCTTCGTGTCGCGGAGGTCGCTGAAGGCGTCGGCACAGTCGGGCATGCCGCTGTGGCAGGACCATCTGTTCATCGCCTTGAGCCGGTCCGCGAACGACGCCACCGACTATTTCCAGATTCCCACCGGGCGGGTGGTTGAAGTCGGAACCCAAGTGACTATTTGAAAACGCAACTGCTGAACCCATGCGAAATTCGCATGGCGAGGGCCCAAAATCGGGCTAGGCTATGCCGGTAGCGCAGGACTATAAGCCGCGCGCTCTTCCGCCGTTGTGCAGTGAAGCATTTTTAGAGGCCATCGGGCTCTCCCATGACAAGCGACGTAGCAGTTCCCGCCCCGGAAACGGCGGCGGCCAATGGGCATGGCGACGCCCACACCACCGCCGGTTTCGGCGCGCTGACGCTCGGCAGCATCGGCGTCGTCTATGGCGACATCGGCACCAGCCCGCTCTACGCGTTCCGCGAGGCGGTGACGGTGGCCGCGGGCGCGGAAGGGTCGCCGACGACGGCGGCCGTGCTCGGCGTGGTCTCCCTCATCCTGTGGGCGCTCATCGTCGTGGTGACGCTCAAATACGTCGTGATCCTGCTGCGCGCCGACAACAACGGCGAGGGCGGCACGCTCGCCCTGATGGCGCTGGCCCAGCGTGCGGTGGGTACCGGCGGGGCCACCATCGTCCTGCTCGGCATCATCTCCGGCGCGCTATTCTACGGCGATGCCGTGATCACCCCGGCGGTCTCGGTGCTGTCGGCGATCGAAGGCATGAAGGACGTCACGCTGACCTTCGAGCCCTATATCGTTCCGCTGACGGTGGTGATTCTGGTCTGCCTGTTCGCCGTGCAGTCGCGCGGCACCGCGCGCGTTGCGGCGTTCTTCGGCCCGGTGATGTGCGTCTGGTTTGCCGTGATTGCGATCGCGGCGATCGGCCCGATCATCCGGCAGCCGCAGATCCTGTTCGCGCTGAACCCGCTCTATGCGGTGTCCTTCATGCTCCACCACGGCATCATCGGCTTCGTCACGCTGGGCGCGGTGTTCCTGGCCGTGACCGGCGCCGAGGCGCTCTATGCCGACCTCGGCCATTTCGGCAAGCGGCCGATCCAGACCGCCTGGCTGTTCATCGTGCTGCCGTCGCTGGCGCTCAACTATCTGGGGCAGGGCGCGCTCGTCCTCGACGATCCCGGCGCGATCGTGAGCCCGTTCTTCCAGCTGTTTCCGCAAGGCTGGCTGCGCGGCAGCATGGTCGTGCTGGCCACCATGGCGACCGTGATCGCAAGCCAGGCCGTCATCACCGGCGCCTATTCGCTGACGCGCCAGGCAATCCAGCTCGGTCTGCTGCCGCGATTCGAAATTCGCCATACGTCCGAGGCCCATTCCGGCCAGATCTTCATCCCGCGCATCAACCAGCTGCTGCTGGTCGCCGTGATCCTGATGGTGCTGCTGTTCCGCTCCTCCAGCGCGCTCGCCTCCGCCTATGGCATCGCCGTGACCGGCACGATGGTGGTTACGGGGATGATGGGCTTCGTCGTGGTCTGGAAGGCCTGGCGCTGGTCGCCGGTCGCCGCCGCGGCGCTGATCATCCCGTTCCTGTTCCTCGACTTCACCTTCCTTGCCGCCAATCTGCTCAAGGTGTTCGAGGGCGGCTGGGTGCCGCTGGCGCTCGGCTCGCTGATGATCCTGCTGATGTACACCTGGCGTCGCGGCAGCCGGCTGCTGTTCGAGAAGTCGCGCAAGCTCGAGTTCCCGCTCGCCGACCTCGTGGCGATGCTCGAAAAGCGCCCGCCGCAGCGTGTGTCAGGCACCGCCGTGTTCCTGACCTCGGATCCGCTCAGCGCGCCGACCGCGCTGATGCACAGTCTGAAGCACTACAAGGTGCTGCACGAGAAGAACGTCATTCTCACCATCGAGACCGCGCAGACCCCGCGCATCGATCCGGCCGAGCGCGTCAGGCTGGAGCAGATCTCGCCGACCTTCTCCAAGGTGACGCTGAAGTTCGGTTTCATGGAATCGCCCAACGTGCCGAAGGCCCTCGCCATCGCCCGCAAGCTGGGCTGGCAGTTCGACATCATGTCGACCTCGTTCTTCCTGTCGCGTAGGGCGCTCAAGCCCGCCGCCCATTCCGGTATGCCGCGCTGGCAGGACCGGCTGTTCATCTCGCTGAGCCGCTCCGCCAACGACGCCACCGACTATTTCCAGATCCCGAGCGGCCGCGTGGTCGAGGTCGGAACGCAGGTCACGATCTAGGCCGGCCATCCCGGCCTAGGATTCAAAGCACACTTCAAGTCGCTGCGATTTAGCCTTAACTTGCGCAAGGCAGCTCAAGCCTTTGTAGCGCTTGATTTTCGTCTGCCGAGAGGCGAGGTTGCCGCCCGCCGGGATCGCCCCGGCGAGGGCCCCGCGACGTTGGAGGATGATGTGGCAAATCAAGTACAGGATCTGACCCCGGACGAGGTCTCCAAGGGTGTCGCGGAAGGCCGCTATCTCCTCGTCGACGTGCGCGAGCCGAACGAGGTCGAGGCCGAGGCCTATCCCTATGGCGTCGTCGTGCCGCTCTCGACCTTCGATCCCAAAGCGATCCCCGATCCGCAAGGCAAAGAGGTCGTGTTCGCCTGCCGCTCCGGCAAACGCTCGGTGACGGCCTCGCTCGCGGCTCAGGCGGCGGGCCTGCCTTACGACAAGCACCTGGCCGGCGGCATGCTCGGCTGGAAGGCGGCGGGTCTTCCCAGCAAGGTCGGTGGCTGATCGGCCCGATGTCGAAAAGCTCGTCCCTGAACAAGGTCTTCGCCGACCTTCCTGTCACCATCTTCGAGGCGATGTCGCAGGCCGCGCGCGACAATGCCGCCATCAATCTCGGCCAGGGCTTTCCTGACGATCCCGGCCCGGAGGATATCCGCCGCGCCGCGGCCGAGGCGTCGCTGAACGGCTACAACCAGTATCCGTCGATGATGGGCTTGCCTGAGCTGCGCCAGGCGATCGCGACCCATTACGGCCACTGGCACGGGCTCAAGCTCGATCCGATGAGCGAGGTGATGGTGACCTCCGGCGGCACGGAGGCTTTGACCTCGGCGATCCTCGCCGTGGTCCAGCCCGGCGACGAGGTGGTCTGCTTCCAGCCGGTCTATGATTCCTATCTGCCGATCATCCGCCAGGCCGGCGGCATTCCGCGCCTCGTCCGGCTCGAGCCGCCGCACTGGCGGCTGAATGAGGACATGCTGAAAAGCGTGTTCAATTCAAAGACCAAGGCGGTGCTGTTCAACAACCCCTTGAATCCCTCTGCGGTGGTCTATCCGCGCGAGGACCTCGAGCTGCTCGCGCGCTACTGCCAGGAGTTCGACGTCATCGCGATCTGCGACGAGGTCTGGGAGCACGTCACCTTCGACGAGCACAAGCACATCCCGCTGATCACCATTCCCGGCATGCGCGAGCGCACCATCAAGGTCGGTTCGGCCGGCAAGATCTTCTCGCTGACGGGCTGGAAGATCGGCTTCGTCTGCGCCGCGCCACAGCTGTTGCGCGTCGCCGCCAAGGTGCACCAGTTCCTGACCTTCACCACCGCCCCGAACCTGCAGGCCGCCGTCGCCTACGGCCTCGGCAAGTCCGACGACTACTTCCTGTCGATGCGTAAGGATTTGACGCGGAGCAGGGACCGTCTGACCAAGGGCCTCGAGAGCCTCGGCTTCCCCGTGCTGAAGTCGCAAGGCACCTACTTCCTCACCGTCGACCTGTCGCCGCTCGGGCTGAACGAGAGCGACACCGAGTTCTGCTGGCGTATCGTGAAGGACTACAAGGTCGCCGCGATCCCGGTTTCGGCGTTCTACGAGCAGGACCCGGTGACCTCGGTGGTGCGCTTCTGCTTTGCCAAGAAGGACGAGACCCTCGACATCGCGCTGGAGCGGCTGTCGGACGCGGTGCGTGGACGCAAGAGGTAGGTTTGAGATGACGAACGTCAGCCGCTCGGGATTTTGCCTTGGTCTTGCAATCGCCGCGCTGACGTTGCTTTCGCCTCCCGCCGGGGCCGAGGAACGCGTCGTCAACTTCTACAATTGGTCCAACTACATGGCGCCGGATGTCCTTGAGGCCTTCACCAAGGAGACCGGCATCAAGGTGGTCTACGACACCTTCGACGCCAACGAGACGCTGGAGACGCGCCTGATGGCCGGCAAGTCCGGCTATGACGTCGTGGTGCCCACGGCCTATTTCCTGCAGCGCCAGATCAAGGCCAACATCTTCCAGAAGCTCGACAAGTCGAAGCTGCCGAACCTCGCCAACGCCTGGCCGATGGTGACCAGGCATCTTGCGACCTACGATCCCGGCAACGACTTCGCTGCGAACTATATGTGGGGTACGACGGGCATCGGCTACAACGTCGCCAAGGTGAAGCAGATCCTCGGCCCCGACGCGAAGATCGACAGCTGGGACATCGTCTTCAAGCCGGAGAACCTCGCGAAATTCAAAGACTGCGGCGTGCACATGCTGGACTCCGCCGACGACATCTTTCCGGCGGCGCTGAACTATCTCGGGCTCGATCCGAACTCGACCAAGCAGGCCGACCTCGAGAAGGCCGCAGACGTCGTCGCCAAGGTCCGCCCGTCGGTGCGCAAGTTTCACTCGTCGGAATATTTGAGCGCGCTTGCCACCGGCGAGATCTGCTTCGTGGTCGGCTGGTCCGGCGACATCATGCAGGCCCGCGCCCGCGCGGCGGAGGCCAAGAGCGGCATCGAGATCGGCTACACCATTCCGAAGGAGGGCGCGCAGATGTTCTTCGACAATCTCGCGATTCCCGCGGATGCCAAGAACGTCAAGGAGGCCTACGAGCTGATCAACTATCTCTACCGCCCGGATGTCGCCGCCAAGAACTCGGACTTCCTGTCCTACGCGAGCGGCAACCTCGCCAGCCAGAAGCTGGTCGATCCAAAGATCCTGAACGACAAGAACATCTATCCGGACGAGGCGACGCTTGCAAAACTGTTCGTCATCACGGCGCGCGAGCCGGCCACCCAGCGCATCATCAACCGGCTCTGGACCAAGGTGAAGACGGGGCGGTAGGCGCTCCGGGATCACTCTCAAAACCAAATCCTGCAAAACAACCCCATGCACAGTAGAACTGCGACCGGCGGCGTTGCCGGCGGTGGCAGTGCTTAAGTTGCGGTGCGATCTGGTCTAATCGATGCGCGGGCGCAAGGACGTGAGGCAGCTCCCGAGCGGCGAGAAATCAACCGCTGGGCGCGCCTGACGTCATCAGGCTCCGGTCGTTTGACTCGTCGGGCAAAACAGGAGCAGAAGAGTATCCTGCCGCCTCCCGAGCAGGAACGATGTTCATTGTGGGCATTGCGGAAAGCTGATATCGTTTAGACCTCGCGTGACTGGCGACGTCGGATGGAGCACCATCGGGAAGCGCGGGGCAATTGCCGCTCGCCTGGGCGATTTGGGGAAACCCCGAATCAAAATGCTTCATCCGGAGCTGCCCATGCTGACGTCGATCAAAATCACCGGACTTCAGACTTACGGCTATCACGGCCTGTTCGAGGAAGAGCGAACGCTCGGACAGAAATTCAGTTTCGATATTTCCGCCGATCTGCAAGAGGTCCGGACGCACCTCAGTGACGATCTGGATTCTTCAGTGAGATACGACGCCGTCGTTGATGAAGCCGTGCAAATTGCTGGGTCAGGCAAGTTCCAGACTCTGGAGGCTCTGGGCGAGACGATCGCTGCAGGTCTGCTGCGGCGCTTCATCAGGATGGATAGCGTGACAGTCGCCGTTGCGAAATCCAGTCCGCCGATTGCTCATGCGATAGACCAGGTCGGCGTCCAGGTCAGCCTTCGACGCGCCGACCTCGCATTATGCCAGGGCGAGATCGCCGGCGCCTGACACCCTCCAATGTCTTGGAAATGACTTCTGGGCTCATGATCTCGGGAGGGATGCGCATGGCGGCGCCAACACATATGGAGCCAAATTGGACAATTCGGCCGTTCCGGCCTGGTGACGCGCTAGCGGTCCGGCGGCTCATCGAATCCGTCTGGCGCGAGCATTTTCACGAACACCCGGACGCCTTCGTCCGGGACTTCATTTATTCGCGCCTGTCGGACGTCGACAACGCGGACACGGTCTACGCCGATCGAGCTCTCTTTTTGTGCGCGATTGCCGAAGGCGCAATCATCGGCACCGGCGCAATCAAGGGTTTCAACGATCGGGAGTGCGAAATGGTTCGCATGTTTGTCGCCCCAATCTACCGAGGCCGCGGCATCGCGCGGACGATCGCCGATGGCCTCATCAGCTTTGCCGGGAATGCGGGATACGATCGTATACGCTTGTCCAGCAACAACGCGCTGACGGCCTCGCATCGGCTTTACGAAAGGATGGGCTTCCAGCTCACGGCCTCATGGGACCCGGGCGGCGAGGCCCACTCACGCTATTACGCTCTCCGGATCGGTGGAAGATGAAGAGCATCGCAGCAGACAAGATACCCGAGCGCTTCTGGCAAGTCAGGTACGATCCCAACCACGATCCCGACACACCGACGCTGCCGGACCTTTCCGAGAGTCCCAACTGTCAGAGGCTCCGAAAAATGCCCGCCTACCATTCATAACGCACCGTGCCCTTGCCCGTGTAGGTCTGCGTGCTCTGGGAGAACTCACCCTCGACGGTGCCTGCGAGCGACAGGCCGTTCCGCCATTTCATCTCGGCGCGGCCGCCGACCAGCGCGGAGTCTGCTGCCGGTTGCGCGCCGTTGACTGTGAACGCTGCGCCGGGGAGCGTCTGGAAGGCGGCGTTCACGAGGCGGCTGGTGTTGGTGTCGTGCGCCCAGGCGAGCCGGCCGCGCAGCGTGAGCACGCCGTCATTGACGAGGAATCGCTGGTCAGTGCGGGCGCCGAGCTCGGTGCGGACATTGGTGGTGTCCTGCGCGGTGTAGGACAGCGCGAACTGGTTGCTGCCGACGATCGCGGTTTCGCCGTAGCCGGGGACGTGGAAGGTGGTCGCCTGCACGGCTGCATAGGGCGTGACGCCGAAGCTGGAGGCGGGGATCGGTGCGAAGCGCCAGCCGGCTTCGAGGCGGCCGGCGAAGGTGCTGGCCTTGAAGTTGGCGGTGAGCTTGTCGGTGCCCGACACCGTCACGGTGCGGTCGGTGGTGACGTCCTGCCAGCCATAGGCGAGGGCGGCGGAGAGGTACGCCGGTCCAAAATTGTGGCGGGCATAGAAGCCGGCCTGGAACAGATCGGCGCGGCCGCTGCCGAGACTGTCGGACAGCGCAAAGTTGTAGCCGGCGCCGCCGAGCGCGAAGCCGAGCAGCGTGTTCGGCGAGACGCGATAATCGGCGCCGACCACGGTGCCGTAGATGTGGCTGGTGGTGGTGCTCGAGCCGGCCGCAGTGTTGCCATTCAACGTGCTGGCGCCGCCGTAAGCAGAGGCCCACACGCCCCAGCGCCGGTCGACGACGTCGCCGCTGGCGTCGCGGGGTGTCACCGCGGCGTAGGCCTCGCGCACCCTGGCGTCGGCATTGCCGGTGGACGCGTAGCCCATTGCTCCGCCATCGCCGGCGGTCGCGCCACGCTCGCCATCTGTGCCGCCACCACCGAGTGGATCGAGCATGCCCACGAACTGCTGCGTGGCATTGAACGCGGCTTGCGTGCCGGCGGCGCCGGGCTGGCCGGAGACTTGGCTGAGCCCGTGGTTGAGCTGCGGCTGGCCCATGTTGAGCAGCGCATCGAAGCCGGCCGGCGGCGTCCCGCCGCTCGCGACGGCTCCGTTGATGGCGCCGGCAACGTTGCTCTGGTTGGCGCCGGTGCCGGCCGGTAGCACGATCGCGCTGGGATCGAGCACGAGGTAGACGTTGTTCGGATCGTCGGTGAGGTGCGGGTTGCGGGTGGGGCTGAAGCTGCCGCTCACGCTCAGTCCGGCGAACTTCGTTCCGCCGAAGCCGCCGGTCGCATTGAGGATGGTGTAGGTCTGGCTGCGGAAGCTGCCGGGCAGCGCCACCGCCTGCACGGTGGCGCCGGTGAGCGTCGCCGTGCCCGAGACGTTGGTCCGGTCCGCGGCGGTCGTGGAGACCTCGACCCGGTAGAAGCTGCCTGCACCGAAGGCGAGGCTGCCGCTGACGGTGAGGGTGCCGATGGAATTGCCCGGCGACAGCGTGCCGCCGCTCGCGATCGTCGTATTGCCGACGATGCCTGTGCCACTGAGCGTGCCGCCGCTGTTCACGGTGACGCTGCTGGAGGACGCGATCGAGCCGTTCACCGCCAGCGTGCCGTCGTTCACGATCGTCGCACCGGTGTAGGTATTTGCGCCCGACAGCGTCAACGTGCCGCTGCCGCCCTTGGTCAGCGCGCCGTTGCCCGCGAGATTGGCGTCGATAATGCCGGCTCGTACGTCGAACAAGCCGGACGATGACAGCGTGCCGTTGGTTATGCGACCGCCCGTCACCGTCACGCCGCCGTCCTGGGTCTGGGCCGTGCCGCCAAGATCGAGCGTGCCACCCGCAACAGTTGTGCCGGCACTGCTGGCGCCCAGCGTGCCGGCGCCCGCGATCTTCAGCGTGCCCGCATTGATTGTGGTGCCGCCGGTATACGCATTGGTCCCCGACAGGGTCAGCGTGCCGGAGCCGATCTTCACCAGCGAGCCGCCGGCGCCGTTGATATCGCCGCTCACCTCGGTCGAGAGATTGTTCGAGCCGACGGTTAGCTCATTGGCACCGAGCAGGTAGAGGCCAGCGCCCGCGATGGAACCGGCGCTGATTTTGTTGTCGCCGTTGGGGCCCGCGGCGGGACTGAAATCGACCAAGCTGCTGGCATTACTGATGATGACCGCGTTGCCGGCTGTGCTGTTGGCGAAGAACGTTATGCTGCCGTTGTTGGTGATGGTTGCGTTGCCGCCAGTGGCGGAGCCGTAGAATGCGATGCCGCCATTGTTGGTGATATTAGCGCTCGCCGCCGTGCTGCTGTCCCGGAAGTACAGAGCATTCGCGTTCGTGATGGTTGCGCCGCCGGCGCTGCTGGCGTCGAGGAAATTCATGGTGCCAGAGCCGACGTTGGAGATCGTGGCGCTGCCCGCCGTGCTGTTGTCCCTGAAGAGCCCGAAATATTCGTTCGTGATGGTTGCGCTGCCGGCGCTGCTGGTGTTGAAGAAAGTCAGCGTGGCGCTGCCGGTGCTGACGATTGTGGCGTTACCGGCCGTGCTGGTGTCGCGGAATTCCAGAGTGCCGCTGCCGACAGTGGTGATGGTCGCGGCACCAGCCGTGCTCCCATCAAAGAATCGCAAGTACTGACCGTTGGTGAGGGCCGCGTTGCCGGCCGAGCTGCTGCCGTGGAATTCCACACGGTCGCGGTTGCTGATGTTGGCGCTGCCAGCGGTGCTATTGTCGTCGAAAATGAGGAGGTGGTTATTGGCGATCGTGGCGTTGCCAGCCGTGGAGTTCGCATTGAACGACAGAGTGCCGTCGCTGACGATCGTGGCGGTGCCCGCCGTGCTGTTGTCCAAGAAATGGATGATGGCGTGGTTGGTGATCGTCGAACTGCCGGCCGTGCTCGATTGGTTGAAGGTGATGGTGCCGGTGTTGGTGATGCTGGCGCTTCCGGCCGTGCTCGAGCCGCCGAAATACATATTGTAGTTATTGACGAGGGTGGCGCTGCCAGCCGTGCTGTTGTCGACGAAACTCAGCAACATATTGTTGGTGATGGTCGCGCTGCCAGCAGTGCTGCTTTCGCCGAAAATCGTCATGGCAAAGGAGCCGCTGTTGGTGATAGCCGCGTTGCCGGCGGTACTTGAGCCGTTGAAGGTCAAGGTGCCGATGTTGGCGATTGTTGCGCTTCCGCCCGTGCTGCGGTCGTAGAAGTTGACGGTGCCGGCGGCCGTGTTGGTGATGGTTGCGCTCCCGGCCGTGCTGTCGTCGTAGAACGAGAGGCCGCCGCTGTTTGAGATATTGGCGGAGCTGGCGCCGCTTCCGTTGTGGAAGATCGTGGTTCCGCTGTTGGTGATGCTGGTGATGCCGCTGGTGTCGCCGTTGAAGACGCTGAACGTGCCGCTGACGCCAACGGTGACGGGCCCCAGAATGGCGCCGCCGCCGGCGGCACTGCCGAGCTGTAACGTGCCGCCGTTGATCGTGGTGCCGCCGGCATAGGTCTTGGCGCCCAACAAGGTCAGCGTGCCGCTGCCGATCTTGACCAGCGAGCCGTTTAGAATATCGCCGGTCACGGCGGTCGACAGATTGTTGGAGCCGACCGTCAGTTGGTTGCCGGCGAGGTCGAAGTACCCGCTGCCCGAGATCGAGCCGGCCGTGACGGGACCGGTCGTGGCAAACTCGATTTGACCGTTGTTGTTGATGGCGGCATTGCCGGCCGTGCTGTTGCCGGAGAACACAAGGTCGGCGAGGTAGTTGATGTTGAGGGTAGCGTCGCCGGCGGTGCTTGAACCGGTGAACGATGACGACATGGCGAAGTTGTAGTTGATCGTGACACTACCGCCGTTGACCGTGATGCCGGCACCCGTGAAGTTCAGCGTGCCGACGTCAAACGTGTAGCTCGAGGCGCCGGCATTGAAGGTCCAGCCGCCGACGCTGGCGCTGGAGATCACCAGGCTGGTGGTATCAGAGGTGCCGAAGGAGGCCGTGCCGACCGGCACGAAAACGCCGTCCCAGTTGGAGCCGGTGCCATAGTCGTTGCTGCCGGGGGAGGCGAGCCAGGTGCCATCCGACGCGGCGCGCGCCGGCCCGACCGGCAGCGCCCAGGCCAGGGCCAGCGCCGACGACGTCAGCAGCGCGGCCCGCAGGTGGCGGGTCGCTGCGAGACGATCTTTCCGCTTACCACTCATAACGCACCGTGCCCTTGCCCGTATAAGTCTGCGTGCTCTGCGAGAACTCGCCCTCGACTGTTCCAGCGAGCGAGAAGCCATTCCTCCACTTCATCTCGGCGCGGCCTCCAACGAGTGCGGAGTCGGCCGCCGGTTGCGCGCCGTTGACCGTGAACGCCGCGCCGGGGAGCGTCTGGAAGGCGGCGTTCACGAGGCGGTTGGTGTTGGAATCGTGCGCCCAGGCGAGTCGGCCGCGCAGCGTGAGCACGCCGTCGCTGACGAGGAAGCGCTGGTCGGTGCGCGCGCCGAACTCGGTGCGGATATTCGTGGTGTCCTGCGCGGTGTAGGACAGCGCGAACTGGTTGCTGCCGACGATCGCGGTTTCGCCGTAGCCGGGGAGGTGGAAGGTGGTCGCCTGAACGGCTGCATAGGGCGTGACGCCGAAGCTGGAGGCGGGGATCGGTGCGAAGCGCCAGCCGGCCTCAAAGCGGCCCGAGAAGGTGCTGGCCTTGAAGTTGGCAGTGAGCTTGTCGGTGCCTGAGACCGTCACAGTGCGATCCGTGGTGACGTCCTGCCAGCCATAGGCGAGGGCTGCTGAGATATACGCCGGCCCGAATGTGTGGCGGCCGTAGAAGCCGGCCTGGAACAGATCGGCGCGGCCGCCGCCGAGACTGTCCGACAGCGCAAAATTGTAGCCGGCGCCGCCGAGCGCGAAGCCGAGCAGCGTGTTCGGCGCGGCGCGATAATCGGCGCCCACGACGGTGCCGTAGATGTGGCTGGTGGTGGTGGTCGAACCTGCCGCGGCGTTGCCGTTCAACGTGCTGGCACCGCCATAGCCGGAGGCCCAGACGCCCCAGCGGCGGTCGACGACATCGCCGCTCGCGTCGCGCGGCGTGACTGCTGCGTAAGCTTCGCGCACTTTTGCGTCGTTTGGTGCGGTGGAAGCATAGCCCAGCGTCCCGCCGTCGCTGGCCGTGCCGCCGCGCTCGCCGTCCGAGCCGCCGCCGAACGGATCAAGCATGTCCACGAACTGCTGCGTGGCATTGAACGCGGCCTGCGTGCCGGCGGCGCCGGGCTGGCCGGAGACCTGGCTGAGCCCGTGGTTGAGCTGCGGCTGGCCCATGTTGAGCAGCGCATCGAAGCCGGCCGGCGGCGTCCCGCCGCTCGCGACGGCTCCGTTGATGGCGCCGGCCACGTTGCTCTGGTTGGCGCCGGTGCCCGCCGGCAGCACGATCGCGCCGGGATCGAGCACGAGGTAGACGTTGTTGAGGTCGTAGGTGAGATGCGGATTGCGGGCGCCGGGCGCGAAGCTGCTGCCGGTGAGGCTGGCGAAATGTGTTCCACCGAAGCCGCCGCTGGCGTTCAGGATGGTGTAGGTCTGCTGCCGAAAGCTGCCGGGCAGGGCGACCGCCTGCACGGTGGCGCCGGTGAGCGTCGCAATGCCGGTGACATTGGTGCGGTCGGCGGCGCTCGGCGAGACCTCGACGGTGTAGAAGCTGCCGGCGTTGAAGGTCAGGTTGCCGCTGACGGTGAGGGTGCCGACGGAATTGCCCGGCGCCAGCGTGCCGCCGCTCGCGATCGTCGTGTTGCCGACGGTGCCGGTGCCACCGAGCGTGCCGCCGCTGTTCACGGTGACGCTGCTGGAGGACGCGATCGAGCCGTTCACCGCCAGCGTGCCGCCGTCGATCTGGGTCGCGCCGGTGTAGGTGTTGACGCCCGACAGGGTCAGCCTGCCGGTGCCGACCTTCACCAGCGAGGCGCCGGTGCCGCCGCCGGATCCGCCATCGGCAAGCACGCCGGTGACGTTGGTCGACAGGTTGTTGCTGCCGACCGTCAGCTCCTTGCCGCCGAGGTCGAAGGTGCCGCCACCGGCGAGCGAGCCGGCGCTGAGCTTGTTGTCGCTGTTCGGGCCGGTGCTCATCGAGAAGTCGAAGACGGCGCTGGGCGTGCCGTTGATGAGCTGTGCGCTGCCGGCCGTGGCGTTGCCGTCGAACAGTACGTTGCCGTTGTTGGTGATGGTGGCGCTCCCGGCCGTGGCGTTGGTATCGAAGGTCAGCTGCGCGTTGTTGGTGATTTGAGTGCCGCCGGCCGTGGCATTGCCGCTGAACACCAGCGTGCCGGCAGAAATCGTCAGGGCGGACAAATTGTCCGCGCCGGTCAAGGTCAGCGTGCCGGCGCCGGACTTGGTCAGCGCGCCGCCACTGAGATTCTGGCTGATGACGAAATTGTTGGCTGCCGCTGCAATCTCCAGCGTGCCGCCGCCGGCACCGAAGGAGATGCTGCGCGTGGTGGCGTTGAAAGCGGTGCCTGCTATCTGCAAGGTGCCGCCGTTGAAGGTCAGGCTGCCCGCGAGGTCGCCGAGATTGGCGTCCGAGGAGACGCTGACCGTTCCGCCGGCGAAGGTGGTGCCGCCGATATAGGTGTTGGTGCCCGAAAGCGTCAGCGTGCCGGTGCCCGTCTTCACCAGCGAACCGCCGGTGCCGCCGAAGTAGCCGCCATCGGCGATCACGCCGCTGACGGTGGTCGACAGATTGTTGCCGCCGACCGTCAGCTCGTTGGCGCCGAGTGAGAAGGTGCCGTTGCCGGCGATCGAGCCGGCGCTGAGCTTGTTGTCGCCGTTCGGGCCGGTGCTGCCGGAAAAATCGAAGCCGGCGCCCGGGTCGTTGTTGATCAGCTGCGCATTCCCCGCGGTCGCGTTGTTCCGGAAATAGGTCGTTCCGATGGAATTGTGGAAGGGACCGCCGCCATTGTTGGTGATGACCGCGTTGCCGGCCGTGCTCCAGCCCATGAAGAGTAGATTATAGGTGTTGGTGATGGTCGCGCTGCCAGCCGTGCTGACGCCGACGAACGCCATCGAAAAGTTGTTGGTGATGGTTGCGCTTGCGGCCGTGCTCGAAGCATTGAAGTTCAAGGTGCCGTTGTTGGTGATGCCGGCGCTTCCCGCCGTGCTTGTTTGGCTGAAATTGATTGTGCCATCGTTGTTGATCGTCGCGTTGCCGGCGGTGCTGGTGCCGTAGAACGTCGTGGAGCCGCCACTGGTGTTGGTGATGTTTGCGCTGCCGGCAGTACTGGTGTTTAAGAATTGCAGGCCGCTGTTGTTGGTGATGCTCGCGCTGCCTGCCGTGCTGGAGGCGTAGAAATACAGCGTGCCGTTGTTGGTGATGGCGGCGTGGCCCGCCGTGCTGGTGTCAACGAACTCCATGGTGTTGGTGTTGGTGATGGTGGCGCTGCCCGCCGTGCTGGTGCCAAGGAAAAGCAGCTCGCCGTTGTTGGTGATGGTGGCGCTGCCCGCCGTGCTGGTCTTGTAGAAAGCCGTGGTGGCATTGTTCGTGATCGTCGTGATGCCGCTTGTGTCGGCGTTGAGGATCCTGAACGTGCCTCCACCACCGACGGTGACCGCCCCCAGAATGGAGCCAACCCCACCGGTGTTATTGCCAAGCCATAGTTCGCTACCGAGGCCATTGACGGTGGTGCCGCCGGTATAGGTGTTGGCGCCGGTCAGGTACAAGATGCCCATGCCGGTCTTGACCAGCGAGCCGCTGCCGGAGATGACGCCGCTGACCTCGGTCGAGGAATTGTTGCTGCCGACCGTCAGTTCGTTGCTGCCGAGGTTGTAGGAGCCGGCGCCCGCGATCGAGCCGGCGCTCACCTTGCTGTCGTTGTTCAACCCGGCAGTATAGGTGAAGTTTACCACTCCTCCGGCATTGTTGATGAGGGCGGCATTGCCCGCCGTGCTGGAGTTGTAGAAAGTCAGGGTGCCGTTGCTGTTGTTGGTGATGGTGGCGTTGCCCGCCGTGCTGGTGCCAAGGAAATCCACGACGTGGTTGTTGGTGATGGTGGCGCTGCCCGCCGTGCTGCTGCCGTAGAATTGCAGGGTGCCGTTGCTATTGTTGGTGATGGCGGCATTGCCAGCCGTGCTGGCCTCGAAGAAAGTCACGCTGCCGTTGTTGGTGATGCTGGCATTGCCAGCCGTGCTGGTCAGGTAGAAATTCAGCGCGCGGCCGCCGTTGTTGGTGATGGCGGCGCTGCCCGCCGTGCTGGTGTCGTGGAATTCCAGAGTGCCGTTGTTGGTGACGGTGGCGCTGCCGGCGGTGCTGCTCTGTGTGAACGATAGGCTTCCACTGTTGTTGATGGTGGCGCTGCCGGCGGTGCTTGAACCACTGAACGTGTTGAGGGCCCCGCTGTTGGCGTAGTTGATCGTAACGCTGCCGCCGTTGACCGTGATGCCGGTGCCGGTGAAATTCAACGGACCGCTGACGTCAAACGTGTAGTTCGAGGCGCCGGCGTTGAACGTCCAGTCGCCGACGCTGGCGCTTGAAATCGTCAGGCTGGTGGTCGCAGAGGTGCCGAAGGAGGCCTCGCTGACAGGCACGAAGCGGCCGTCCCAATTGGATCCGGTGCCATAGTCGTTGCTGCCGGGCGAGGCGAGCCAGGTGCCATTCGACGCGGCGCGCGCCGGCCCGGCCGGCAGCGTCCAGGCCAGGGCCAGCGCCGACGACGTCAGCAGGGCGGCCCGCAGGTGGCGGGTCGCTTTGAAATAATGTTTCCCCGTCCTCACCACTTCCCCCAACACGCGGGTCCCGAGTCCTCGACAGGATTCTTCGCACCGGGCGGGAGTGGTGTCCTGATAAGGGGTTGGCTAGTTTCTGAAAGTTTCTGATATTTCAGTTTCAGACCCGATTTCCGGGCATTTTCGGCAGACTTCCGCTATATGGGCCACCTTGAGAGACGTTTTGGGGGATAGCTTGCTTCGTTTCGCCGGCTTCGAGCTGGACCTGCAGCGCGCGGAGCTGCGCGGGGCCGATGGCGCTCCGATCAAGCTCCGGCCCAAGACGTTCGAGATGCTCCGGCTCTTTGCCACCAGCGGCGGCCGCGTGCTGAGCAAGCAGGAGCTGATGGAGGCGGTCTGGCCGAACGTCCATGTCGGCGAGGACAGCCTGTTTCAATGCATCCGAGAGCTTCGGAACGCGCTCGGCGACGACCGGCGGCAGCTGATCAAGCTCGCCTCCGGCGGCGGCTATCTGCTGGCGGCGGAGGTTGAGGCTGCGCCCGAATCCGGCCCGGTGCAGGCCGAGGAGACCCGGCCGGACCCCGGCGACGAGGTCGCGCCCCTGCCGCCGGCCGAGGTTGCTGTGCCGCCCGTGAGGCCGCGGCGCGCGATGTTCGGCTTGAGCCGGCAGGCCACGGTCGCCGCCGTGGCCGGGCTCTGCGTGATCGTCATGGGGCTTGCGGTTGCCGCGCCCGTGCTGAAGCCGGACCTTCTGTTCAGGCGAGCGCCGCCGCGGCTCGCCGTGATGCCGATCGCTGATGACAGCAACGACCCGCGTGGCGCGGCGATGGCGGCAGACGTCACCGCCCGCCTCACGGATGGTTTTGCCAAGATCCAGAACATCAGCGTGGTTGCGCCACGATTGACGGTCGCCGGCGGCGAGAGCAAAGCTTCCTCCGCCGGATCATCCGATTACGAGCTGCATGGTGAGTTGCAGCATGGCGATCGATCCTGGACGCTGCGCGCGCGTATCATCAAGGCCGCCACTGGCGAGGTTCAGTCGGTCGTTGCAGCTTCGGTCGCCGCGGACGATGCGGACGCGCAACTCGCGCAGTCACGGCTGGTCGCCGGCGTCGGTCATGTGCTCGCGCGCCGTCTCAACGAGATTCTGGAGCCGCGCGTATCGTCATCTGCGAGCCGCAAATCCTCGGTCGGCGGCGACAAGAGGCCGTCGAGCAGGCGCTCGCCTCGATCAACCAGACCACGCGCGAGCGTTTTGGCGCGGCGCAGGCCATGCTGCAAAAGGCGCTCGCTGACGATCCTGACAATCTCGACATCGCGGTCGCGCTCGCCTCGCTGCAGATGCGCGGCATCCAGATGGTCTGGTTCGGCCCGGAGGAGGCTGCTGCGGTCGAGGCGAGGGCCAATGCGACGCTCGAGCAGGCGCTGCGGTCGAAGCCGAATTCGATTCCGGTGCTCGAGGCCTATTGCCGCTTCCTCAGCGCGACCAACCATTTCGTCGAAAGCCTCGTCACCTGCGCCAAGGCCTTGAGCTTCGATCCGTGGAACGGGTCTGCGCTCTATCTGATCGGGTTGGGCCAGATCTATCTCGGCCGCTTCGACGATGCGCTCGCGACATTCCAGCAAGCCGATCGTTACGACACGCCACCGGCCTCGCGCTGGACCTGGTTGCTCGGCGCAGGCACGGCGCATGCCTTGATGGGCCGCTACGAGGAGGCGCTGCCGTGGCTGCAGCGCTCGATCGCCATCACGCCGGGAACCGGCCGCTCGCATTTCCTGCTCGCTGCTGCCTATCAGAGAACGGGCCGGGCCGAGGAGGCGAAGGCCGCGATTGCGGAGGGATTGCGCTTGCGGCCCGGCACGACGCGGCAAAGCGTCTGGCCGCCGATGAAGAACGCAAGTCCGGTTTGTATCGCGGCCTGGGAGCGTGTCGTGCAGGCCGAGGTGGATGCAGGATTGCCGGAGCAGTGAGGGGCGGCGCAGGCGGCGTGCTCAGTCGTCATGCCCGGGCTTGTCCCGGGCATCCACGTCCTTGATCTCGCCTCTGGAAGCGCGTGGATGGCCGGGACAAGCCCGGCCATGACGGAGAAAGCAGTGCTGGCTACCGCCACCTTCTGTGCAGCCACAGCCACTGTTCGGGATGCTCGCGCACCCAACTCTCCACCACGCTGGTGACTGCCTGCATCGTGCCCTGGATGTCGATCTTGCCGTCGGCATCGCGCACCGGCGGGATTTCCTCGGTCAGCTCGCCGGTGAAGCGGCCGTCGGGCAGGCGGATGATGCGGACGCCGTGGATGGGGCATTCGACCTGGCGGAGCAGGCGGGCCAGCGTCGGGTTGGCGCGGGTCTTGCGGCCGAAGAAGGTGACCTCGACGCCGCCGGTCAGATACTGGTCGATCAGCATCGCGACATGCTTGCCCTCTTTCAGCGCCTGACCGAGCCGGAACGGGGCGTCGCGGCCCGCCGGGATCAGCGTGCCCATGTTGACCTGGCGCATCTCCTGGATGATGCGGTCGGCGGAGGCGATGTTCGGGCGGCGATAGAGGATCGCGGCGTCCAGCCCGTGCGCGACGCCGGCGAGCGCCGGCAATTCCCAATTGGCCAGATGCGCGGCGAAGATCAGCGCTGGCTTGCCGTCGTCGCGGATCTGGTTGAACAGCTCGATGCTGCGCGCCGGGATTTCGATCCGGCTTTTCTCCGGATGGTCGCGGTCGTAGTCCCAGACGTGGTCCATATGGGCGAATTCGGCGCCGACGCGGCCGAGATTGTCCCACACGCCCATCAGGATCTGCTCGATCTCCTCCGGCGATTTCTCGGGAAACGCCGCGGTGAGGTTGGCGCGGCCGATGCGATGCTCGCGCAGGCGCGGCCCGATCAGCTTCGTCATCCGCGCGAAAAAGTCCGAGGTCTTGACCGGATCGAAATAGCGCGTGGTGCGCAGCATGCCGACGGTGGCAGCGCCGATCAGGCTTCCGCTGATCGATTTGGCAGCATTGCGTGCGCGGATCTTCGTGCCGAGAGAAATCAGCGCCATGCGTCCGGTTCAGGCCGGTTCGCGCGTGAGGATCAGCGAGGCGTTCTGGCCGCCGAAGCCGAACGAGTTCGACATCACCGCGGTGACGCGGGCATCGCGCGCCTTGTTGCCGACGACGTCGAACAGGATCGTGGGATCCGGATTGTCGTAGTTGATCGTCGGCGGGATGCGCTGATGCTCGAGCGTGAGCAGCGAGAAGATCGCCTCCACTGCGCCTGCGGCCGAGATGGTGTGGCCGACCATCGACTTGTTGGAGGTGACCGGGATCTTCTGCGCGAGATCGCCGAACACGGCCGATGTCGTGTTGAACTCCATCTTGTCGTTCTCGGGCGTCGCGGTGCCGTGCGCGTTGATGTGGTCGATCTGGTCCGGCGTCATGCCGGCATCGGCCAGCGTCTTGTTCATGCAGCCGATGATCGGCTTGCCGTCGGGCGAGGAGCGGGTGCGATGGAAGGAATCGGTGAGCTCGCCGCAGCCGGCGATCACGCCGAGGATCTTCGCGCCGCGCGCAGTTGCCGCCTCATAGCTTTCCAGCACGAGCGCGCCGGCGCCTTCGGCCATGACGAAGCCGTCGCGGTTCTTGGAGAAGGGACGGGAGGCCGCCTGCGGCGGATCGTTCTGGGTCGACAGCGCCGAGAGCAGCGAGAAGCGCACCAGCGCTTCCGGATTCACGGTGCCGTCGGTCGCAACGCACAGTGCAGCATCGGTCTCGCCGCGGCGAATCGCCTCGACGCCGAGCTGGATCGAGGTGGCTCCGGACGCACACGCCGTCGACAGCGAGATCGGCGAGCCCTTGGTGCCGAAGGTCTCGGCGAGGTGGGCTGCGACCGAGCCGAACATGAAGCGGTGGTGATAGGCTGTGTACTTGCCGCCGCCGGAGATGCGCAGCAAATCGTCATAATTGATGTCGAGCGCGCCGACGGCGCGGCCGAGCTCGCGGCGCTGCGGCCATTCGACCTCGACAGGCGCAACCGCCAGGAAGAGGGGGCCCGGGAAATCGGCCTTGGCGCCGATGCCGGCCTGCTCGAGCGCTTCCTCCGTCACGATCTCGGCCATCCGTTCGGACAGGGCGGTGGAGGAGAACGGATCGACGCTGACAAAATCGACGGTACCGGCCATCGTGGTCTTCAGGCCCTCGATCGGAAAGCGGGTGATGGTGCGAATGCCGGATTCGCCGGCCACGAGCTTGGCCCAATTGTCGGCCTTGCCGGCGCCGAGCGAGGTCATGATGCCCATGCCGGTGACGACGACGACGGGACGCCCGAGTTTGTCGCGTGGTGCAGTCATGTCGTTCCCCCGATAGAGCTACAGCGTCATCCAGCCAAAGCGCGAACGCGCTTCAGCTCACCGCCTCGACCAGCGCCATGCCTTCGCCGCGCCAGTGTCCGGCTCCCACGACAACAATCTGGGTGGGCGCCCCCTGCATTTCAATCTCGGTCCCGGTCGAATCGTTCGGCGGGAACAGCGCGCCGCGCGAGATCGACAGCGCGGCGAGCGCGATGCCGAGCGGGAACTGCGTTTCCATGGTGTGACCGAACATCGTGCCGGTCGCGCGGACCGGGAAGTCGGCATGGTTCTTCAGGAAGCTGCGCTCCTCGCTGGTCGCGGGCTCGGTGCCGGTCGCGCCCGAGATGATCGCGCCCTTGCCCTCGCGCTTCGGCAGCTTTTCCCAAAGCTTCTCCAAGGTCGCGGCCATGTCGCCCGGCTGCTTGCGCCGGGCGAGGTCGGCAACGACGCTCGTCAGCTTTGCGAACGGCTTGGCGCCGCGCGCTTGTGCATGCGCCTTCGATTCCAGCACCAGGAAGGCGCCGGCCGAGCCGAGCGCGAAGCCGGCGTGGTCCTTGCGCGCCCAGACGGGCGCGAACTTGTCCTTCAAATTGAAGTCGCCGAATTCGTAGAGGACCATCAGGTCCTTGCGCTCGCCATTATGCGAGCCGCCGACCAGCGCAATGTCGCTCTCGCCCGAGGCGATGCGCGCAAGCGCAATGCGGGCCGCATCTGCGCCCGCGACCTCTTCGCCCATGAAGGTGCGCGAGGTGCCGCCCAAGCCGTGCACGATGGCGATGTTGCCGGCGAGCAAATTGGAGAGCTGCGCCAGGAACAGCGTCGGCCTGAGGTCGCTCATCAGCCGCTCATTGAGGAAACCGGGCGCGTTCGCCCCCTTGGCCTCGGCCGAGAGCACGCCGCTGTCGACGTTGAGATCGCGCTCGCCGCCGCCGGCGGCGACCACCATGTCGATCTTCGCCAGGATGTCCTTGTTGCCCTTGATTCCCGCGGAGTCGAGCGCCAGGCCGGCAGCGTAGGTGCCGATGCGCTGCCAGGCTTCCATCTGGCGCTGGTCGCCCTTCTTCGGGATCTGGCTGTCGAAGGAGACGGGCATCAAGGGATGCACGACGTTGGGCGCAAAGCCCTTCTCGTCGACATTGATGCGCTTGTCTTCAAGCGCGGCCCAGTTGGCGTCCAGGCCCTCGCCGAGCGAGGTGGCAAGCCCAATGCCGGTGATCCAGACTTCCGTCTGGCCGGGCTTCGAAGCAGTCTCAGTCATGGCGATACGGCCTGTTGCGGAAATCCGACGCGCTGGGCGACCTGCGCCATGTATCCGCGCATATCCGCATTGGGGAAGGGGATCAGCGTAAAAGTGAGCGTCGAATTCGCGCGCAGCTTGCCGCCAACCCTGATCTTGGCCTCGGTCATGGCGTAGCCGGAACCCTCATGGGCCAGCGTGGCCTCGATGCTCATGAGGTCGCCTGGGAACACCGAGCCGCGGACCTTGGCCTCCTTGACGGCGGCCAGGATCGGCATGCGCTCGAACTTGAACACGCCGAGTTGAAGCCAGCCCGAGGCCTGCGCCATCGATTCGATCAGGAGCACGCCAGGCATCAGGGGATAGCCCGGGAAGTGCCCCTCGAAGATGGTGCTCTCCTTCGGAACCTGGGCCTCGACGACGATCGTCTTCTCGTCGACCTTGAGGTCGACGATGCGATCGATCATGTGGAAGTATTCGAGTTGCATGACTGCGCCCTTAGGCGCTCGCGCCCTTGGCCGCAACCAGTTCGTCGATGCGGGCGCACAGATTCTTCAGCACGAAATACTGCTCGGTGGTCGCCTTGCCGTCGTTGACCTCCTGGGTCCACTTTTCCAGCGGCAGCTTGATGCCGAACTGCTTGTCGATCGCAAACGCGATGTCGAGAAAATCGAGGCTGTCGATGCCGAGATCGTCGATGGCATGGCTATCCGGCGTGATCGTGTCGCGCGGGATGTCGCAGGTTTCAGCGATGATCGTGGCGACCTGATCGAATGTGGAAGACATCACTAAGCCTTTGATATATTGCGGATATTTGTCAGATTTCCAGAGTGGCACGGTGGGCGGGCATCGCGCCCCAGATGACGCCCTCAAACCCCCCTCTGGCCGGGTCGAAAGCCCGTATATCGGAGCGCCGCCCCGAGTTCAATGGAGCCGGACGGGCCCCTCGGACAGGGCTGGGGATGCTTGCCGGAGCCGTTTCGGGCCGGGACCGGCGGGGGGATGGGCCTAGATATGCGGCGTCGTGATCTTGACGCAGTCGCGGCGGCCCATCAGCACGCAATCCTGGGTCCGCCTGAGATCGGCGATGCTCACCGCGAGCCAGATCCCGATCGCGGTCAGCGCGACGGTGAAGGCGAGGGCGGCGATGTTGGCGAGCATACGGTGGCGGAAATCGTCCGGCTCGGTGCGGGGCTGCTCGTAGCGCGACAGGTCGAGCTGCTCGGGCGTAACGCGCAGCGGCTGCACGGTACCGCTGCCCCGGTGGACCGTCGGGGAGGGCGAATTGCGCGGCCTGAACTGGAGCACCCGGTGCTCGTCATCAGAGCTTATGGGCCGCTGGGTCTTCATGTGTGAGGATCAACTCCGAAGCAGCGATTTTTAGATAGCACACGTGGTGAAGGCGTTGCAGAAAATCTTCTCAATGCACGCGTGCATTATGCGTTCGCACTATTTCGGCGGGACCCTGTGGACGAGCGCGGAGCCGGTTGTCATCTCTGAGTCAGGAAGGTGCGGTTTGCGCTGCAGCAACGGCCACGGCGTTATCGCGTATACATCGGCTTGTGACCCCGCTGCCGGAACCGAATGCATTTTCCCGCTAACGGGCCCGTGTCATAATCCGGGAACCGGGACCACCGGTTGCGAAACGATGCGAGGGATCTTCGACCATGACCACCACCAACGCGCGCGAGCCGAGAGTGCATCCGGTGCCGATCCTGTCGTTGCGGCCGACGCAGATGACGGTCGGCATGCGGGAGGTCAAGGAGAAGCGCAAGCGCTGGCGCGAGCATGGCAAGAAGAAGCAGTCCGATCTGCTCGGCACGCACATGATCCCCGTCGTCTACGGGCCGGACCTGCGCTACTACGTGATCGACCATCATCATCTCGGCCGCGCGCTGCATGACGAGGGCATCAAGGAGGTGCTGGTGACCGTCGTCGGCGACCTCCGGATGGTCGAGCGCGAGGCGTTCTGGGGCGTGATGGACAACAAGCGCTGGGTCTATCCCTACGACGCCAAGGGCGAGCGCCGTCCGTTCCGCGATCTGCCGAAATCGGTCGCCGATCTCAAGGACGACCCGTTCCGCAGCCTTGCCGGCGAGCTCCGCCGCATGGGCGGCTTTGCCAAGGACACCACGCCGTTCTCGGAATTCCTGTGGGCCGACTTTCTGCGCCGGAAGCTGACGCGCAAGGCGGTGGACGCCAATTTCGACAAGGCGCTGGAAAAGGCATTGTCATCGGCCAAGAGCAAGGATGCAATCTATCTGCCCGGCTGGTGCGGTCCGGCGGACGATGATTAGGCGTCAGCGCCCATATCAATCGCGTTGGAAGATCTTGGCGCCGGGATAGGCGCGACGGGCGTAAGTGACGACCAGCGCGCGGTCCTGGGTGTCCAGGAAGGGCGTTCGGATCTGGCTCGATCCGACGAAGAGGTGCCACAGGCCATTGAGCTTCCGGATGACGATTTTCATCTGCGTAATTCCTCGATACCTCCGCACTCCAGCAAACGCCGCCTGTCGCGGCGGTCCTGCTAATCGCGATCGTCATCGCGCGTGCGAAATTCCCGATGCGGCCCGCGTCCGCTGCAAGACAATCGCGATACTTCGTTAGTTGGTCACGGCGCGCGGCCCGATAAGGTGGCTCTCATCACAGCCGCTTGAGCGACATCATTTTCCGCAGCGACGAAACCGTCCTGAAACAGAGCCGCCCCATGTGTTGGGGGTAGTCGAGCTCACACAGGAGGCCGTAATGCGCCGTCTGGTTTTCGCCGTTGCCTTGCTCGCAGTTGCCTCGGCAGGAATATCGGCGTCGTTCGCCGCGGTACACCACGCCAAGACCTTGACGTTTGCCGAGCGCTTTGCTCCGGCGCTCGATCTGATGGCGAAGCAGTAGCGGTATCCGCTTCAGGGCAGGCTTGATCTGCCGCAAAATCCGGGCCGTGGCGTCCAGTTAAGGTACGCCCCGCATGATCGGCTACGGCGCGCTGCGCCCCGATATCGAGGGCGCGGGCTCCAGGTCATGCCAACCTGGAGGCGTGGCCATGAGTCTGATCTTTCGCATTCTCTTTGTCGCGGCCGGCGCCATTACCGCGCTGTTCGTCGCGCGCGACGCGCTCAACTTCACCATCATCCAGACCTTCGTCGCCATCCTGCTCGTGACCGCCGCTCTGGGCGCCGGAACGCTTTGGAGCCTGCGGCGGAAGACGTGAGCGGCACGGCGAGCACGCGACCATCCGGGCTGAGCCAGGCCGAGGCCCGGGCGCGGCTGGAAAAGGACGGCTACAACGAGCTGCCTCGGCCCGAACGACGCAACCCCTTGCGCATCGTCGTGGAAGTGCTCCGCGAGCCGATGCTCTTGCTGCTCCTTTGCGGCGGGCTGATCTACCTCGTGCTCGGCGACCTCAAGGAGGCGCTGATCCTCCTCGCATTCGGTGCGATGTCCATCGTGATCACGGTGGTGCAGGAGACCCGGACCGAGCGCGTGCTCGACGCCTTGCGTGACCTGACCAGCCCGCGCGCGCTCGTGGTGCGGGACGGCACGGCTCAGCGAATCCCGGGCCGTGAGGTCGTACGCGGCGACCTCCTCGTCCTTGGTGAAGGCGACCGGATTCCAGCCGACGCTGTCCTTGTCGACGCGCGCGATTTGCAAATCGACGAGTCCCTGCTGACGGGCGAGTCGGTGCCGGTCAGCAAGCTGGTCTTCGACAAGGGCGCTGTGGTCGATCACCGGCCAGGCGGGGAGGATCAGCCCTTCGCGTATTCCGGCTCGCTTGTCGTGCGCGGCGAGGGACGGGCGTTGGTCGAGGCCACCGGACCGCGCAGCGAGATCGGGAAGATCGGTCTGTCGCTGCGTGGCTTACAGGCCGAGCCGCCCCGGCTTCAGCAGCAGACCGCAAGACTGGTGCGGCTTTGCTTCCTCGGCGGGCTTGCGGTCAGTCTGGCCGCCATTGCGCTCTACGGCGTCTTGCGGGGGGATTGGCTGCAAGCATTGCTTGCGGGCGTCGCCATCGGCATGTCGATGCTTCCGGAAGAGTTTGGCGTCGTGCTCACGGTCTTCATGGCGATGGGAGCATGGCGGATTTCGCAAGCCCGCGTTCTGACGCGGCGAGGCGCAGCCATCGAGGTCCTCGGTTCTGCGAGCGTCCTCTGCACCGACAAGACCGGAACACTGACGCAAAATCGGATGTCTGTCGCAGAACTACGACTGCTCGATGGAGCACGCATGCGCCCGGCGGCAGCCCGATCAGATCGCGTCAGGCCCGAATTTGTCGAGTTGGCGCGCTGCGGCGCCCTGGCGAGTTCGCTGGACCCGTTCGATCCGATGGAGAAGGCGCTGCACCTGTTTGCGCGCGATGCGTTGCGGCACGACGAGGCGCCGGATCGCGAGAGGGCGCTCGTGCGCACCTATGGTCTGCGCCCTGAACTGCTCGCCATGACGCAGGTCTGGCGGACGTCCGTCCGGGCGGACCTCCTCGTCTGCGCCAAAGGCGCGCCTGAGGCGATTGCGCGCCTGTGCAGGCTCAGCGACGCGGGTCAAGAGACGGTGAGAGATGCCGTCGGCGCAATGGCAAAGGACGGGCTTCGCGTGCTCGGAATGGCGGTTGCCATCTGCGAGGACGCGGCACTCCCGCCGTCCCAGGAGGCTTTCGCGTTTCGCTTTGTCGGCCTGGTCGGGCTTGCCGATCCGCTGCGCCCCCATGTGCCCGAGGCGGTTCGTGAATGCCGTGCGGCGGGGATTCGCGTCGTCATGATCACGGGCGACTATCCGGCGACGGCTGTTGCCATCGCGAGCCAGGCAGGGATCGACGTCCGGGACGTCATGACTGGCGATCAGATCAAGCTGGCGGACGATCTGGAGCTTGCGGAGCGCGTCCGGCATGTGAACGTGTTCGCACGGGTGCTGCCGGAACAGAAGTTGCGCATCGTCGAAGCCATGAAACGCAACGGCGAGATCGTGGCGATGACCGGTGACGGCGTCAACGACGCTCCCTCGCTGAAAGCGGCCCACATCGGCATCGCGATGGGAGGGCGCGGGACTGACGTTGCGCGGGAGGCGTCTTCGATCGTCCTGCTCGACGACGATTTCGACTCGATCGTGTCGGCCATTCGCCTGGGCCGCAGAATCTACGACAATCTGCGCAAGGCGATGGCCTTCATCTTCGCCGTTCACGTCCCGATAGCGGGGCTTGCGCTGCTCCCACTGGTGCTAGGGCTTCCCCTGATTCTTGGGCCCGTTCACATCGCGTTTCTGGAATTGATCATCGATCCGGTCTGCTCACTCGTGTTCGAGGCCGAGCGCGAAGAGCGCGATGTGATGTCGCGTCCGCCGCGGCGGGCCGATTCCGAGCTGTTCTCGTGGCCATTGGTCGGCTGGAGCGTTCTGCAGGGTGCGCCGTCCCTTGCGCTGATTGCCGTCATCTTCGTCGTCGCGCTTCGCTCCGGGGTGCCCCCGGACGAGGCGCGGGCGCTCGCCTTCGTTGCGCTGGTCGTCTGTGTCGTCGCACTGGTTCTGGTCAACCGGTCTTTCAGCGCATCATTCCTGTCGGCATTCTTCCGTCCCAATCGCGCACTGCTCTGGATATTCCTGTCGATCGCCCTCATCCTCGCCACCACGCTGTTCTGGCCTCCGGTCACCGCGCTGTTTCGATTCGGACCGTTGCATCTGAACGATCTGATGGTCCCGCTTGGTGCGGGACTGCTGGTGCTGACAGCGCTGGAATTTCTGAAGCCGCTCTGGGCGCGCCGGCTTCGGTTCTAGTTGATCGGATAAGACCATTCGAGACAGGACGGCATCCAGGAGTGGAACCCGCGGCCGCAAGAAGCCGATGGGCGCTGCTGGGCGTCCATCGGCTGAGTCTTCACTGCGGCCTGCTTCAGCGCAGGATCTCGCGCAGCACCTCGCCGTCGACCTGGTGCGGCCTGACGCCGAGGATCTGCATGATCGTCGGCGCGACGTCGAGGTTGCGCATGCGCCGGATCGTGGTCTTGCGGATATCGGGACCTGCGGCGATGAAGGTCGCGCTCATCACCGGCAGCTCGGGATCATGGCCGTGCGCGCCGTAGAAGTTCGGCATCGACAGCATGGTCGTTGCCGCGTTGAACGCGGGGTCGCCGAGGCGCGCGACGCCGGGGTTCTGGATGCCGTCGAAATTGTAACCCGGCGCCATCAGCGCGAACACATCGCCGAAATCCTGGCCGATGGTCTTGCTGGTGCACAGCCCGGTTCCGGCGTTGCATTGCAGCGGCCGGGTCTCCACTACGTTGAAGATGCGTCCACTGTCGAGCGAGTAGTTGAACTTCGGATTGGGATCGACCGCGTTCTTCACTGCGTCAGCGATCTGCGCGACCAGCGCCTTATAGGTCGAAAGATCGACGGTGCCGCCCTGTTCGCGGTTCTGGAGGTTGACGTAGATGTTGACCGCCGGACCCGAGGTGCGGATCGCGAGCTTCGTGGTGTCGATGCCGGCGTTCTTCAGGATGTTGGTCATGCTGACCGAGGTGTGGAACGGGGCGAAGCCGTGGTCGGAGACCACGATGACGTTGCTGTCGGAGCCCGCCGCATCGGCGATCTTCTTCACCGCCTTGTCGGCGACCTGATAGGCGAAGCGGATGTAGGAGGCGTAGCGCTTGACCTTGGCAGGATCCTGGCCGGCGCCGATCGAGTTCGGATCCTTCGGGTTGGTGCCCTGGCGCGGATCGGTGAGCAGGAACTGATGCTCGGAGCCGTCCGGCTGCTCGATATAGACCATGACGAGGTCGGCGTCGGGATGATTCTGGATCGCGCGCTCACCGATCTCGGCCTGGTAGCGCACGAAGGTCTTGACCATGTCCTCGAACATCGCCTCGATCTCGATGTCGGGGAAATTGGTGAAGCCGGGGCTCAGCCGCTCCGGAATGCGGAAATCGGCCTGCGGACGCCAGAAGCCGATGTTGTTGTTGATGTCGTCGACATCGGCCAGCACCGGCGTGTTGCGCGGGATGTAGTTGGCACCGTAGCGGGCGAAGCGCACCACGGAGAGATCGGGCGACAGCTGCGAGACGTAATAGGCGGCACCGACCTTGGCGCCGCTGCCCTCGAAGAAGAACGGCGCGTTCTCGTCGCCGAACTTGGCATAGGCAGGTCCGGTCGAGGGAGCGTGGAACGGTCCTCGCTTGATGCCCTGCGTGGTATCGAAGAACACCAGCGTGTCGTAGTTCACCTTGTTGTCGTTGGTGGTGTCGATCGCCGCGACGCGGATCGAATATTTGACGTCGAACGTCGCCGCGTTGCTGGAGCAGGTCGAGGTCTGCGCCGAGGAGCACGAGAACGACTCGATCGGGTTGGTCGTCACCAGCACCGGGCTGAAGGAGAAATGGCCGGCTGCCTGGAGTCCTGCGACGACGCCGGCATCGGGCGCGAAGTCGGATTGGGTCAGCGAGAAGCCCTGGGCGGAGAGGCCGCCGAACGCACCGAACGGCACGGTGTAGTTGGTCACACGGGTCGGCTGCGCCGGTTGCACCACGGTGCCGTTGATGGAGATGTCGGCGCCGTCGCCGCCGGGCCAGGTCGCGGTGGCGACTTTCTTGCCCTGCTGGCGGAGCTGCACCCACAGCGGTTCGGCCGTCGGGTGCGGCGAAGGCCCGAGCGGGCTCTCCTGATAACCGCCAATCGGGGCCGCGAAGCCGCTGATGCTCGAGGAGATCGGCGCGACGGCGGCCTGGAACGTGTTCGAGGGGATGTCGTTGTGAACCGCGTTCGAGCCGGTGGCGATCTCGATATGCGACACTGCCGTGAGCGATGGCGAGGCCGTCACGTTCTGCAGCGCCACTGCGCCGTGGCGGCTCAGCCGCGCCAGGCCGCCGTCACGCGGCAACACGCCTTCCTCGATGAATTGCTGGATGAAATTGGGCTTGGCGCCGTCGAGCGAGATCAGCACGACCTGCTTCGACTTGTGGCCATGATGGCCGCCACCGTGATCGCGATTGCGGAAATTGCCGAAGTCGCGGTCCTGGTCGTCATCGCCCGCACGCACAGGCGTCGCAACACCGGCCAGCGATGTGGCGAGCGACATCGCCGCAATCAGGGAAAGAAGAATCTTCTTGTTCATGTGATCGCCCCCAGGCTGACTGCGCAATCTGCGCGGATGTTGTCTGCAACGGGGAGCGATTATCGAGTGCGGCCGACGACGCGCATGTGACACGTGCACGTCGAAGCGATTACGCCAACAGGATGTCGGCGCGCGAGCGTCCGCGCATGACGCGGACGATGACGCAATCGCTTGTCGAAAAGACCACGCGCGAACAACGGTCTAAAGCGCGATGATGGCGATTTCGAACATAATCGTGCCTGGACGTGAACGACGAATGGAACCCTGCAATCTCGATCTGCATCTGCGCGCACGCATCAGACTTATGGCGTCGCTTCCGGCCTAGGTGTGACTGTCATTGCCGCCAAGCAGGCGGTGCAGCCAGCGTTCGACGGGCCGGCCGACCGTGAGCAGTACAATTGCGATCACCACCGCGACCAGGACGATCTTCCATTCGCCGGCGCCGCAGGCGATGCCGAGGCAGGCGGCGAGGAAGGCGCAGGCTGCGCTGGTCAAGCCATGGACGCGGAAGCGATGGCCCTCGCGCACGATGACGCCGGCGCCGAGAAAGCCGATTCCGGTGAGGATGCCCTGGATCACGCGGCTGGCCGCATCGGTGATCTTGCCGGGCTCGGCGAACTGCACGGCGAGCAGCACGACAGTGGCGGTGGAGAGCCCGACGATGCCGAGCGTCTTCAGCCCGATCGGCTTGTCGTGCAGGTCGCGGTCGAGGCCGATCGCGCCGGCGGCGAGCGTCGCCGTGCCGAGGCGCAGCAGGATTTCGGGCCAGTCCAGCTCGGTCATGTCTTGTCGGTCACGTCTTCGGCAGCCGTCCCATCAGGTAGAACTCCTCGTTCGGACGCATGCCGGTGAAGTTCGCGAGGCGGTTCGAGAGCGCGAAGAAGGCGGAGATCGCGGCGATGTCCCAGATGTCGTCGTCGCTGAAGCCGTGGGGTTGAAGCGCGGCAAAATCATCCTCGGAGACGCGCTGTGCGTCGGCAGACACCTTCATCGCAAAATCGAGCATCGCCTTCTGGCGGGGCGTGATGTCGGCCTTGCGGTAGTTCACCGCGACCTGGTCGGCAATCAGCGGGTTCTTGGCGCGGATGCGCAGGATCGCGCCATGCGCGATCACGCAATACTGGCACTGGTTGGCCGCGGAGGTCGCGACCACGATCATCTCGCGCTCGGCCTTGGACAGCCCGCTGTCCTTCTCCATCAGCGCGTCGTGATAGGCGAAGAAGGCGCGGAACTCGTCCGGACGGTAGGCCAGCGTCAGGAACACGTTCGGCACGAAGCCGCTCTTCTCCTGCACGGCGAGGAGGCGCGTGCGGATGTCCTCGGGCAGCGTGTCGAGGGCGGGTGCGGGGAAGCGTTGCGCGGCGGGCTTTGTCATTGGCATGGTTCCGGCTTGGGGCCGGCAACCATAGTCGATGCGGGCGGCGGGCTCAATCTGGCCTTCCGAACTGGCCGCGACGAACGTGCGAGTTATGAGCGACGCTCCGTCCGCCGTCATTGCGAGCGCAGCGAAGCAATCCAGAATCCCTCCGCGGAAAGACTCTGGATTGCTTCGCTACGCTCGCAATGACGGTGTGGGAAAAGCGCGTCCTTACCGCAGCGGCTTCTTCAGCAGCGAGAAGCGATCGGGGTCGAGGCCCATCGACGGTTGCAGCATCGGGGCTTCGAGGCTCGACATCGTCTTGGCCGGCGGGGCCGAGAACACCGGGTCGTTCGGCACGTCGCGCTGCGAGGTGGCGCCGCGCCAGCGCTCGAGCACGGCGCTGACGAAATGCATATCGTGACCGGAGGTCATCGACGGCACGCTCGAGATGGTGGCTTCGCCGCGCGGCAGCTGGTGCGGCGGCACCTCCTTGAAACGCAGGCGGGTCGGCAGCGCGACACCTTCACCGAACGCCAGCACCTCACGGGTGCCGAGCGAGGGCACGAAGGACAGCAGGTTCGCGGCCGCATCCGAAACCGCGGCGCGCAGCAGCGCCTGGTCGCGGTCGTTGGCAAGACGCATCGTGAACAGCGTGTTGCACTGGGAGATGATGGTGGCGTCGAGCTCGGCCGGACGCTGGGTGATGAGGCCGAGATAGACGCCGTATTTGCGGCCTTCCTTGGCGATGCGCGACACCGCCTTGCGGGTCGGGCCGAAGCCGACGTTGCGGTCGGCGGAGGCGTAGCGGTGCGCCTCCTCGCAGACGAACAGCAGCGGCGAGACGCCGTCGCTCCACAGGCCGAAGTCGAAGGCCATGCGGCAGAGCACGGACACGACGGAATCGATGACCTCGGCCGGGAAGCCGGCGAGCTGCATCACCGTCATCGGCTTGCCGTTGGCCGGCAGGCGGAACAGATGGCTGATCACTTCGGCCATGGTGTCGCCGCCGACATTGGCGTTGTCGAACATGAAGGCGTAGCGCGGATCATTGCGTACGGCTTCGATGCGCGAGATCAGCTTGTGATAGATGATGCGCGAGGAGCGGTTCTCCAGCTTGCCCATGCGCTCGTCGATCAGCGACAGCAGGTCGACGAGACGGTACGGCACCGGCGTGTCGACGGTGTAGCCGATCTGCTTGGGATCGATGCGCTTGAGGCCGATGCGATCGGCGTTCTGGTACTGGGTGTAGACGCCTTTGGCGAGCGGGATCACCTCGGCGAGGATGTCGAGCTCGTCGGGCACGCCGGCGCGGCCGCCGAACAGCACGTCGACGATCTCCTCGAAATTGAACAGCCAGAACGGCAGCTTCAGGTTCCGCGGGTTCAGCACCAGCGCGCGGTCGCCGAAGCAGCGGCCATATTCGTTGTGGACGTCGAGCAGGAAGATGCGCAGGTTCGGGCGCGCCTTGAGGATCTCGTTGAGCAGCAGCGACACGCCGGTGGACTTACCGACGCCGGTCGATCCCAGCACGGCAAAATGCTTGGACAGCATTTCCTCGACGTCGACATAGGCGACGACGGAGCGGTCCTGCTGGAGGAAACCGACATTGATCTGGTCCGAGCCGGTCGGCGCGTAGATCGTGCGCAGCTCCTGGCTGGTGATCAGGTCGACGGCATCGCCGATGGTCGGATAATTGGTGACGCCGCGCTGGAATTTGGCCTTGTCGGCGGCGTTGAGGATCTCGCCGAGCAGGTCGACCGAGGCGATGGCGATGTAATTGTCGGCGCTCGACAAATTCTCGCAGGAGACCTCGGTGATCATGGCGACGATGACCGAGCTGGCGCAACGAATGCTGACGAAGCGGCCGACTGTCGCCCGAACTTCCGAGATGGGCATCCGGCTTTCCGCCAGAAGCCCGACCCGGGCGAGCGATCCGCGAACCGAAATCACGCGTCCAAAGGATGTCACGATGAATGAACCTGGCAAGAGCAAGGGGTTTGGTCCGAACTATGCGTGGCCGTCGCTGGACAAACGGTTAAACGGCAGGCGCGCCCGCTTCGTTAAATCCGCGACAATTCGGCCCGTCGCTTTGTTCCCAATGCATACTTGCCGGCGGAATCGGCTGGAAAATGCTGCTTTTCTGGGCCGGCGCGGCCGAAAACGCTTAAGGAAGATTTTACCATTCGGCCAGTCGGTCCGTCGTTTGACGGATTGTTGTCATCGGGGACGGGCGGCCCTCGATCAAAAGCTCCGCGGTTTGATTTGTTGACGGGACCTAATCATTTGTACATTAGTACAAATGAGCCCGCGGCCTCGGTGCCGCCCCGGCGCGAGCCGCTTGCAGCGCCGCGCCCGATGGCGCGACCCGGTGCAGCGGATCGCAGCTGACCTGATCGCAGCTGACCTGGAGGACAAGATGCAGCCCGAACCGATCCTCGATCTCGCCCATCTCGGCCACATGGAACTGCTGACGCCGAAGCCCGACGAGAGCCTGAAATTCTTCGTCGACGTCATGGGCATGACGGTGAGCGGGCAAAAGGGCGAGTCGGTGTACTTGCGGGGCTGGGACGATTACGAGCGCTATTCGCTCAAGCTCACGGCATCGAAGACCTCAGGCATGGAGCATATGGCGCTGCGCGCGCGCAGCCAGCAGGCGCTGGAGCGCCGCGTCGCCGCGCTGAAGGGCTCTGGCTTCGACATCGGCTGGATCGACGGCGACATGGGGCAGGGGCCGACCTTCCGCTGCCGCGACCCCGACGGCCACATCGTCGAGCTCTATTACGAGACCGAGTGGTATCAGGCGCCGCCCGAGCTGAAGCCTGCGCTGAAGAACCAGGCGCAACGTTTTCCCGCGCGCGGCGTCAATGTCCGCCGGCTCGATCATCTCAACTGCCTCGCCGTCGACATCAAGGCCAACCGCGAGTTCTTCGAGAATTATCTCGGCTGCCGCCTGACCGAGCAGATCGTGCTCAATGATGGCCGCGAGGCCGCGATGTGGCTGACGATGTCGAACAAAAGCTACGACTTCGCCTATTCGCTCGACCATTCCGGCACGCCCGGCCGCTTTCACCACGTCACCTACGCGCTCGACAGCCGCGAGGAGATTCTTCGCGCCGCCGACATCTTCCTGGAGAATGGCGTGCATATCGAGACCGGACCGCACAAGCACGCGATCCAGCAGACCTTCTTCCTCTATGTCTACGAGCCCGGCGGCAACCGCGTCGAGGTCGCCAACGCCGGCGCCCGCCTCATCCTTGCGCCCGACTGGAAGCCGATCGTGTGGACGGAAGAGGAGCGCAAGAAGGGCCAGGCCTGGGGCTTGAAGACGATCGAGTCCTTCCACACCCACGGCACCCCGCCGGTGGAGATGAAGAAGCACAGGTGAGCATTTGAGCGTACCGGATTGATGTCGAATTCAGTCGGACCGACAGCGGCGCTCTATCCGTTCCCTCCCCCCTTGTGGGGGAGGGGCAGGGAGGGGGGTACCATACGGGGACTCTATCCGTCGCGCACCCGCACTTGGTGCATCGTCAACAACTGGCGCCTTTTCCTGGGCCACCCCTCTCCCTAGCCCTCCCCCACAAGGGGGGAGGGAACACACCTCCGCTGAGGCGGCATCGGGGCTGATCCCAGTCAGGCGCTAGTGCACCGACGCCCGCACCCGCGCGATCGTCTCCCGCACGCCGGTCCAGGCCGGCTTGTCCGGTGCAAACTGCCCGCGCAGGAAGCTGACGAGCTCCTCGACCTGCGTGTCGCTCATGCTGTTTCTGAACGCGGGCATGTAGCCGAGATCGCTCGACACGGGATCAATGATGCCGTGCAGGATCACCTGCACGAGATTGTCCGGCTTCGCACTGTGAAGGTTGCTGTTGAGCGCGAGCGAGGGCCGGCTGCCGAACAGCGGCAGGCCGCCGACCTCGTGGCAGACGGCGCAGGCGCCCTGGTAAAGCCGTGCGCCGGGGGACGAGGTGACGCTGACTTGTGTCGCGCTCTCGAGCTTCGCCGCCAGTGCGGGCACTTCGTCCGCGGTGTCGTTGAACGAGTTGAGATAGACCGCCATCGCGCGGATATCCTGGTCGGGCAGGGCCTTGAGGTCCTTCACGATCGGCGCCATCGGGCCGGCCGCGACGCCGTGATAACGCGAATGGCCGGTGCGCAAATAAGCGAACAGCTCGTCCTCGCTCCAGGGGATCGGCGCGTGCGAGAGCGAGGTCAGCGGCGGGGCCTCCCAGCCCTCGGCGAAGCCGCCGGCGAGATAAGCATTGCGCTGCTCGGCGCCGAGCGCATTGCGCGGCGAATGGCAGCCGCTGCAATGGCCGAGACTCTCGACGAGATAGGCGCCGCGATTCCATGCCTCCGATTTGGCGGGATCAGGCTTGAACTCTTTTGCTTGATGGAACAGCGCGTTCCATCCGGCCAGCAGCGGGCGGAGATTGAATGGGAAGGCGAGCGTGTTCGCAGGCCGCGTCGCGCGCACCGCTGGTTGCGCCATCAGATAGGCGTAGAGCGCCTGCATGTCGGCATCGTTGGTCCTGGCAAAATGCGTGTACGGGAAGGCGGGGTAGAGCTGCCGTCCGTCTCGATGCAGTCCGTCGCGCATCGCGCGCTCGAAGGCGGGATAGGACCAGGCGCCGATGCCAGTCTCGACGTCGGGTGTGATGTTGGTTGAATAGATTGTGCCGAACGGCGTCTCCAGCGCACGGCCGCCGGCGTTGAGCACGCCATTGAAGCTGGTGTGGCACTCCGCGCAATTGCCCAGCGCCGCAAGCTGCTGGCCGCGCGCGATGGTCGCGGCGGAGTAGACCGATGCATCGGGCCGCGCGATCGGCGCGATGGCGCGGCCGGGTAGCAGCGCCGCGCCGATGCCGATGGCGGCGGTGCAGACCGCCGCGATCGTTGCGACAATGCCAACGCTTTTGGCGAAGGGAATTTCCCAGATGCGCGACGGCTTTGGCGCAGCGGGCGGGGGCAGGGCCTGCGGCACGGGCGATGTCTCGCCGTGCAAGCCCTTCAGGATGCGCTCCGGCGTGAATGGCGGCTCGCGAAAGCGAACGCCGGTGGCATCGAAGATGGCGTTCGCAATCGCGGCTGCGCTGGGCACCGATGCGGACTCGCCGACGCCGAGCGGCGGCTGGTCCGGCCGCGGCAGCATCAACACGTCGATCTTGGGAACATCGGGGAAGGGGATGATCGGATAGGCGCCCCATTCGCGCGCCGCCACCGCGCCGCGCTCGAACGAGACCTCCTCCATCAGCGCGCGGCTGGTGGACTGGATGACGTTGCCGTGGATCTGGTGGCGCACGCCGTCCGGATTGATCATCAGTCCGGAGTCCTGTCCCGCGACGACGCGCGTCACGCTGACATCGCCGGTGGTCTTGTTCACCGCGACGTCGGCGATCCAGGCCGACCACGCCGCGCCATAGCCGGGAAACTTGCTGTGGACGTAGAGCGCGTAAGCAAAACCGCGCCCGTGCACGATCTCGCCGTCCTTCTCCTCGCGCATTGGGCGCGGCGTCCAGCCCGCGCGTTCGGCGACCGCATTGACGAGATCGACCGCGCGCGGGTCCTTCAGATAGCGCAGGCGGTATTCGATGGGATCGACGCCGGCCTCGGTCGCGGCCTCGTCGATATAGGATTCATGCGCAAAGGTGTTCGGCAGCGCCGAGACTCCACGAAACCAGGAGGCGCGCACGATCGGCGGCATGTCGTGGGCGACCACGCGCATATTGTCGTAATCGTAAGGCGGGATCGCGGTGCGGTCGCCCATCTGGAGCACGGCGGGCTCGGATGGAATGCGCCCAGTCAGCAGCAGTGCGAGCGTCGGTGCGGCATTCGAGGGATAGCGCGTGGCGAGATCGTAACCGGCAATGCCGCCGTCGGCATCGAGGCCGCCATTGACGTCGATGAGTTGCGCGGTGCCCTTGGGCTCCCAGGTGTGCTCCTGCTCGCGTGTCAGCTGGACACGGACGGGACGGCCGACCGCGCGCGAGAGCAGCAGCGCGTCGGCGGTGACATCGTCGGCGCAGTTGCGGCCGTAGCAGCCGGCGGCCTCGAGGCGGATGACCTCGATCTCGCTCTCGGGACGCTCGATCAGCAGCGCGAGATCGGCGCGGAGGAGGTGCGGGTTCTGCGTGCCCGACCAGACCCGGATATTGCCGTCCTGGACATCGGCGACGGCGCAGGACGGGCCGATCGAGGCGTGCATCTGATACGGCCAGACGTAGGTGCGCTGCATCGGCTTCGCCGCGCCTGATAGCGCCTTGTCGACGTCGCCCTTGTCGATCAGCGTCCGGGGCGTCGACGGATTGGCCCGCAGCGCGGTCTCGACGTCGGCAAGGTCGGTGAGGGCAGGCGTCGGCCTCCAGCTCACCTTGAGCTGCTCGGCTGCGCGGATCGCATTTTCCTCGCGCTCGGCAACGACGCCGACGAAATCACCGATGTGCACCACGGCCACGATGCCGGGAATATCTCGGACGGACGATTCATCGACGGCGATCAGGCTGGTGCCGACGAACGGGCCGGCATCGACGCCGGCATAGGGCGGGCGCACCACGCGGCCGTGCAGCATGCCGGGCAGGCGGATATCGTGCACGAAAGTCAATTCGCACGTGGCCTTGGCGGGCAGGTCGACGCGCGGGACGGATTGGCCGACGATGGCGTAATCGCCGACAGGCTTGACCTCAACGTCGTCGGCAAGCTCGAGCCGGATCTCTTCGCCGCCGATCAACTCCCCGTAGCTGACGCTGCGATTATGCCCGCGGACGAGACCGTCCTCGATCTTCAGCTCAGCCGCCGGCAGCTCCAGCCGCTCGGCCGCGCGCGCGATCAGGAAGTGCCGCGCCTGGGCTGCGGCCTTGCGCAGGGGCACGGCGGTGATCTGGATGGTTTCGCTGGCAATCGTCGCGCCCTGGTTCGGCACCACGGCGGTGTCGCCGAGCACGACGACGACGCGCGCAAAGGACACATCTAGCTCTTCGGCGACGATCTGGCCGAGCGCGGTGCGGATGCCGGTGCCGAGATCGACATGACCGTTATAGGCGCTGACCGAGCCGTCCGCGGTGATGCGGACGAACGTCTCGGATGTGATCTCGTCCACGGTGCGGACGACGACGAGCGAACCCGATGGCCGCTCAGCTCCGTTCGAGGCAGGGAAGGCCATCAATCTTCGGCCTCGGTGAGCTGGCCGGAGGCGCGCATCACGGCGTGCAGAATTTCGACATGGGTGCCGCAACGGCAGAGATTGTAGCGCAGCGCCGCCAGCGCCTCCTGCTCGGTCGGCCGCGGATTGATCGCAAGCAGCGCCTTGGTGGTCATGATCATGCCGTTGAGGCAGTAACCGCATTGCGCGGCCTGCTCGTCGATGAAGGCCTGCTGCACCACGTCAGGCTTGTCGCGGGTGCCGAGCCCTTCGAGCGTCACGATGTCGCGCCCGGTGCAGCCGCCGACCGGAATCACGCACGAGCGCGCGGCGGCGCCGTCGATCAGGACAGTACAGGTGCCGCATTCACCGAGACCGCAACCGTACTTCGGACCGTTGAGCGCGAGATCGTTGCGCAGCACGTAGAGCAACGGCGTGTCCCGCGCCGCAGTGACCTCGTGGATCCCTCCGTTCACGGTGAGGCGGATCGGTGTCTGCGTCATCCTCGTTTCCAAGCGCTCGGCGAAGTGCTGCCAAATCTATGTCGCGACGATACCGTTTGTACACAAACGTGCAAGCCGTGCATGCCGCACTGCAGCGCGGTTGCCTTGTTTATGGACAGCGCGGCTAGGCAAATGAGGTTTTATGCGGCAGCGGCATCTTTTGCGCTGCACCGGTGCTTGACAGCGCCGGGGGACCGCGCGCAACATCGTTCGTATACGAATGATAACGTCTCCTGGCCCCATATGGTGATGGAAACAACGAGCGCTGCCACCGACAAGATCCGCTGCGATGCCTGTCCGGTGATGTGCTATATCAAGCCGGGCGCGGCGGGCGCTTGCGACCGCTATGCCAACCATGACGGCAAGCTCGTCCGCGTCGATCCGCACGTGATCCTGGAGCGCACCGTCGAGCACGGCGGGAAGCTGGTGCCGTTTAGCCGCACCGAAGACTGGGACGGCAAGATCGTCCACGAGCCCTCCACTTTCGTCACCGCGATCGGCGCGGGCACGACCTATCCCGATTACAAGCCGGCGCCGTTCATCGTTTCCGCGGAGGTCGATGGCGTCGACATGGTGACCGTGGTCACCGAGGGCATCTTCTCCTATTGCGGCATCAAGGTGAAGATCGACACCGACCGCTATCTCGGCCCTGAAACCGCGACCGTGCGCGCACAGGGCGAGGCGGTCGGCCATGTCACCACCAGTGAATACGGCTCGCAGATGCTGTCGCTCGGCGGCGTGCATCATCTCACCGGCGGCTCCAAGAAGGAGGGCCGCGTCACCTGCGACACGTTGATGGACCTCGCCAATTGCAAGGCGGTCGAGCTCACCATCGACGGCGGCGCCACGGTCGTGGTGCAGGCCGGCCAGCCGCCGATCGTCAATGGCGTCAGGGAAGAGCGCATGCGCGTCGGCTGCGGTTCGGCGACGATCGGCATGTTCGCCAAGCAGTGGCATGGCAAAGTTGACGAGGTCGTCGTGGTCGATGACCACATCACCGGCGTGCTCTCGGAGCACCAGGCCGGCAAGCTGCTCGACATCGCCGACACCGGCATCAAGATGAAGGGCCGGCGCTCGACACCCGGCCGCTATTTCCAGGTCGCCGATCCCGGCACGGGCTGGGGCGGTACCAACATCTCCGATCCCCTGGCGATTCTCGGGCCCTTCGACAAGAAGGAGGCGAAGGCCGGGTTGACCATGCTGATGGTCTCCACGACCGGCGAGCATTCGTCCTATTACGTGCTCGACGAGACCTTGAACCCGGTCGAGACCGAGATGCCGGCCGACCTGAAATTCTCGGTCGAGCGGATCCAGGAGAATTGCGAGCCGGCGCTGTGCACGGTGCTGTTCATGGCGGGGGCCGGCGGCTCGTTGCGCGCCGGTGTCACCGACAATCCGGTGCGGCTGACGCGCTCGGTGAAGGATGCACTCACGCGCGTCACCAGCGGCGGTGCACCGGTTTATGTCTGGCCCGGCGGCGGTATCACCTACATGGTCGACGTCACGCAGATGCCGGCGGGGGCGTTCGGCTATGTGCCGACGCCGGCGCTGGTCGCGCCGATCGAGTTCACGATGAAGCTGACCGACTATGCCGCGCTCGGCGGGCACATGGATTACGTCAAGCCGCTCGCCGAGGTGCAGAACGGTGACGACGTCCGCCAGTTGCCCTGGCAGAACCCGATTCCGGGACCGCGGGCATGACACGGCTCCCGCAAATCGCATTGCTGTCTGATGGCCGGCGGCTGCATTTGCAGGATGGACCGATTGATCTGATCGTTGAGGCGAGGGGGCACGCGGACGAGGTGCGCGCAGCTTATGAAGCTGCGGCGCGAAGGTTCACGGGCCTTCTCGACGAACTCTGCGCGGAGCTGCCGGAATTACGGCGGGCGGCGCTGCCGGCGGCGTGTTCGCTGGAAGGCACGGTGGCTCGGCGCATGTTTGCTGCCGTCACTCCCTACGCCTGGGATCGCTTCATCACGCCGATGGCCGCGGTGGCGGGCAGCGTGGCCGAGGAAATTCTGGGCGCGATGCTTCACGTCGCGACGCTCGACCAGGCCTATGTCAACAATGGTGGCGACATCGCGCTGCACCTCGGCGCGGGCGAACATTTCTCGGTCGGCCTGATGGACCGGCCTGACCGGAACGGCGTGATGCGGGCCATGCGGATCGATTCGGATGATCCCGTGCGGGGCATTGCGACCAGCGGACGCCACGGCCGCAGCTTCTCGCTCGGCATTGCCGATGCGGTGACGGTGCTGGCGGCGACGGCGTCGCAGGCCGATGCGGCGGCGACGATCATCGCCAATGCTGTCGATCTGCCCGGGCATCCCGCCATCACGCGCACGCCTGCGAACGAGCTTCAGCCCGACAGCGATCTCGGCCCACGTCTCGTCACCCGCGACGTCGGTGAATTGTCGCAAGACGAGATCACGGCTGCGCTGGAATCTGGCGCGGAATGTGCACGGCAATTATTCGATCGTGGACTGATCGAGGGTGCCATGCTCAGGCTTTGTGGTGATATGCTTGTCATCGGAACCAAGGATATAGAAGAGCAACGGCCGCGCCCGCTCGTGCTGGAGAATGCGGTCAGTGCCTGAACAGGGAAGCGAAACATGAGCGCGATCATCCGCAAGATCGTCACCGTCGTCGAAGAGACGCAGATGGAGATGGGCCGCCAGGTCTCGCCGCCGACGCGGCGCGCCGCCGCGATCGCCGTGATCGAAAATCCCTTTGCCGGAAAATATGTCGAGGATCTCTCGCCCTTGATCGCGATCGGCGAGGAGCTCGGTGAGCTCTTGTCGAAGCGCGCGGTGGCCGCGCTGGGTATCGATGGCGCGAAGGCGCAGAGCTACGGCAAGGCCGCGGCCGTCGGCGAGAATGGTGAGCTGGAGCACGCCGCCGCGATCCTTCATCCGAAGATGGGCGCGCCGGTGCGGAAAGTTTTGAGCAAGGGCGCGGCGCTGATCCCGTCGTCGAAAAAGCGCAGCGGTCCCGGCACGACGCTGGACATCCCGCTCGGGCACAAGGACGCGGCCTTCGTCCGCAGTCATTTCGATGGCATGGAAGTGCAGATCAACGACGCCCCGCGCGCCAACGAGATCATGGTCGCGGTCGCCGTCACAGACAGCGGCCGTCCGCTGCCGCGCGTCGGCGGGCTGACGGTTGCGGAAGTGAAGGGCGAAGACGGTTTGAGATGAGGCATGATCCGGGGGGCGGGCACAGCTCTCGGGACATGTTCGAGGCGAAAAAGTTCAAAACTGGAGGTTGGGATGCGAGCAAGAAATTACTTCGTCGGCGCGGCCTTCGCGCTTCTGGCCGGCGGCATGGCCCATTCGGCCATGGCGCAGGACATCAAGATCGGCGAGATCAACAGCTATTCGCTGCTGCCGGCGTTCACCGAGCCCTATCGCAAGGGCTGGCAGCTCGCGGTCGAGGAGATCAACGCGGCCGGCGGCATCAACGGCAAGAAGCTCGTCGTGATCTCCAAGGACGACGGCGGCAAGCCGGCCGATGCGCAGACTGCGGCCAATGAGCTCGTCTCCAGCGAAGGCGTGGCGATGCTGACGGGCACGTTCCTGTCCAACATCGGTCTGGCCGTCAGCGACTTCGCCAACCAGAAGAAGGTGTTCTTCCTCGCGGCCGAGCCGCTGACGGACGCCGTCACCTGGGCGAAGGGCAACAAGTACACGTTCCGCCTGCGCCCCTCGAACTACATGCAGGCCGCGATGCTGGTGGAAGCCGCCGCAAAACTGCCGGCCAAGCGCTGGGCGACGATCGCGCCGAACTACGAATACGGCCAGTCGGCGGTATCGGTGTTCAAGAAGCTGATGTCGGAGAAGCGCCCTGACATCCAGTGGGTCGACGAGCAGTGGCCGCCGCAGGGCAAGATCGACGCGGGCCCGGTGGTGCAGGCGGTTGCCGCCGCCAACCCCGAAGCCATCCTCAACGTCACCTTCGGCGCCGACCTCGTCAAGCTCGTGCGTGAAGGCAACACCCGCGGTCTGTTCAAGGGCCGCGAGGTCGTGTCGTTCCTGACCGGCGAGCCCGAATATCTCGACCCGCTCAAGGACGAGACGCCCGAGGGCTGGATCGTCACCGGCTATCCCTGGTACTCGATCAAGACGCCCGAGCACGACGCGTTCCTGAAGGCCTACCAGGCCAAGTACAACGACTATCCGCGCCTCGGCTCGATCGTCGGCTACCAGACCATCAAGGCGGCGGCGGCGATTTTGGCCAAGGCGGGCTCGACCGATCCGGAGAAGCTGATTGCCGCGGCGGAAGGGCTGTCGATGCCGTCGCCGTTCGGCGAGATCACGTTCCGCAAGATCGACCATCAGTCGACGCTCGGCGCCTATGTCGGCAAGACCGCGCTGAAGGACGGCAAGGGCGTGATGGTGGATTCGTCCTACAAGAAGGGCTCGGACTATCTGCCTGGTGATGCCGAAGTCGAGAAGCTGCGGCCGAAGGATTGATCTCCACTGCCGTAGGGTGGGTTAGCCGAAGGCGTAACCCACCGCTTTCGGTACCATACGAGAAAAAGTGGTGGGTTACGCTGCGCTAACCCACCCTACGACTTCTCAGACTTAACTAACCCGGACCGCCGATGGCCTTTTACGTCGTACAGTTTCTGACAGGTCTTGCCAGCGCAGCGTCGCTGTTCCTGGTGGCCTCGGGCCTGTCGATCATCTTTGGCGTGACGCGGATCGTGAATTTCGCGCATGGCGCCTTCTACATGATCGGCGCCTATATCGCCTTCACGCTGACCGAGCGGCTGTCGGGCGCGTTCGGCTTCTGGGGCAGCATCGTGCTGGCGGCGCTGGCCGTTGCGCTAATCGGTGTGCTGGTCGAGATGGTCTTGCTCCGCCGCATCTATCATGCGCCCGAACTGTTCCAGCTGCTCGCGACCTTTGGCCTGACCCTGATGGTCGAGGATCTCGTCGTGCTGATCTGGGGCCCCGACGACCTCGTCGGCCGCCGCGCGCCGGGCTTCAAGGGTGCGATCGATTTCTTCGGCCAGAACATCCCGAGCTATGACCTGTTCCTGATCGTGCTCGGCCCGGTCGTGCTCGGCATTCTCTGGCTGTTGTTCCAGCGCACGCGCTGGGGTGTGCTGGTACGCGCCGCGACGCAGGACCGCGACATGGTGGCCGCGCTTGGCGTGAACCAAAAATGGCTGTTCACGTCGGTGTTCGCGGTCGGCGTCTTTCTCGCAGCCCTCGGCGGCGCGCTCCAGATCCCGCGCGATGCCGTGCATCACGCCATGGACCTGCGCATCATCGTCGAGGTCTTCGTGGTGGTCGTGATTGGCGGCCTCGGCAGCATCGTCGGTGCGTTCGTCGCCGCCGTGCTGGTGTCGGAGCTCAATGCCTTCGGCATCCTGATCTTTCCGAAAATCTCCATCATCCTTGTCTTCCTGGTGATGGCGGTGGTGCTGATCGTCCGGCCCTGGGGCCTGTTCGGCAAGCCGGAGGCGGCCGCGCGCAAGACGCCGGGCCTCACCGTCAATCCCTGGCGGCCGCTGACCTCGAACGAGCGGCTGGCCGCGCTGGCCGCGGTCGTGTTCGCGGCGATGCTGCCGCTGTTTGCCGGCAATTATCTCCTCACCGTCGGCTCGGAGATCGCGATCTTCGTGATCTTCGCCGTCTCCTTGCACTTCCTGATGTCGGTCGGCGGGCTCGCATCGTTCGGCCACGCCGCCTATTTTGGCCTCGGCGCCTACGGCATCGCCTTCCTCGCCAAGATGGCGGGGCTGCCGATGATCGTGTGCCTCTTGCTCGGGCCGCTGCTCGGCTGCATGGGTGCCGCCGTGTTCGGCTTCTTCGCCGTGCAGCTCTCCGGCGTCTATTTTGCCATGCTGACGCTCGCCTTCGCCCAGATCGTCTGGTCGATCGCGTTCCAATGGGTGAGCGTCACGGGCGGTGACAACGGCATTCTGGGCGTCTGGCCCGAGAAGTGGGCGGCGAGCCCGTCGCATTTCTACTGGCTGGCGCTCGGCGTCGCCGCGCTCGTCACCATCGCGCTGCGGATCATGGTGTTCTCGCCGTTCGGCTATGCGCTCCGTGCGACCCGCGACTCGCTGCTGCGCAGCGAAGCGGTCGGCATCAACGCCAAGCGCATCCAGTGGACCGCCTTCGTGATCGCGGGCACCACCGCCGGCATTGGCGGCGCGCTGTTCGCGTACCTGAAGGGCAGCGTCTTCCCTGACAATCTCGGCATCTCGCTGTCGGTCGATGCGCTGGTCATGGTGCTGCTCGGCGGCGTCGAGACCGTGTCGGGCGCGGTGATCGGCGCGATCGTCTACAAGGCATTGAACATCTGGCTGGTGAGCCAGACCGATCTTTCGAAGCTCGTGCTCGGCGGCTTCATCGTGCTGATCGTTGTCGTCTTCCCCAAGGGCATCGTCGGCATGCTGGAGATGCTGGCGCAGCGCCGCCGGAAGTCATCCCCGCCGGGATCCTCCTTGCTTGCCAAGCCGATCGAGTCCGCCGAATGAGCGTCGCACCCCCACTTCTCGCGGTCGAAGGCCTGACCAAATCCTACGGCGGCATCCACGCCGTACGCGGCGTCTCGTTCTCGCTGCGCGCCGGTGAGATACTTGCGCTGATCGGCCCGAACGGCGCGGGCAAGAGCACCTGCTTCGACATGCTCAACGGCCAGAACAGGCCGGATAGCGGTCATGTCCGGCTGCTTGGCGAAGAGACCACCGGCAAGAAGCCGCGCGATATCTGGCGTATGGGCGTCGGGCGCACTTTCCAGATCACGGCGACCTTCGCCACCATGACCGTGCGCGAGAACGTGCAGGTCGCGCTGATCTCGCATGGCAAGCAACTGTTCAATCTGTTCGGCTCGGCGCCGAATTTCGATCGCGGCGAGGCCGGCCGGCTGCTGGAGCTGGTCGGCATGGGCGGCTATGCCGATCGGCCCTGCGGCGAGCTCGCCTATGGCGACCTCAAGCGGCTCGAGCTTGCGGTGGCGCTCGCCAACCAGCCGAAGCTCTTGCTGATGGACGAGCCGACCGCCGGCATGGCGCCGCGCGAGCGCGTCGACCTCATGCGGCTCACGGCACAAATCGCGCGCGAGAAATCGATCGGCGTGCTCTTCACCGAGCACGACATGGACGTGGTGTTCGAGCATGCCGACCGCATCATCGTGCTCAACCGCGGCACGCTGATCGCCGAGGGCTCGCCGGCCGAAGTGCGCGGCAATCCGCAGGTGCAGGCGGTCTATCTCGGCGAGGGCCTCGTCTACGATGCCCGCCATCGCGAGGGGACCTCGGCATGAAGCTCTCGGTGCAGGACCTCAACAGCCATTACGGCCCCGCGCATATCCTGTTCGACATCGGTTTCGAGGTCGGCGAGGGCGAAGTCGTCGCGCTGCTCGGTCGCAACGGCGCCGGCAAGTCGACGACGTTCCGGTCCATCGTCGGGCTCGTGGCGCAGCGCTCCGGCCGCATCACGTTCGAGGGCAAGGACGTTTCGGCGAAGCCGACCCACGAGATCGTGCGCGAGGGCCTCGGCTATGTGCCGGAGGAGCGGCGCATCTTCACTGATTTGACGGTGGAGGAAAATCTCGAAGTCGGCCGGCAGCCGAAGCGGCGGAATGCGCCGCACTGGACGCGCGAAAAGTTGTTCGCGCTGTTTCCCAATCTCGGCGAGATGAAGAACCGCCCGGGCGGCCGCATGAGCGGTGGCGAGCAGCAGATGTTGACGATTGCGCGCACATTGATGGGCAATCCGTCGCTGGTGCTGCTGGACGAGCCCTCGGAAGGCCTGTCGCCGAAGATCGTGGAGCAGATGGTCGATGCCATCCTGACCATGAAGAAGGAGGGCGTCAGCATCGTCGTCTCCGAGCAGAATTTGCATTTCGCGCGGTTGATCTCCGATCGCGCCTACATCATCGAGCGCGGCCGCATCTGCTTCGGCGGCACCATGGCCGAGCTCGATGCGCGTCCGGATATCCGCGACGCGCATCTGTCGTTGTGAGGGGTGGGGAAGGCATGGCGAGAAGCGTCGCGGTGAAGAAGGGCGTCAAGCCGGCCAAATCGCCTTTCAGGTCGCCTTACGTGCTCGACGAGCAGGTCGGCTTCATCCTGCGCCAGGTCTGGCAGCGCCACAGCGCGATCTTCTCCCGCGACATCGGCACCAACCTGACGCCGACGCAATGGGCGGCGTTGTCGAAGCTCGCCGAGACCGGCGCGTGCTCGCAGAACCAGCTTGGACGGCTCACGGCGATGGACGTCGCGACCATCAAGGGCGTGATCGACCGCCTGACCGCGCGCGGCCTGACCGAGACAAGTCAGGACCCCGAGGACGGCCGGCGGCTGCTGGTGAGTCTCACGCGCGCCGGCCAGCAGCTCGCGGAAAAGCTCGCGCCGAACGCGCTGGCGATCACGCGCGAGACGCTGGCGCCGCTCGATGCCAAGGAGCGTGAGACGCTGATGGCGCTGTTGAACAAGCTGCGGTGAAGGTCTCGTAGGGTGGGCAAAGGCGCGCTTGCGCCGTGCCCACCATCTTTCACTGCTTTGCCGACGTATTGGTGGGCACGCTGTCGCTTTGCCCACCCTACGGCACTATTTCCTTGGCTACTTCGCCACCACCTCCGGCACCTTGCCGGCCGGCGGCGTGTTGCGGCTGCGCTGGGTGCGCACGATGCCGTCGATGATGGTCATGCCGATGCCGGGGAGGTCGCCGAGCTGGACGCTGTCCAGGATGTTCTTGCCGGGCGAGTGCTGCGCCTTGTCCATGATGACGAAATCGGCGGAGCGGCCCACTTCAATGAGGCCGCAATCGAGCTGTCGCATCCGCGCGGTGTTGCCCGTGGCAAGGCAGAATGCGATCTCGGCCGGCAGCTCGCCGAGCGAGGACAGCATCGAGACCATGCGCAAAATGCCGAGCGGCTGCACGCCGGAGCCAGCGGGCGCGTCGGTGCCGAGGATCACCCGATGCAGATCGCCCATCTCGCGCGCGGTGCGCAGCGTGAATAGGGCCGAGCGCTCATTGCCGTTGTGCACGAGCTCGAGGCCGCGCTTGCAGCCCTCGCAGATGCAACGGATCTGGTCGTCGGGAAGGGCGGTGTGGCCGCCATTGATGTGGCCGACCACGTCGGTGTCGGCCTCCAGCACCACGTCCTTGTCGATCAGGCCGGAGCCGGGGATCGAGGGGCCACCGGTATGGATCGTGCTCTGAATGCCGTATTTGCGCGCCCAGCCGACCATTTTCCGCGCGGTAGGCCCGTCTTTCACGCCGCCGAGGCCAACCTCGCCGAGCAGCTTGACGCCGTTGGCGGCCATCTCCTTGAAGTCTTCCTCGACCATCTCGCATTCGATCACCGGCGCGCCGGCGTGAACCTTCACGCCGCCCGGCCGCAGGGTCCAGAACGCGCGCTGGGCGAACACGGCCATGGCCTTGAGGCCGACGACGTCGCGGGGCCGGCCGGGCATGTGCACTTCGCCGGCGGAGATCATGGTGGTGACGCCGCCATGGAGGTAGCTGTCGATCCAGTTGATCTGGTTCTGCCGCGGCGTCCAGTCGCCCGCGACGGGGTGGACGTGGCTGTCGATCAGGCCGGGCGCGACCGTGGTGCCCTGGGCGTCGACGATGGTGGTCGCGCCCTCGACGTTGCAGTCCTTGAAGCGGCCGATCGCGGTGATCTTGCCGTTCTCGGCGACGATGGTGTCGCCGTCCAGGATCGGCTTTTCCAGGGCGCCGGACAGGATCAGGCCGATATTGCGGATCACGAGCTTCGAGGGTCCGGTGGCCTGGGGTGCGTCATGCGCCATGGAAGGGCTCCTTATTCCTAACTGCAACGCTTTCGATCTTGGGCAGGCTTGACCGCGGGATCAAGCAGGATTATTCATTAGTATACGAATGATCGTGTACAAACGACGCATAGCTGCCCGCCTCGAGAACCGCAATTGACGCGACAGGGAAGGTGAGATGAGCAATTTCAATCAGGAAAGCGTTTTGAGCGTCCACCACTGGACCGACACGCTGTTCTCCTTCAAGACCACCCGCAGCCCGACCTTCCGTTTCCGCAACGGCGAGTTCACCATGATCGGGCTCAAGGTCGGCGAGAAGCCCCTGCTGCGGGCATACAGCGTCGCCAGCGCCAATTACGAGGACACCCTCGAATTCTTCTCGATCAAGGTGCCTGACGGCCCGCTCACCTCGCGCCTTCAGCACCTCAAGGAAGGTGACGAGATCATCGTCAGCCGCAAGGCCACCGGCACGCTCGTGATCGACAACCTGGAAGAAGGTCGCAACCTCTACCTGATCGGCACCGGCACGGGCCTTGCGCCGTTCCTGAGCGTGATCAAGGACCCCGAGACCTACGAGCGGTTCGAGAAGGTGGTGCTCCTGCACGGCTGCCGGCACGTGAAGGAGCTCGCCTATGGCGAGATGATCACCGAGCACCTGCCGCAGGACGAGCTGCTCGGCGAATACATCCGCGAGCAGCTGATCTACTACCCGACCGTGACGCGCGACCCCTTCCGCAACCGCGGCCGCATCACCGACCTCATCACGTCGGGCAAGCTGTTCAGCGATATCGGCCTGCCGGTGCTGGGAGCCGCGCATGACCGCGTCATGATCTGCGGCAGCCCGGCGCTGGTGGCGGACACCCGCGTGCTGCTCGGCGAGCGCGGCTTCGTTGAGGGCAATCACGGCGAGCCGGCCCAGTTCGTCGTCGAAAAGGCCTTTGCCGAGCGCTAGAGCCAATTCCGCTGAAGCGGAACAGGCTCTAGAGTCTTATTTGGCGCGTTTTCCTCACGCGAACCGGTATCCACTTCGCTTGAAAACGCTATGGGCCCGGAATTCCCGCACAATAACACCGCATTTTTGCCGCGGGGCGCCCGTTGCCCCGCCGATTCGGCGCTTGATACACTGTGGGAACGAATCAGCGGAGTTCCCACATGGTTGCGGACAGCGACAGCAACATCGCCTGGCACCGGGTCCAGTTGAAGAAGAACCGCGCCGAGTTGAAGGCGCTCGAGACCGCGCGCTTCACAATGGGCGAGATCGCGTCCTCGAAGCGGAACGGGCAGACCCAGAAGGCGATCGCGGAACTCAAGCGCAAGATCGCGCAGTCCGAGCGCGCCATCGCCGATCACGACAAGCGCACGCGCCGTCCGCTCGGCACCGACCTCCAAAGCCTGAGCAGTGGCAGCTGGAGCCATTGGGACTCCTACACCAACCAGCAGCAGCGCAAGACCGGCCAGCGCTCGTCGGGGCGGGGATAGCGAAGCGCTGGTTCCGGCCCTTGCGCCGGCGACCCCACTCACCATCTGGTTGAGGCGCCACCAACCACTCCGGTGATCCTATGGCACCGCGCCTCGATTTCACCAGCGAGACCTTCTTTCGCGATCCGGCCAAGGCCATCGCGGCCCTGCGGACGGCCGGCCCCGTCATCGCAACACGTTTCCCTCTTGTCGGCGACGTCTGGGTCACCACGACCCACGATGCGACCGCGCAGGTGCTGAAGGACAGCACGATCTTCACGCTGCGCAAGGAAGACGGCGACGTTGCGGGCCTGCGCTGGTGGATGCCTGCGCTGGTCAGGACCATCGCCAACAACATGCTGACGATGGACGAGCCGGATCACACCAGGCTGCGCAGCATCGTCGCGATGGAGCCGCGCATCCGCGCCATCGCGGACGGCCTGGCCGATGAGCTGTTTGCGAAGGGGAGCCCGGCTGATCTCGTCCAGAGCTATGCGCGCATCCTGCCGCTCTCGGTGATCTCGGAGCTACTCGGCCTGCCCATGGCCGATCGCCCGCGCTTCATCGCCTGGGCCAATGCGATGTCCTCGCTGACGAACGTGTTCAGCTTCTTTCGGCTCATGTTCGCATTCCGCAAGATGCGCTTCTATCTCGAACAGCAATTGCAGATCGCGCGCGAGCGGGGCGGTGAGGGCCTGATTGCCGAGTTGGTCCAGGTCGAGCGCGAAGGCGGCGAGATCACGCCGGACGAAATGGTCTCGATGGTGTTCCTGCTGCTCGCGGCGGGCTCCGAGACCACCACGCATCTGATTAGCGGCTCGGTTTACGAGCTGCTCAGAAATCCGCGCCTGCGTGACTGGCTGGAACAGGACTGGAGCCGCGCTGGGCTCGCGGTCGAGGAGTTCCTGCGGTTCGTCTCGCCGGTGCAATTTTCAAAACCGCGCTATGTGCGGCGGGATGTCGAGCTCGAAGGCGTGCGGCTGAGGAAAGGCGATCGCGTCATGGTCATGCTCGCGGCGGCGAACATGGATCCGGCGGTACACGAGCAGCCCGAACGGCTCGATCTCGAACGCAAGCCCAACCGGCACATCTCCTTTGGCACGGGAATCCATTTCTGCCTGGGACATCAGCTCGCGCGGATCGAGGGAGCGTGCGCGCTCCAGGCGCTGTTCACCCGCTGGCCGCGGCTTGGCCTCGCGGTCGATGCTTCGCAGATTCACTGGCGCAAGCGGCCGGGCATCCGCGCGATTGCAAAATTGCCCGTCGTCGCCGATGCCGGCGCGAGCCACCGCGCCAATCCGGACCCGGCCAAGGCCGAGTCATTGCTTGCAAGCTGAGGGAACCGTCGTTCCCGCATGCAACCGCGAAACAAACTCCGCGGCGTCGGCGTTGGCCAGATGTGGAAACAATGATGGAGCAATCCATGCCCCACGGCGGCAAGACGCATATCGGTTCAGGCGCGCATGGCAAGGGCGCCGGCAACGGCGCGCTGACGGACATCCCCAAGGACAAGATCGGCGACAACATGATCCTGTCGAACCGCGATAAGGCGCAGCACTCCGACATCAGAGGTATGGACAGCAAATTCATCCAGACCGAACAATATCAGGATCATTCGGCCAACCGGCTCACCGACGACGAGGAGGCCGAAGACTAGGCGCGCTCAGGATCCCGTCGATTTACGCGACGCGACGAGATCGCGTTCCCATCCGAACACGGAGCGGCCGTCGAGTTCCGGCGACGCGGCCCGTTCACCTGCGATGAACGATTCGACCGACGGCCCGCGCGCGGTGCGCTCGAGCCGCCGCGCCTGGTCGTCGAGGCGCTTGATCGCCTGCATCTCTTCCTCGCGTCCGAGCTTTGCGTTCTGGATCGCACCCTTCAACACACGGATGGTCTCGTCATAGACCTTGATCGGGACGGGATAGGGATGCCGGTCCTTGCCGCCATGGGCGAGCGAGAAGCGCGCCGGATCCCTGAAACGATAGGGCGCGCCATGCACGACCTCGGCGACCATCGCCAGCGAGCGCACCGTGCGCGCGCCGACGCCGGGCGTCAGCAACAGTTCCGGGAAATCGACCGGGCCGCGCTCGGCGGCCGCGGCGAGGGTGCCGTGCAGGCGTCGCGCGAACACGTCCTTCGGCCGGACATCGTGATGCGCTGGCATGATGAGGTGCGGCAGCATGGCCTGCGCAGGTTCTGCCGCCGTTCCGCTGAGCCGCTCGAATTCGGTGAGGATGCGATCCGGGCCGAGATCGGAGAGCAGCTCGAGCTGAGCGGTGCGCGAGACATCGGCGCGATGGTCGGTCAGGTTGACGATCTCGCCCTGCTGTGGGCCGTCGATCGCGCTGTGTGGCGCATCGACAAAACTCTTCAGCGCCTCGGAATGCCAGTGATAGCGGCGGGCCTGCCGCTTGTCGCCGTTCATGCCCTGCTGCACGACGGTCCACTTGCCGTCGGCTGTGACGAAGAAGCCGTGGAGATAGAGATCGAAGCCGTCCTGGACGGCGGCACTGTCGACTTTCGCCACCAGACGGCTGGCGCGCGTCAGCTTGGCGCCGTCGAAGCCGACGCGGTCGCCGAGCTGCAACAGCTCGTCCGGCGTCTTGCGCGAATGCTGGCCGCGGCCGCCGCAGACATAGATGCCGAGCTCGTCCTGGAGCGGTCCGAGCCCGCGCTTCAGCGCACCGATCACCGAGGTGGTGATGCCGGAGGAGTGCCAGTCCATCCCCATCACGGCGCCGAACGACTGGAACCAGAACGGGTGCGACAGCCGCTGGAGGAATGCATCGCGTCCGTAATGAAGCACGATCGCCTGCGTGACGATCGCGCCGAGCGAGGCCATGCGACTCGCAAGCCAAGGCGGAACCCGCCCGGTATGGAGAGGAAGATCGGCGCTGCCGGTGCGTCTGGTCATGTACGCTTCAAATTAGCGCAATTCGGCACGGTTGCACCAGGAGAATGCTGCGTTGCGTGACGCAGGGGAGCGAAGCCCCGCGGAACGCGTTGCCGAGCAGCGAATGCAAATCCGGGGACGTGAATGAATTGGCAGGCCCTCATGGCCGACATCGACAAGATGTTCGGGTGGATTCCCTCGTGGATCGTCGGTCTCGGGCTGGTTGCCGGGGCAATCCTGCTTGCGCTGTCGCTCCATCGATTCGCGGCCTGGCTGCTCAACCGCGCTTTCGGAACTCGCCTGCCTCTCATCAGCGTATTCATCGAGCGCACGTCGGGTCCCGCCCAACTGGCCCTTTGCCTTGCCGCGGTCGCATTGGTCCTGCCGCTCGCGCCGCTCGACGACGCGTTCCGCACGCCGTTGACCCGGCTGTTCGTGGTCGCCTTCATCGCGCTGATCGGCTGGATCTCGATCCGGATCGTCGACATGAGCGCGGCGCGCTACTTGCAGAACTATCGCGACGTCACCGAAAACTTCGTCGCGCGCAAGCACGTCACCCAGGTGCGCGTCTTCAAGCGCGTCACCGACATCATCATCGTCATCATCACGGTCTCGACCGCGCTGATGACGTTCGACTCGGTCAGGCAATATGGCGTCAGCCTGTTCGCCTCCGCCGGTGCCGCCGGTATCATCGTCGGCCTCGCCGCACGGCCGCTACTCAGCAATCTGATCGCGGGCCTTCAGATCGCCATCACCCAGCCGATCCGCATCGAGGATGCCGTGATTATCGAGAACGAGTGGGGCTGGGTCGAAGACATCGCCGCGACCTATGTGGTGATCCGGCTGTGGGACTGGCGCCGCATGGTGGTGCCGCTGTCCTATTTCATCGAAAAGCCGTTCCAGAACTGGACCCGTGACACCGCCTCCCTGATCGGCGTGATCGCGCTCCATGTCGACTATCGCGCCGACGTGCCGCGGATCCGGCGCTGGCTGGAGGGCGCGGTAAAGGAATCCAAGCTGTGGGATGGCGCGGTGGTCAATCTCCAGGTGATCGACGCGGATTCGCGCACCATCGAGCTGCGCGCGCTGGTCAGCGCGCGGAATGCGCCGCAATCCTGGGACCTGCGCTGCGAGATGCGGGAGAAGCTGATCGCCTTCATCCGCGACGAGATGCCGGAAGCCCTGCCGCGCGAACGCGCGATCCTGATCCCGCAGGGCGGTGGCGACGACATCGAACTGGTCCAGCACCCCACCGCGCCGGAAAAGATGCGGGCGAGCGCCCACAATTGATTGGCGCGGCTTCCTTATTGAGCCTTGGTCGCGCCGCGGAGGCCGGCCTGTTGCTGGATCGTGTCGAGCGCGCCGGATGACTGCTTTTCGGCCACGAAGCGGTTGAGCAGGGGGAGGGTATCTTCGCGCCCCTTGGGGATCGCGATCGCCATATGCTCGGCGCCCCAATTGCCCTCGAGGATCTTTGCGCCCGGCATCTGGTCGGACATCTCGAACAGCGTCGGCTTGTTGGTGGCGTAGAGATCGATCTCACCGCTACCGAACATGCCGATGGCGACCTTGACGCTTTCGGCGGGGACGATGGTGGCGTTCCTGAACCTGGCGGGCAGGGTGCGCTCGGAGGTCGAGCCCTTGGTGACGCCGATCTTCACGCCCGGCTTGTCGATGTCCTCGATGCTGCCGATCGGCGAATTCGCGGGAACGAGATAGCCGAGCTCGATCGAGAGCACCGGCTGGCTGAAGCTGACCTCATTGGCGCGGGCCGGCGTGGCATTGGTCACGGTAAAATCGACCTGGCCGTCATGGATCGCAGTGACGATGTCGGCGACGCGCTGGAAGCGGACATAGTCGACGCCAACTCCGAGCCGTTTGGCCAGTTCGCCGCCGAGATCGTAGGCGAGGCCGTGCGGCTTGCCGGTGGCATCCGTCACCATCGAGGTCGGGCTGCCCGGATAGATGCCGACGCGCAAGGTGCCGCTCGGCGCCAGCAGCTTTGCCTCGCCATCGGCGCGCGCGGGCGCGCCGAGCAGGGTGACGATTGCGACCGCGAGCAGGGCGATACGCGCAAGGTGAGCGGAGGAGGTCTTCATAGGAAGTGCCTCACTGTGCGCGAATGTCGGCGGCCTTCAGCACCGGCTCCCATTTGGTCGCTTCAGTGTGCATGTAGGCGTCAAAATCCTTGGCGGACGAGCCGACTGGGGCCGCACCGATCTTGCCGAGCGTCGACAGTACGTTCGCATCCTGCAGCGCTGCCTTCAGATCGGTCTCGAGCTTTGCGACGATCTCCGGCGGCATCTTGGCAGGTCCAAGCACGCCCCACCAGACCGAGACGTCGTAGCCGGGGACGCCGGATTCTGCGACGGTCGGGACGTTCGGCAGCGCCTTGGAGCGCTCGGCCGAGGTCACCGCCAGCGCGCGTACCGGGCCGCCTTCGAGCTGGCCGATCGCCTCCGCGAGAGGATTGATGCTGAGCGGGATCTCGCCGGCGATCACGGCGGTCAGCGCCGGCGCGCCGCCCTTGTAGGGGATCGCGACGATCTTGGTGCCGGACATGTATTTGAGCAGCTCGCCGGCGAGATGCGCCGAGGTGCCATTGCCGGACATGCCGTAGGAGAGCTTGTCCGGGTCCTTCTTCGCAGCAGTGAGGAGATCGCCGAGCGTCTTGTAGGGGCTGTCCTTGGCCACCACGATCGCGAGCGGCGAGGAGGCGACTTCGGTGATCGCGGTAAAATCCTTGAACGTGTCGTAGGGCACGCTCGGATAGATGAACTGGTTGAGCGGATGGCCGCTGGCGACCAGGATCAGCGTGTAGCCGTCCGGCGCAGCCTGCGTCAGCGCCTGCGAGGCGACGATGCCGCCGGCGCCGGGGCGGTTGTCGATCACCGGCTGCTGGCCCCAGGTTTTTGCGAGCGCCTGTCCCAACGTGCGGGCGAGGACGTCGACCGCGCCGCCGGCGGCGTATGGCACCAGGATATGAACGGGCTTGCTCGGATAAGTTTCGGCAGCCTGCGCGGCGCCGCCCGCCAGCAGCAGACCGGCACCCAGCATTAGACCGCCGATTGTCTTGTTCAAACCCAGCATTCCCAGCACTCCTTGCGGGCATTTGCGCCTGACGGCGTCTCCGAGCCGTCCTGACGCTGCCCATGGTTTTTGTTGACGAGACCTGATCTTTTGTACGATAGTACAAATCACATGGTACGCAAGCCCACCAGCAAGGAAACGGCCCGCAAGCCGAACATGCGCGAGGCGATCCTCGCCGCGGCGGAAGAGCTGTTCGCCACCAACGGCTTCAACGCCGTCTCGGTGCGCGATATCGCCCAGGCCGCCGGAGCCAATCCCGGCAGCGTCACCTATCATTTCAAGACCAAGGACGGCCTGCTGCTGGAGATCTACCGGCGCCATTGCGGGCCGATGAATTTGCGCCGCTCCGAGCTGCTGGCCGCAGCAAAACGCGTGCGCGATCTCCAGGACCGGCTGGAAGCGATCGTTCGCGCCTATATTGTGCCGGCCTTCACCTCCGGCAGCGATCTCGCCGGCGGGGGCGCACGCTTCACGCGCCTGCGCGCCGTGATGTCCGCCGAGGGCAACGAAGTCGCGCGAAAAATCATCGCGCAGACCTTCGACGACACCAGCCATGCCTTCATCGACGCGATCCACGAGAGCCTGCCGCACATTCCGCGCACCGACATCGTCTGGCGCAGCCACTTCCTGCTCGGCGCACTCTATTATTCGCTGGTGACGCCGGACCGCGTCTCGCGCCTGTCGCGCGGCGAGGCCGACGGCAGCGATGCCGCGGGCGCGATCGAGCAACTGGTGCAGGCGACCGTTGCCGCGTTCCAGGCGCCGGCGCTCGATCAGGCCGCGCCGGCACGGCGGCGAGCGGTCGTCAGCAGCAAGACTTGAAAGCAGCGCTCACGTTCGGCGGCTTACCTGATGACCATGATGTACACGCCGACCATTCCGCCGCCCGATCCGAACACGCGCACGCCGAAGTTCAAGTTGCCAAAACTGTCGTGCGATGCGCATTGCCACATCTTCGGGCCCGGCGCGAAATATCCTTACGCGCCCGATCGGTCCTACACGCCGCCGGATGCGCCGCTGGAGGATTTTCGTGCGCTGCACGCCAAGCTCGGCGTCGAGCGGGCCGTCATCGTCAATGCCAGCGTGCACGGCACCGACAATACGGTGGCGCTCGATGCGATCGCGCAGAGCAATGGCGCCTACCGCGCTGTCGCCAATATCGACGACACCATCACCGAGCGCGAGCTTCGTGTGCTGCACGAGGGTGGGTTCCGCGGTTGCCGTTTCAATTTCGTCCACCATCTCGGTGGCGTTCCCGACAAGAACGTGTTCAACCGCATCATCGCGATGGTCGCGCCGCTCGGCTGGCACATCGACCTGCACTTCGATGCGATCGATCTGCCTGAATATGCCGACATGCTGACCAGGCTGCCGCTGAGCTACACCATCGACCATATGGGCCGGGTGAAGGCTTCCGAAGGGCTCGACCAACTACCGTTCAGGATTTTGATCGAGCTGATGCAGCGCGACGAGAAGTGCTGGGTCAAGATCTGCGGCTCGGAGCGGGTCTCCTCAGCCGGTCCACCCTTCACCGACGCGGTGCGATTCGCGCGAAAAATCGTCGAGACCGCGCCGGACCGCGTCATCTGGGGCACCGACTGGCCGCATCCCAACGTCAAGGTGATGCCGAATGACGGCGACCTCGTCGATCTGATCCCGCTGTTCGCGCCGGAGCCGGAGCTCCAGCAAAAAATCCTCGTCGACAATCCCGCGCGCCTGTTCGAGTTCGATCAATGACCGCGATGGCGATCGACAAGCCGCGTGGCCGCGCCTGGTGGAGGGAGCTCTGGATCCAGGTGCTCATCGCCATGGCGGCCGGCATCGCGCTTGGGATCGTCAGCCCCGAGGCGGGCGCGAAGATGCAGCCGCTAGGGGATGCCTTCATCAAGGCGATCCGGATGCTGATCGCGCCGATCATCTTCTGCACCGTCGTGCACGGCATTGCCCATATGGCCGACATGGCGCGGGTCGGGCGCGTCGCGGTGAAGGCGATCATCTATTTCGAGATCATGACGACGATTGCGCTGATCATCGGTCTCGTCGCGGTGAATCTGCTGAGGCCCGGCGTCGGCATGAACATCGATCCCGCCAGTATCAATGCCAGCGCCATCGAGCCTTATGTCAAGCAGACCGGCGCGATCGGCTTCGTGCCGTTCCTGATGAACATTGTGCCGGCGACGTTCATCGGCGCCTTTGCGGAAGGCAACATCCTCCAGGTGCTGTTCATCTCCGTGCTGTGCGGCTTCGCGCTGGTGCAGCTCGGCGATCGGGCCGCGCCGCTGGTCCATCTGATCGACATCGCGGCGAAAATGGTCTTCGCCGTCGTCGGCTTCGTGATGTGGGCGGCGCCGATCGGCGCGTTCGGCGCCATCGCCTTTACGGTCGGCAAGTTCGGCGCGGGTTCGCTGGCCTCGCTCGGCAAGCTGCTCGGCGGCTTCTATCTCACCTGCGTGGTCTTTATCATCGTGGCGCTCGGCCCCATCGCGCGGCTCTGCGGCTTCTCGCTGCTCAAGCTGATCCGCTACATCTGGGAAGAGCTGCTGATCTGCATCGCTACGACGTCGTCCGAGACGGTGCTGCCGCGAATGCTGACCAAGCTGGAGAAGGCCGGCTGCGAGAAGAGCGTGGTGGGGCTGGTGATCCCGACCGGCTATTCGTTCAATCTCGACGGCACTTGTCTCTATCTCGCCGCCGCCTCGGTATTCCTGGCACAGGCGACTAACACGCCGTTCGGGCTCGCCGAGCAGATCGAGCTTTTGCTGATCCTGCTCGTGACCTCCAAGGGTGCGGCCGGGATCGCGGGTGCGGCCTTCGTCGTGCTGGCGGCGACGCTGTCGGCGACCGGCTCCATTCCGGTGACGAGCGTCGCGCTGGTGCTCGGCATTCACCGCCTGATGTCGCAGGGGCTGACGCCGACCAATCTGATCGGGAACGCGGTTGCGACCATCGCGATTGCCAAATGGGAAGGCGCGCTCGACGGCGAGCGGTTGAAGCGCGTGCTCGACGGCGAGCAACCTGCCGCCGCGGCTTGAATGAACCGGCTTCCTGCATGACGCAGGCAGCCGAAATGCCTACGAACGAAAGAGGGGAGTTTGTCCCATGAAAACAGGTCTTGTCGTCACCGCCCATCCTGGCGATTTCGTCTGGCGCGCCGGCGGCGCCATCGCGCTGCATGCGAAGAAGGGCTATCGCATGAAGATCGTGTGCATGTCCTTCGGCGAGCGCGGCGAGAGCCAGTTCGCCTGGAAGGAGAAGGGTGCGACGCTGGAATCGGTCAAGGCCGGCCGCAAGGACGAGGCGGAGCGGGCGGCCAAGCTGTTAGGTGCCGAGATCGAGTTCTTCGATTGCGGCGACTATCCGCTCAAGCTGACCGAAGCGCATTTCGACCGCATGGTCGATATCTACCGCGAGCTCAATCCGAGCTTCGTGCTGACTCACGCACTGGAAGACCCCTATAATTTCGACCATCCGAACGCGGCGCATTTCGCCCAGGAGACGCGCGTGGTCGCGCAGGCCATGGGCCACAAGCCCGGCGCGCAGTACAAATATTCGGCGCCGCCCGTGTTCCTGTTCGAGCCGCACCAGCCCGAGCAGTGCAACTACAAGCCGGACCTGCTGCTCAAGATCGACGAGGTCTGGACGCAGAAGTACGAGGCGTTCCAGATCCTCGCGGCGCAGAAGCATCTCTGGGGCTATTACGAGCGCGTCGCGCTCAACCGCGGCATCCAGGGCAGCCGCAATACCGGCGTGCCCATGACCTATGGCGAGGCCTATCAGCGCCTGTTCCCGACCGTTGCTGAGGAGCTCGTATGAAGCCCGTCGTCGTTCGCAACATCAAGCGCGCCGATCCCGCCGGCATGGCGGAATACGGCGTCTCGACCGTGCACGAGGCCTATGGCCGTATCGGGCTGATGAAGCCCTATCTGCGTCCGATCTGGGCGGGGGCGTCGATTGCCGGCCCCGCGGTCACCGTGCTGGCGCAGCCCGGCGACAATTGGATGATCCATGTCGCGGTCGAGCAGTGCAAAAAGGGCGACATCCTCGTCGTCGGCTGCACCACCGACAATACCGACGGCATGTTCGGCGAGCTGCTGGCGACCTCGCTCCAGGCGCGGGGCGTGCAGGGATTGATCATCGACGCCGGCTGCCGCGACGTCAAAGCGCTGCACGAGATGAACTTTCCGGTGTGGTCGCGCGCGGTTTCGGCCAAGGGCACGGTGAAGGCGACGCTCGGCTCGGTCAACGTTCCCGTAGTTTGCGCCGGCGTCAATGTCGATCCCGGCGACATCATTGTCGCCGATGACGACGGCGTCGTCGTGGTGCCGAAGCGCTATGCGGCCGAGGTCGCGGAGAAGGCCAGGAAGCGCAACGCGGACGAAGGCGGCAAGCGCAAGCGTCTCGCCTCGGGCGAGCTGGGCCTCGACATGTACAACATGCGAGAAGCGCTGGCGAAGGCCGGTCTCATCTACGTCGACAATCCCGAGGACATGTAAGGCAAGCGGAGCGGGCGGATGGATCGTCTCAAGCTGAAGGCCGTGCTCGGCAGTCACCCCCATGTCCAGGCGGTGAAGAGCGGCGCGCTCCGCTCCGACCTTTTCGATCTCGACTTTGTCGAGTACACGCCGACCAACACGGCATTCAAGCCGATGGTGCGCGAGCAGGCCTTCGACGTCTGCGAGATGGCGATCGTCACCTATCTGATGGCAAAGGCGCACGGCAAGCCGCTGGTGCTGCTGCCGGCGACCATGCTCGGCCGCTTCCAGCATGCCTACGCCCTCTACAATCCCGCGAAGGGGCTGCTCGGGCCGTCCGATCTCGAAGGCAAGCGCGTCGGCATCCGCTCCTTCACGACGACGACCGGCGCTTGGATCAGGGGCATCCTCGCCAACGACTACGGCGTCAACCTCGACAAGATCAACTGGGTGACGTCCGAGGATCCGCACGTCGCCGAATATGTCGATGCCACCGAGCGCGCGCCAAAGGACAAGAAGGTCTTGCAGATGCTCATCGACGGCGAGCTCGATGCCGTCCTTGGTGAGACGTCTGATAATCCCAAGCTGAAGCCGCTCTTCCCCGATCCCTCTGCGGAGGCCGCCAAATGGTACGCGCGGCGCGGTGTCGTCCCGGTCAATCATCTCGTGGTCGTGACCGCCAGCCTCGCGAAATCGCGTCCCGATGTGGTCGTGGGCGTCTATGATCTGCTCAAGCGGAACAAGCTGCAGATGGGCGTTGCGACGACACCCGACCTCGTACCGTTCGGGATCGAGGCGAACCGAAAGCCGTTGGAGCTGATCGTCGACTACGCATTCCAGCAGGCGCTGATCCCGCGCCGCTATGCGGTCGAGGAGCTGTTCGACGAGACGACACGAGGATTGAACTGATGGCGGATCCGAGACGGTGGCAGATCGGGCTGGTCGGCTATGGCGAGGTCGGCAGGATCTTGGCCGAGGATTTGCGCCAGCAGGACATCAAGGTCGCAGCCTATGACATCAAGCTCGGAGGCGAGCAGGGCGCGCCGCTGACTGAGCATGCGGCGAAGCACGGCGTGGCGCTCGCGGCGTCTCACGCCGAGCTGACCGTAAAATCCGATTTCATCATCTCTGCCGTCACCGCGAGCCAGGCCGTTCCGGTCGCAAAGGCCTGCGCGGCCGCGATCAACCAGGGCACCTGGTTTCTCGATTTCAATTCAGCCTCGCCCGGCGCCAAGCAGCGCGCCGCTGCGTTGATCGACGGTGCCGCCGGGCGCTACGTCGAGGGCGCCGTCATGACCTCGGTGCCGCCTTATCGCATCAAGGTCCCGCTGCTGCTCGGTGGTCCCGGCGCGAAGGAGCTCGAGCCGCTGCTGAATGCGATCGGCTTTGCGGCGAAGGTTGCGAGCGACAAGTTAGGTGTGTCCTCGGCCGTCAAGATGTGCCGCAGCATCATGATCAAGGGCCTTGAGGCCATGGTCATCGAAAGCTTCACCACCGCACGCGCCTATGGCGTCGAGGATGCGGTGCTGGCTTCGCTGGCGGAAACGTTTCCCGCCATCAATTGGGAGAAGCAGGGCGCCTATTTCTTCCAGCGCGTGATCGAGCACGGCCGCCGCCGTGCCGAGGAGGTGCGCGAAGTCGCCGAGACCGTGCGCGAGGCGGGGCTGACGCCGTGGTCGGCGCAGGGCACGGCCGAGCGCCAGGCGTGGGTTGCCGATCTCGCCGATGAAGGGCTGTTTGGCACGAAGGGAACGAAGGAGTTCGCCCGCAGCGCCGATTGGCGCACCGAGGCGGACCGCATCCTCGCGAAGATCAGGCGCTGACCGCGCGCGTTCGGCCCAGGGTGTTGCCGCCGTCGCCATAGCCGGAAATTTCGTCGCGCGCTTGCTCGATCAAGCCGATCAGGCTCTTGGCCTTGCGGACGACCTCGGTGCTGTGCTCGGCGCGGAACTCGGTCAGGATCACGCGAATGCACTTGTCGGCCGTATCGAGCGCCAAGAGCGCGTGAGCCATCTCGCCCTCCGTCCGGATCGCCGAGACATCGAGGCCCGACAGTACTTCGCCGATGCCGTTCAATCGCTTGATGGCCGTCTCGGCGGGCGTGCTGGCCCGAATCGACTGATAGTCGATGCTGCCGAATGCGCTGAACAAATCCATAACTTCCTCAGAGAACGCTGATCAGAGCGCCCTGTAGTATGATCCTGCAGGCCCAATGTGCAATGCGCACGGCTACGGTCCGGAATTCTACCGGGTTCGGATTTTGTGAGCGATTGCAGCCGAAAGCGGATGGATGCAGCGCAATGAGGATGCGCGCCTCCCGACCATCTTACCGTCGGAACCGCGCGGCGGTGGTTCAGTGCTCGGGCCGGAACAGTGCCGGGCGCTGCCGTTCAAACGTCTGCCGGCCGCGCTTGAACCCCATCACGACATCCGGCAGCTCGGCGATGGCAAAACGGCTGTCTTGGGTGTCGAGCACGACGAGATCGGCAGGGTTGCCGACTTTGATGCCGTAGTCGCCAAGATTCATCAGCCGGGCCGGCAGCTCGGTCACGAGATCGAGGCAGGTGTCGAAATCGCTGACCGCGGCGTGCGCGACATTGGCGTAAAAGTTCGCCATGCGCAGCAGCGAGGCGTCGCCGAACGGCGTGAAGGGATTGAGCACGTTGTTGGTCGCGACCGAGCACAGCACGCCGTCGCCGGCGAGCTTGTGGGCCAGCGTCAACCCGCGCGGCGCGTTGTGGGTGGCTTCGCGGCCCATGAGGTAGAGATCGGTCGCCGGCAACACGGTGACGGCAACGCCCGCTTTCGCCAGTTGCGCTGTGGCGGCCTTCAGCCGCTCCGGCGGCAATGCCGAGAGCTTTGTCGCATGGCCGATCGCGACGCGTCCCCCATAGTTGCGCCGCTCGGTCTGCCGGCAGACTTCGTCGAGATGCCACCAGGAGGGATCGAGGTCGAAGTCGAGATGGAGGTCGACGTCGACGTCGAATTCCTGCGCAAGATCGAAGATGCGCGCGAGATGGGCGTTCGGGTCGGTGTCCATGTAGGGGCAGCCGCCGACCGCTTCGCCGCCATCGCGCAGCGCCTGGACCAGCAGCTCCTCGGCGCCGGGATCGTTGGTCAGGCCTTCCTGCGGGAAGACGCAGAGCTGCAGGTCAATCGCCCAGGCATAGTCACGCTTCAGCGCCTTGACCGCTTCAAAGCCGCGGAGGCCAATGCGCGGGTCGATCTCGACATGCGTGCGCATCCGCGTCGTGCCGTGCACGATCGCTCGCTCGAGCACTTTTGCCCCGCGCGTGTAGACGTCCTTGATGGTAAAATCCTTCTTCATGCCGGCCACGGCACGGATCGCTTCCGAGACGCTGCCGTGATCGTGCCCGCAGCGGCCGAGCAGGCAGGCCTTGTCGAGATGAATGTGGGTGTCGACGAAGCCGGGCAGGGTCAGATGCCCGCCGAGATCGATTTCGACGGCCTCACAGGCGAGCTTTGGCTCGATCGCGGCAATGTGGCCGCTCTTCACACCGATATCGACGGGTGCGGCGGATGAGCGCAACAGCGCGTTGCGGAAGATCAGGTCGAAGGCGGCTTGGGTGGTCATGGCGGCGGATTCAGCTGTGATAGCCTAGCGGAAGCTGGAGGAGCGGGCAGCTCTAGATTGTGTGCAGTGGAGGCATCAAACTGTCCAAAAAATATGCATGCACTTTGAGGTCTGAATTGTAGAGTACCGGCACCACGGAGAACCCGTCATGTCCACCCCCGCCAAAGCCGAACGCCCGATGACCGACGCCGAGATCGTGGAGGCCTATCTGACGGCCTCCATGATACCCGATCCCGACGCAGCGGCAGCCTATATGAAGCCGGGGACGGTGATCACGTTCACCGGCGGGCGCGAGTTCGATCATCCGCGCGGGCCGACCGGCTTCAATGCGAAGCGCTATCGCTGGGTCAAGAAGAAGATGGACCGGTTCGACGTCTGCCCCGGCGCCGACGAAACGGTCGTCTACAGCGTCGGCACGCTCTATGGCGAGTGGATGGACGGTACGCCGTTCGAGGGCAATCGCTATGTCGATCGCTTCGTCGTGAGGGGCGGGCAGATCGTGAAGATGGATGTCTGGAACGACAGTGCCGAGCGCATCCTCGTCCAGCGCGGCATCGAAGCCTAACCTCTTCTCGCAATCTTCGGCAGCTTGACGACGCGGTCGCTCGTCACCTCGTCGGCATAGGGCGCGAGAATATCGAGCAGGTCGCGGCCGCGCTGCGGAGTGGGGGCGACCAGCGCGCGATTGGCCACGGAATCCAGGTGATGATGCATCAAGTCCATTACCTTGGCCTCGTCGCCCTTGGCGAGCGCCGAGATGATGGCGCGGTGCTCATTGATGGCGCATTCGGTCGAATGCGGCCGGCTGTAGAGCGACAGCGTCAGGCAGCAGCGATAGGCGACCTCACTGACATAACGCACCAGGATCGGGCTGTTCGTCATCTGCGCGAGCAGGATGTGGAATTCGGTGGCGAGTCGGATCGAGACCGCATCCGTGCCGCCGCGCGCGCGGTCCTCGGCATCGACATGGGCGTTCAGCTCGGCGATCTGGGGCTTGGTCAGCTTGCCCGCGAGCTGGCGGACGACAAGGCGCTCGAGCTCGATGCGGATGTCGAAGGCATCTCGCGCCTCCTGCCAGCTCGGCGTCGCCACCACCGCGATGCGGTTGCGGCGCAGCTCGACCAGGCCCTCGGCGGCGAGCTGCCCCAGTGCATGGCGGGCAATGGTGCGGCTGACGCCGAAACGCTCGCCGAGCGAATCCTCCGGCAGCTTGGCGCCAGGCTCGAGTGCCTGCTCGATGATCGCACGCCGGAGCGCGCGGCAGATCACGCTGACCTTGTCGGACGATTCAGAAGTCTTGCTGGTGGGGCGCGCCGCCATCGGCGAATCCTTGAGGGGAAGGGTCGAAGGCTCTCTTTAGCATAGACCTGCGCCAATCCAGCGCACCAATTGCATGCAGTTTGGTGCCTGGATTGCCCAAACCGAATCCGGCCGATCGGCGCGTCGATTGGTCAAATCATTGATTTTGGTGGAATGGACGGCTGGCATCCAGCTTGCATGCACTTTGGCTGTGATGCGCATGCAACCTAACGACCAGTTTGACGGCCGGCCCGTTCCCGAAGGCACCGCCGTCACCGCAATCGAGCTGTCCGAGGCCTCCGTGACCTTCGGGCGCGGCGATCGCGCCGTGCCCGCTCTGTCGAAGACCAGCTTGCGGATCGCCGATGGCGAGTTTGTCGCACTGGTCGGCCCGTCCGGATGCGGCAAATCGACCATTTTGCGTCTCGTCAGCGGCCTGGTGCAGCCGACCAGCGGCGTCGTCATCGTCGGCGGCCGCGAGGTGGCGGCGCGGGCGATGCGGGTCGGCATGGCCTTCCAGAACCCGACCATGCTGCCGTGGATGACGATCGAGCGGAACATCATGCTGCCGCTGAAGATCGTCGAGCCGTTCCGCTCGAACTTCCGCAGACTGCGCAAGACCGAGTTTCGCGACAAGGCCAACGCACTGCTGGAGCAGGTCGGCCTCAAGGGCTTCGGCAACCGTTATCCCTGGCAGCTCTCCGGCGGCATGCTCCAGCGCGCCAATCTCTGCCGCGCGCTGATCCACGAGCCGCGTATGCTGCTGCTCGATGAGCCTTTCGGCGCGCTCGATCAGTTCACACGCGAGGAGCTGTGGGCGATCCTCCAGAACCTCTGGATGACGCACAAGCCGACCGTGCTGCTGGTGACGCACGATTTGCGCGAGGCCGGCTTCCTTGCCAGCCGCATCTGCGTGATGAGCGCGCGTCCCGGCCGCATTCTCGACGACAGCCGCGTCGAGTTCGCGCGGCCGCGCACCGTCGCCATGACGTTCGAGCCGGATTTCGTCGCGCTGAACCAGAAGCTGCGCGCCTTCATCGAGGATGCGCGCAGCGCGGCTGAGCAGGGGGCAGGCTGATGTTCGGGATCGATGTCAGGCAGAAGGCGTGGTCGGCGGGACTGATCGTGCTGTTCTTCGTCGCCTGGGAATTGTTCTGCCTGATGACGGGTATGTCGGACCTGGTACTGCCACGGCCCTCGCAGGTGTTCGTGACGCTGGTGCAGCGCTTCCCGGTGCTGTGGCCGCACATCGTGCAGACGCTCGCCACCACCATGTTCGGCTTCGTCCTTGGCGTCGCTCTCGGTGTCGCCCTCGGCGCCATCATCGGCGTCTCCAGGACAGCCTATGACACCTGCTATCCGCTGCTGATCGGTTTCTCCTCAATCCCCAAGGTCGCGGTGGTGCCGATCTTTGTGCTGTGGTTCGGCTCCGGCACCGTGCCGGCGGTGCTGACCGCGCTGTCGATCTGCTTCTTCCCGATCGTGGTCAACATCGCCACGGGCCTTGCGACCACCGAGCCCGAGCTCGAGGACGTCTTGAAGGCCCTCGGCGCCAGCAAGACCGACATTCTCTGGAATGTCGGTCTGCCCAGAACCATGCCGTTCTTCTTCGCTTCGCTGAAGGTCGCGATCTCCTATGCTTTCGTCGGCGCGGTGCTGTCGGAGACCGTCGCCTCCAACCGCGGCATCGGCAACGTCATGATGACCGCGTCCTCGAATTTCAACGTGCCGCTGGTGTTCGCCGGCCTGTTCGTGCTCGCCGGTCTCGGCGTCGCGCTCTACGTGGTGTTCTCGCTGATCGAGGGGCAGGTCACCGGCTGGGCCACGCGCAAGAACGACGTCATCGCCACCTGAAATCCCGAACCGTCACGCAACGAAGCTGAGGAGGTCTCGATGTTGAGAAAAGTAACTGTCGCGCTGCTGGGACTGGCCCTGTCCGCAGGCGCCGCCACGGCCGAGGAAACCACCATCAAGTTCACGCTGGGCTGGAAGACGCAAGGCAGCGACGCCGCGTTCTTCTACGCCAAGGACAACGGCTTCTTCAAGGAGGAAGGCCTCAACGTCATCATCGACCAGGGCGAGGGCTCCGGCGCCACCGTCACGCGCGTGATGTCGGGCGCCTACGACGCCGGCTTCGGCGACGTCAACGCCATCATCCAGAACGCCTCGACCAAGCCGCAGGAGGCGCCCGTCATGGTCTACATGATGTGGAACCAGCCGCCATTCGCGATCGTCGCCAAGAAGACCAGCGGCATCAACACCATCAAGGATTTCGAGGGCCACACCCTCGGCGGCGCGCAGGGCACGCCGACCACGCGGCTCTTGCCCGTGTTCACCCGCAAGAACGGGCTCGACGGCGAGAAGATCAAGATCTCCAACATGGCCCCGAACCTGCAGGAGCCGATGCTGATCAAGGGCGACATCGATGCCGCCCTCGTGTTCAACATCACCAGCTACTTCAACCTCGTGCTCAACCGCCAGGACCCGGACAAGGACTTCAAATGGTTCTCGTTCGGTGAGTACGGCCTCGACCTCTATTCCAACGGCGTCATGGTCTCCAAGAAGCTGATCGCGTCGAACCCGAAGGCCGTGGCCGGCCTCGTCCGCGCCATCAACAAGGGCGCCATCGCGGTCGCCAAAGACCAGAATGCCGGCATGAAGGCGGCGCTGAACTACGACAATCTGATCGACGTCGCCGTCGAGAAGCGCCGGCTGCAATATTCCTTCGACAAGCTGATCGTCTCGCCGGAGATGAAGGAGATCGGTATCGGCGATATCAAGGACGACCGCATGACGCGCGCCATCGGCATCGTGGTCGAGGGCTATCAGCTCGCCCGTGCCCCGACCCCGGCGGAGGTCTTCTCGCGCGAATTCCTGCCGCCGCGCACGGAGCGGGAGTTGGTGTATACTGCCAACTGAATTTCGGAGGGACGGTCATGGCCACGGAGATTTCGGCAACCAGCCTGTTTCGTGGCCCCGACCAAGCTATCAGCGACAATGTCGTGCTGCGGCACGACGGCGGCGTCATCACCGGCATCTCGGAAGGAGCGGGGCCTGCCAGCGGCCCACGATCCTTCGTCATTCCGGCCTTCGTCAACGCGCACGACCACGCTCGTGCCACCGCGTCGTCCTTCGGTGCGGTCGGCATGCCCCCTCGAAAGCTGGATATTGCGGACGGTACTCGGCACGCCGGTCGATCCGTATCTGACCGCGGCGTCCGCGCTGGCGCGTTCGGCCAAGGCCGGCTGCGCCGCCATGATGGTGCATTATACGAGACCGAGCGGGACGATGCCTTTGCTCGATGAAGCCAGGGCAGTTGCGAGAGCGGCATCGGACGTCGGCATCCGCATGGCCTTTGCGATCGCAGTGCGCGACCAGAATCCGATCGTGTACGGTGATGCCGGGCCGGTGCTCTCGTCTCTTCCCGGCGACGACCGCAAGACCATCGAAGACCTCTTCGTCCGCGCGCCGATGTCGCCGAAGGCCTATATCGAGTTGACCGACGCCATTGCCGCTGCCATCGCGGGACCGATGGTGGACGTGCAGCTCGGTCCCGCCGGCGTGCAATGGTGCTCGAAGCCGCTGCTGGAGGCGGTGGCGGAGAATTCGGCACTGACCGGCCGCCGCATTCACATGCATCTCTTGGAGACCGTGCATCAGCGCGCCTGGGCCGACCAGAATTTTCCGGACATGGTGCGGTGGCTGCGTGACATCGGCTTCCTCTCCGACCGGCTGACGCTGGCGCACTGCATCCACGCCCGCCCGGACGAGATCGAGATGATCGCGGCGTCAGGTGCGCGCATCGTCACCAATTTCAGCTCGAACATGCATCTGCGCTCGGGGCTCGCTCCGATCGCCGCCGCACGCAGATGCGGCTGCGCCATCGCCGTTGGTGTCGACGGGCTGGCGCTGGACGAGGACGACGACATCCTGCGCGAGATGCGGCTTGTGCAGCTGGTCCATGGCGGCGTCGGCTTCAAGCCGGCCTGGACGCCGGCCGAGATGTTTGCGCTCGCCATCCGCAATGGTCGCCGCGCCACCGGCGCGCCCGGAAGCGGCGAGCTCGTCGCCGGTCACCCCGCCGACTATGTCGTGATCGATCTCGACCGGCTCGATCGCGACCGGATCATGCCCGTCGATCCCATGGCGCTGCTGTTTGCACGCGGCAATGCATCGCTGGTCAACGAGGTCGTCGTGGGCGGCCAGACGATCGTGAGGGATGGCGTCTGCACGGGTGTAGACTTGCCCGCGATCGAGCAGGAGTTGCGGGTGATGTACCGCGCCAATGTCGGCCGCTACACGAATTTCCAGCGGATGTGGCCGCCGCTGTCGGAGCGCCTGTCCGGCTGGTTCGAGCAGCAGCTCACCTGCGACTAGGGCAGGGCGCTCCGCGCGGCCGGGCCGATACAAAAGCGCGATAGCTGATAAGCGGAACCTCGTCTGGTGATCGGTCCGGCTCTGGGTTATCACACGCGCGGCTGCGCGCCGACGCGGCCGATGACCCCCTTGAGGAGCCCCCGATGCGTCTTCCCACCCTTGTCCTCGCCCTGACATGCCTTGCAGGCGCAGCCTCAGCCGAGGACCTCACCGGCACGCTCCAGAAGATCAAGGAGACCAAGAAGATCGCGCTGGGCTATCAGGAGGCCTCGGTCCCGTTCAGCTATCTCGACGGCAACCAGAAGCCGGTCGGCTTCGCCATGGATATCTGCCTCAAGATCGTCGACGCGGTGAAGAAGCAGCTCGCCATGCCCGACATCGCCGTCGACTATGTCGCCGTGACGTCCTCGAACCGCATTCCGCTGATGGTCAACGGCACGCTCGACCTGCACTGCTCGGCGACCACCAACAACGCCGACCGCCAGAAGCAGGTCGCCTTCACCAACACGCACTTCCTCAGCGCGACGCGGTTCGCGGCCAAGAAGGCCGCCAAGATCAACACCATCGATGATCTCAAGGGCAAGGCGGTCACGGCGGTGGCGGGCTCGGTCAACCTGAACCAACTCGCCAAGGTCAACACCGAGCGCAATCTCGGCATCAAGATCATGCCGGCTGTGGATCAGGCCGAGGCGTTCCTGCTGCTGGAAACCGACCGTGCCCAGGCTTATGCGCTCGACGACGTCCAGCTCGCGGTCGCCATTGCGCGCTCGAAGGAGCCGGGGCAATTCATGATCAGCGAGGAGACGTTTGCGAAGGCCGAGCCCTTCGGGATCATGCTGCGGAGGGAGGATGCACCGTTCAAGGCGCTCGCCGATGGCGCCACGGCGGAGCTCTACGCCAGCCCGGAGATCGAAGCGCTCTATAAGCGCTGGCTGGAATCGCCGACGCCGCCGAACGGCATCAACTACAACGTCCCGATGTCGCCGGCCCTGCGCAATGCCTTCAAGAACCCGAGCTCGAGCGCCGATCCGGACGTCTACGTGGTGAAGTGAGGCGAGGGCTGCTTTCACCTCTCCCGAAGGGAGAGGTGAGCATCGCGCGCTTAGCTTGATCTATCCTATCGCGTCCGCGGCGTATCGAGCAGCTGACCAGCCAGCGCTGCGCCAATCGCCGCGATCGCGGCCATGACAAGCGCCCACGCCACGAACAGCCGGTGACCGATCAGCGCGCCGCTGACCAGCGGGGCGCTGATGTTCGCGCCTGACATCAGCGACTGATTGAGGCCCATGATCATGCCCTGGCGGTTGATCGCGGTCGAGCGCGACAGCTCCGCTGTCAGCGTGCTCCGCGCGAACATCGTGCCGACGATGATCAGCGTCAGGTTGACCGCGAGCAGGCCGACATTGTTCTCGGCCCCAAGGCCTGCAAAGCCAAGCCCCATGCAGGCGAACGCCGCCATGACGATCGAGCGATCGGAGGCGATGATGTTGGCGCGGGTGATCAAGAGGCCCTGGACCACCATGTTGATGAAGCCGGCATAGGCAAAGATCCATCCAAGTTCGCGCGCGCCGAAGGCATGTCCCTCCCAGGAGAACCGCGCCGACAGGAACAGGCCGATCTGCGACAGGAACATCGAGTTGACGAAGAAGAACACGATGAGGAGGCCGAGCAGGCGCGAGGCGTAGCGCATGCCGAGCAGGCTGCGGGTCAGCGTGGGCTCGGGCACGCGGTGCTGGTAGAGTGGTTCGACGGCGGGATGGTCAGGCGGGAGCAGGGCGATGGTCGCAAAGATGCTGATCAGCGAGAGCGCAGCCGCGGCCCACACGGGCGCGGTCTGGCCGTAGTGCACGAGGAAGCTCGACAGCGCCGGGCCGAGGAGCAGCCCGGTGCCGATCGCACCGCTGGTCATGCCGAGCGCCTGTTTGCGCGTCGCCGGCGCGCTGTGCTCGGCGGCATAGGCGTGGGCGACCGAGATGTTGCCTGATGTCAGGCCGTCGATGATGCGGGCCAGGAACACCAGCGTCAGATTGCCGGCGAGCGCGAGCAGGACGAATCCGATCAGTGTCCCGATCTGGCTCACCACGAGCACCTTCCGCCGGCCGTAACGGTCCGAGAGTATCCCGACCGCGGGCCCTGCAATGAGCTGGCACACCGCATAGACCGAGATCAGCGCGCCGAGCACGAAGGGCGTTGCGCCGAGCCGCTGCGAATAGAACGGCAGCAATGGCAGGATGATGCCCATGCCGGTGGCGTCCACGGCCACGACGATGAAGGTCGGGACCAGCGTCAGCGCGCTGTGACCGGCCATCGTCTCGGCTGCATGTGCCGGGGAACCCGGTCCCATGGCATCTGTCCTCGTTCGCTTCTGCGTGATCGCCGCCGCGATGGGGAGTATATAGTTGCAAACTAATAGTTCGCGTCCTATCTAATTTGCATGGCACCCTCGCAAGGCTTCATCTATGCCGAGATCGGCCGGCTGATCACGCGCTTGGGGCGGATGTGGCGGCGCGAGTCGGATTCTGCGCTGTCCGAGCACGGCTTGTCCTATGCGACCGCTATCCCGCTGCTGTTGCTGTCGCGCCAGGGCGAGAACGTCCGCCAGGGTGTTCTCGCGGACGAACTCGGCATCGAAGGGCCGTCGCTGGTGCGCCTGATCGATCTGCTTCAGGCCGAGGGCCTGGTCGAACGCCGGGAGGACCCGACCGACCGCCGTGCCAAAACGCTCCACCTCACGAAAGCGGGCGCGGCCAAGGTCGAGGAGACCAACCGGGTGCTGCGCCGGGTGCGCGCGAGCTTGCTGAGGGATATCGAGCCCGAGGAACTTGCGATAACCTTCGAGACTCTTCAGCGCATCGAACAGCGGGCCAGCCGTCTGCAGGACGTTAAGACAGGCCCAGAGGCGAAGTAGCCATGCGCGCCGATGAGCCGTTCCTGGTCCGCCACGCGGACCTGATTTTTGCTTTGAAGACGTTCGCCGCGTCGATGCTGGCGCTCGTCATCGCGCTGGCCATGGACCTGCCGCGGCCCTATTGGGCGATGGCAACCGTCTACATCACCTCGCAGCCGCTCGCGGGCGCGACCAGCTCGAAGGCCTTCTTCCGCGTGATCGGCACGCTGGTCGGCGCGACCATGACGGTGGCGCTGGTGCCGCACCTGATCGACGCGCCGGAACTGCTGAGCCTTGCGATCGCGCTCTGGGTGGGACTCTGCCTCTATTTGTCTCTGCTCGACGGCACGCCGCGCAGCTACGTCTTCATGCTGGCCGGATATACGGTCGCCTTGATCGGCTTTCCCTCGGTCTCCGAGCCCGGTGCCATCTTCGACATCGCCGTGGCGCGGGTCGAGGAGATTTCGCTCGGCATCATCTGCGCCAGCCTCGTCTCCACCATCGTCTTCCCGCGCAGCGTCGCGCCGGCCGTCGCCCATCGGGTCGACACCTGGCTGTCGGACGCGCAGCGCCTGAGCGAGGCGGTGCTGCTGCGGCAGGGAACGAGCGAAACGCGCCGCGGCCGGCGCCTCAAGCTCGCGACCGACATCGTCGAGATCGATACGCTCTCCACGCATCTCGCCTATGACCGGCTGACCGATCGCAATGCCGTGACCGGCCTTGGTGAAATCCGGCTGCGCATGCTGATGCTGCTGCCCGTGATCGCCTCGCTGGAGGATCGGCTCGCGGCGCTGGGCGAGGAGGCGTTGCGCCGGCAGCCCGAGCTGAAGCGCCTGCTGGAGGATCTCGCGCAATGGATCACGAGCGACGTCGGCGCGCGCCAGCCGGCGGAACGCATCCGCGCCATGATCGCGGAGCGGCAGGCGGTGCTCGATGGCAGCGCCTCCTGGGAGCGGATCATCACCACCAGCCTGTTGTTGCGGCTGCGCGAGCTGGTCGACCTCTCGCGCGACTGCCGCGCGCTGACCGAGGCGATTGCCGATGGCCGCAATGTCTCGACGCTCGATCTCGCCTTCCATTCGGAGGCGGGCGCAGCGCCCGTGCGCCACAGGGACCGCGGCCTCGCGCTGTGGTCGGCGGCAGGTGCTGCGACGGCGATCCTGATCTGCTGCGCGTTCTGGATCGGCACCGGCTGGCCGGACGGCGCATCGGCGCCGATGATGGCGGCGGTGGCCTGCTCGTTCTTTGCCGCGCAGGATGAGCCGGCGCGCTTCATTCGCAGTTTTGGCATGTGGTCGCTGGTCGCCATCGTCGTTGTCGCCGTCTATCTGTTTGCGATCGTGCCGGCGATCTCCCATCTCGAGGTCCTGATCGTCGCGCTGGCGCCGACGTTCCTGCTCTATGGCTTCCTGATCGGCCGTCCCGCCACCGCGGGGGCCGGCATGGCGCTCGCGGCCAACACCGCGACCCTGCTTGCGATCCAGTCGACCTACAGCGCCGATTTCGCCTCCTACGCCAACTCGGCCGTCGCCTTTTTCATTGGCGTCGTCATCGCAGAGATCGTGACGCGGATTGCGCGCGGGGTCGGCGCGGAGTGGATCGCCAACCGCCTGGTGTTGTCGAGCTGGAAGACGATCGCGGTTGCCGCCGAGCGCCGCGGCAAGCGCGACCGTGCCGAGTTCGCCGGCCTGATGCTGCACCGCCTTGGATTGCTGGTGCAGCGCATTGCCTTCCTCTCCGAAAGCGATCGCCGCGACACCGACAGCCTGGTCCAGCTCCGCATCGGGCTGAACATCATCGACCTTCGCCGCGCGCGCTATGGCCTCGCGATATCGACCATCTCCGTCATCGACGACATGCTCGACCAGCTTGCCGCCGCCTGCCGCAGCTATGCCGGCGAGGGGATGCCGCTCGAGCTTCTGGCGAGCGTCGATCGGGCGCTCGCACACGCGGTGAAAGATCCCAATGAGAAAGCGCGCGAAGACGCCTTGATCGGCCTCGTCGGTATCCGCCGCGGCCTGTTTCCGGACGCGCCGGCCTATCGGCCGCGCGCAGGCGAGAGTGTTGCGGCATGAGGTATGTGATCGACATCTACGGCGTGCTGGTGCCGGCGTTGCTGCTGTGGATCATCATCGCCTATGCGCTGAGCGCGGTGCAGCGCCGGTTCATGCAACGCTTCGACCTCTACCGGCTGGTCTGGCACCGCGCGCTGTTCGATTTCGCGATTTTCGTCTGCCTTCTCGGCGGCGTCGTCTATCTCTCGGAGTATCTCTCATGAAAGGAAATCTTGCCGGGCTTGGTCGCCTCGCGCTGACGATCATCGTCGTTGTCGCCGCGCTCGCCGTCGGCCGCGAACTCTGGGTCTATTACATGGAGTCGCCCTGGACCCGCGACGGCCGCGTGCGCGCCGACGTGGTGCAGGTTGCCCCTGATGTCTCAGGCTTCGTGACCGAGGTGCTGGTCAAGGACAACCAGAAGGTCCGTCGCGGCGACGTGCTGTTCCGGATCGACCGCGAGCGCTTCGCATTGGCGCTGCGGCAGGCCGATGCGTCGGTCGCTGGTCATCAGGCGACGCTCGACCAGGCCAATGCCGATCTGAAGCGCTACAGCACGTTGACGACCGATGCCGTCTCGCAGCAGAAGCAGGAGCAGGTGCTGGCGACCCAGCTCCAGGCCAAGGCGGCGTTCGATCAGGCCGTCGCCGATCGTGCCGTCGCCCAGCTCAACCTCGACCGCAGCGAGGTCCGCGCCTCCGTCAACGGCGTGATCACCAACATGGATCTGCGCCCCGGCGCTTACGTCACGGCCGGGAAGGGCGTGATGGCCCTGGTCGATACCGATACGCTGCATGTCGAGGGTTATTTCGAGGAGACAAAGCTCGCGCGCATCCGCGTCGGCGACAAGGTCCAGGTCCGCCTGATGGGCGAGAAGGCCACGCTGACCGGCCACGTCGAGAGCATCGCCGCCGGCATCGAGGACCGCGACCGCGCCGAGGGCGCAAATCTGCTTGCGAACGTGAACCCCACCTTCAGCTGGGTGCGCCTCGCCCAGCGCGTGCCGGTGCGCATCGCGCTGGACCCGGTGCCTGAAGCCCTGTCACTGGTGGCCGGCCGCTCGGCGACGGTGGAGGTATTGGACTAACGGCGCGAGCAGATGATCGCGCTTGGCCCTGGGGAAAACCGGCAACAAGCATTTCAATGCCAAATCGTAAGGCTAATCCTGACTCGCGTGTTGAGTCGGGGGACTGCATGGGCGTTTGGTTTTTAATCCTAGCGGCCTGCGTCGTCGGCACGTTGCTCCTTTTGGCGTTCTGCCGATAGCGCCGATAGCAGATGCAATTGTTGCGGCGAAGCATCAGCGAGCAGCAGAATAACGGTTCCAGACCGATGGTTTTTGACTGTGCACGGATGAACGCGTTCACTTCCGGGATCGGAGGCGGACGTGAGCTGGTTGTTTGTGTTTCTCATTGCCGCAAGCGCAGTCGTTCTGATCGCCCATGCGATTGACGCGATGCGCTCTTGATACGGCCTGCGACTCGGGTTCGTCGGTAGCTTGGTAAGCGCCAACAATGTTCCGAGGCGGGCGAGCGTCAATTTGAGGAACCTGGCCTTACGGGCCCAAGTTGTCACAGTAGGAGGAATACAATCATGCTTGCGTTCTATCTGCCGATCATCATTTTCGGAGCGATGCTCGAAGCGATTTCGAATCAGAATGTATTTTCGTCCATCCAGGAGCCGCCAAGAGTCGACTAGACGACGATCCTCTAGCGCACTCTCTGGTACCGACTTGCCAACGCCGGCTTACGCGTTCGAATATTTCTTCAGTTCGAACCGTGCGATCTGGTTGCGGTGCACCTCGTCCGGCCCATCCGCAAGCCGCAGCAGACGCGCCGTCGCGTAAGCCTGCGTCAGGCCGAAATCGTTCGACGTGCCGCCGCCGCCATGGGCCTGGATCGCCCAGTCGATGATCTGACAGGCCATGTTGGGCACCGCGACCTTGATCATCGCGATCTCGCTTTTCGCGACCTTGTTGCCGACGGTGTCCATGGCGTAGGCGGCGTTGAGCGTCAGCAGCCGGGCCTGCTCGATCATGATGCGGGCTTCGGCGATACGCTCCTGCGTCACGGTCTGCTCGGAGACCGGCTTGCCGAAGGCGATACGGCTGCGCACGCGGCGGCACATCTTCTCCAGCGTGCGCTCGGCAAGGCCGATCAGCCGCATGCAGTGGTGGATGCGGCCCGGGCCGAGGCGGCCCTGCGCGATCTCAAAACCGCGGCCTTCGCCGAGCAGCATGTTTTCCTTGGGCACGCGCACATTGGTGAAGACGACCTCGGAGGCCCGATCGGGCACGCCGTAGAAGCCGAACACGGGCAGGGGACGCTTGACCTCGATGCCGGGCGTGTCCATCGGCACCAGGATCATCGATTGCTGCTTGTGGCGGTCCGGATTGTCGGGATCGGTCTTGCCCATGAAGATGCAGATCTTGCAGCGCGGGTCGGTCGCGTTCGTGGTGTACCATTTGCGGCCGTTGATGACGTAATGGTCGCCGTCGCGCACGATCGAGCTCTCGATGTTGGTCGCATCGGACGAGGCGACCGCCGGCTCGGTCATGGCGAAGCAGGAGCGGATCTCGCCTGATAGCAGCGCCTTCAACCAGCGCTCCTTGTCCTTCTCGCTGCCGTAGCGCTCCAGAACCTCCATGTTGCCGGTGTCGGGCGCGGAGCAGTTGAACACTTCGGGCGCGAGATGCGAGCGGCCCATGACTTCGCAGAGCGGGGCATATTCGAGATTGGTGAGGCCGGCGCCGTGGCGCGACTCCGGCAGGAACAGATTCCACAGCCCTTCGGCGCGTGCGAGCGGCTTCAGCTCCTCGACGACGGGATAGACCTTCCACGGCCCGAGCTCTTCCGCCTCGCGATAGAACCGCTCCTCGTTCGGATAGATGTGCCGGTCCATGAAGCTCTCGAGCTTGCGCTTGAGCTCGACGACTTTGGGCGACATCGGGTAGAGCATTTTAGGTCTCCTTGATCGATGAACGGCGCAGCGTGCGGCGCAATGGCACGTCGCGTCAGGCGACGCGATACTCTTTGAACTTCTCGCGCAGCGCCGACTTCAGCACCTTGCCGGTGCCCGTCATCGGGAATTCGTCAAGGAATTCGACGGCGTCGGGCAGCCACCAGCTCGCGATTTTCGGGCGCATGTGATCGAGCAGCGCCTTGCCGTCGACGGTGGCGCCTTTCTTGCGGACGACGAGGAGCAGGGGACGCTCCTGCCATTTCTCGTGCGCGATGGCGACGACGGCCGCTTGCAGCACGTCGGGGTGCGACAGCGCGATGTCCTCGAGCTGGATCGAGGAGATCCACTCGCCTCCGGACTTGATGACGTCCTTGGAGCGGTCGGTCAGCGTGACGTGACCCTGGCTGTCGATCACGGCCATGTCGCCGGTGATCAGCCAGCCGTCGCGGTCGAGGCCTTCGTCGAGCTTCATGTAGCCGGAGGCGACCCAGGGGCCGCGGGCGCGAAGATGTCCGACGGTCTTGCCGTCGCGCGGCAACTCATTGCCGGCATCGTCGACGATGCGCAAATGCGTGCCGAAGCAGGCGCGGCCCGAGACCTGACGGCGGTCGAACTTCTCCTTGTCGCCGAGATGCTCCGAGCCCGGCCGCAAGCCCGGCATCGAGCAGCCCAGCGCCTCGGTCATGCCCCAGGCCTGGATGTAGTCGACGTTGTAGTCGCGCTTGAGCTTCTCGACCATCGCGCGCGGCGGTGCCGAGCCGGACGACAGCGTCGCGCGCAAGGTGGAGAACTTGTTGCCGGTGCGCCCAAGCCAGTCGAGCAGGATCAGCCAGAAGCTCGGCACGCCCGCCGACAGTGTCACCTTCTCGCCCTCGAGCAATTCATAGAGCTTGTCGGGCTCGTAATTGCGGCCGGGCAGCACCAACTTCGATCCGGTATAGGGCGCAGTGAACGGCATGTTCCAGCCGTTGCCATGGAACAGCGGCGCCATCGGCATCATGACCTCGCGCACGCCTTCGACATGGCCCGGCAAAAAGTCGAAATTGCAGCAGGTCATGGTCTGCAGGATTGCGGCGCGGTGCGAATAGATCACGCCCTTGGGATTGCCGGTCGTGCCCGAAGTGTAGCAGATGGTGGAGGCGGATTTTTCGTCGAACTCCGGCCAGGTGAAGCCGGCATCGCTCTCCTTGTCCAGCAGGTCCTCGTAGCAATGCACGTTGGCGAGCTTCGTCTCCGGCATGCGCTCGCGCGAGGACATCACGACAAAGGCCTCGATCGTCTTCAGCTGCGGCGCGATCGCCTCGACGATCGGCAGCGTGGCGCGGTCGATGAACAGCAGCCGGTCTTCGGCGTGGTTGATGATGTAGACCAGCTGCTCGGGAAACAGGCGCGGGTTGACGGTGTGCAGCACATAGCCCACGCCCGGCGCGGCATAGAACATCTCGAAATGCCGATGGGTATTCCAGGCCAGCGTGCCGACGCGGTCGCCACGCTGCATGCCGAGCCGTTTGAGCGCCAGCGCCATGCGCTTGATGCGCGGATGGGCGTCTGCATAAGTGTAGCGATGGATGTCGCCCTCGATCTCGCGCGCGACGATCTCCGCTTCGCCGTGATAGTCGGCGGCGTACTGGATCAGGCCGCTGATCAGCAGCGGCATGTCCATCATCAATCCCTGCATCGTTTCCCTCCGGAGCGCCATGTCGTTGCACGGCATAGGCTTGTGATTGGCGCTGCAAAGTTAGCGGAACGTCACGCGGCGTTCACGCAAAAAACCGCTGATGTGATTGCATGCGTCACTTTTTCAGGGCTAACCTGCTGTGAGTGCCTGCGAAGCAGCGCCCGCCGTGGAGGAAATGAATGTCAGCGGAAAGACACAAGACCGGTACAGCCGGCGAGTCTACGGTCGACATTTCCGCACTTCGTGCCCGCTATCGCGACGAGCGCGACCGCCGTCTGCGCAGCGAGGGCAAGGCGCAATATGTCGAGGTGACCGGCGAGTTCGGCCGTTACCTCGACGATCCCTGGGCCGATCCCGGCTTTGCGCGCGCGCCTGTCAGCGAACAAACCGAAGTTCTGATCGTCGGCGGCGGCTTCGGCGGTCTCTTGTGCGGCGCGCGCTTGCGCTCGGCCGGCATCGACGATTTTCGCATCGTGGAAAAGGCCGCCGATTTCGGCGGTACCTGGTACTGGAATCGCTACCCTGGAGCTGCCTGCGACACGGAGAGCTACATCTATCTGCCGCTGCTGGAGGAGACCGGCTACATGCCGGTCCGCAAATATGCGCGGGCGCCCGAGATCTACGAGCACTCCCGCCGCATCGGCCGTCACTTCTCGCTCTACGAGCGCGCATTGTTTCAAACCGTGATCTCGCGGATGGAATGGCAGGAGCAGGAGGCGCGCTGGCTGGTCGAGACCGATCGCGGCGACCGCATCCGCGCGCGCTTCGTCATCCTCGCCGGCGGCCCGCTGAGCCGCCCCAAGCTGCCGGGCATTCCCGGCATCGAAAGCTTTGGGGGCCACAGCTTCCACACCAGCCGGTGGGACTATGGATATACCGGCGGCACCGCCGAGGGAGACCTGACCGGTCTTGCCGACAAGCGCGTCGGCATCATCGGCACCGGCGCCACCGCCGTGCAATGCGTGCCGCATCTCGGCCGCGCGGCAAAGGAGCTCTACGTCTTCCAGCGCACGCCATCGGCGATCGGCGTGCGCGACGACCGGCCGACGGATCAGGGCTGGGCGGAGAGCCTCAAGCCCGGCTGGCAGCGTGAGCGCATGGACAATTTCACCGCGGTGATCTCAGGCGAGCCGGTCGAGCGGGATCTGGTGCAGGACGGCTGGACCGGCCTGCTCGGCGAGATCCTGCTGGCGCCGCGCCGCCAGCCGCAGCCGGTGACCTCGATGGAGGAGGCGCTGAAGGTCATCGAGCAGGCCGACTATCGCAAGATGGAGGAGATCCGCGCCCGCGTCGATGCGATCGTGAAGGACGAGGCGGCCGCGGCGGCGCTAAAGCCCTGGTACAAGGCGTTCTGCAAGCGGCCGTGCTTTCATGACGAATATCTCGACACTTTTAATCGTCTCAATGTGCATCTCGTCGACACCAAAGGGCGGGGCGTCGAGCGCATCACCGAGAACGCCGTCGTGGCTGGCGGCAAGGCCTATGAGCTCGATTGCCTGATCTATGCCAGCGGTTTTGAGGTCGGCACCGATTACGCCCGCCGCATGGGTTTTGAAGTTTACGGCCGCGACGGCACCAGCCTGTCAGAGCGCTGGCAGGGCGGCGTCAAGACGCTGCACGGCTTCTACAGCCGCGGCTTCCCGAACTGTTTCCTGATCGTCACGGTGCAGGCCGGCCAGAGCGCCAATTTCCCGCACATCATCGACGAGCAGTCGCAGCATATCGCCTATGTCATCGCCGAAGCGCGCAAGCGCAAGGCGCGCACGCTGGAGCCGACGCTGGCGGCCGAGAACGCCTGGGTCGAGGAGGTCGTCAAGGCCGCGCTCGGCCGCCAGACTTATCTCGCCGAATGCACGCCCGGCTATTACAACAACGAGGGCGTGTTCGATCCGATCGCGGCGCGAAACAGCCAATATTGGCGCGGGCCGGTGGCCTTCCTGCGGCTGCTCGACAAGTGGCGCAAGGAGGGCAATCTGGACGGGCTGGAATTGACATCCGAGGTTGCGGCTTGAGCAAAACGATCCCGGCCCCGACAGGCGCCACGCGGCTCTACGTCATCGTCGGCGATCCCATCGCGCAGGTGCGCTCGCCCGAAGGCGTGAGCGCCGCCTTCGCCGCACGCGGCCACGACGGCATCCTGATGCCCATTCAGGTCACCCCGAGCGATCTGCCCGACTTCCTCTCGGTCGCAGCGCGGCTGAAGAATCTCGATGGCATCGTCGTGACCATCCCGCACAAATTCGCCTGCTACCAGGCCTGCGCCAGCGCGACCGAGCGCGCGCATTTCCTGCGCACCGTGAACCTGATGCGCGGCCGCGCCGACGGTGCGTGGCATGGCGACATGGTGGACGGCCTCGGCTTCGTCGGTGCGGCGCGGGCGAAGGGGATCAACCCTGCGGGCATGCGGGCGCTGCTCGTCGGCGCCGGCGGCGCGGGATCGGCGGTCGCGCTTGCGCTGGTCGAGGCCGGCGTGCGCGAGCTTGCCATTCACGACAGCGCGGCGGACCGCCGCGACACGCTGATCGGCCGGCTCAATGCCCTCGGCAAGGCGCCGGTGCGGGTCGGCAGCACCGATCCGGCGGGCTTCGATTTTGTCGCCAATGCGACACCGGCGGGGATGAACGACGGCGATCCGCTGCCGGTCGATGTCGCGCGGCTCGCGCCGACGTCCTATTGCGGCTGCGTCATCACCAAGCCCGAGGTCTCGCCCTTCATCGCAGCGGCCCGCCGGATCGGCTGCGTGACCGGGACCGGCACGGACATGTACCAGCAGCACCAGGGCATCATGGTGGATTTCCTGCTGGGAACGGACGAGGCGTGACCGCTGGTGTCAAGGGCTTTGCCTGGATTGATTGTAGCCATCGGGACTTGAGCGATTGCAACTGACGTAGGATCATGCGCTTGCGCGAGCCGGTCGCGCAGCAGCAAGAGGAACGCGCAATGATCAAGGGCAGGACAGTCGCGACGGCGGTGATTGGCGCGACCGCGCTGCTGCTCTCTCTGCCTGTGGCCGAGGCCGCGCAATGCGGTAGCTCTGCCGCGGGCTTCGAGGCCTGGAAGCGCGAGTTCAGCGCCGAGGCCCAAGGCAAGGGCATCGGCCAGACCGCGATCTCGGCGCTGATGCAGGCCAATTACGCCAGCGCCACCATCGCGGCCGACCGCGGCCAACGCAGCTTCTCGCTGTCGCTCGACCAGTTCCTCGCCAAGCGCGGCGCCACCACCATCGTCGCCAGGGGGCGGCAGCTCAAGCAATCGCAGGCCGCCTTGTTCGCCTCGATCCAGCAGCGCTATGGCGTCCCGCCGGGGCCCTTGATCGCGATCTGGGGCATGGAGACCGGCTTCGGCAGCCAGCGCGGTAACCAGAACATGCTGTCGTCGATCGCGACCCTGGCCTATGACTGCCGCCGTCCCGAATTCTTCACCGATCAGCTCTATGCCGCGCTGAAGTTGATCGACCGCGGCACGCTGTCGGGGGCAACCCGCGGCTCCATGCATGGTGAGGTCGGCCAGACCCAGTTCATGCCCAAGAACATCCTGGCCTATGGCACCGGCAATCTCGACGTTGCCGCCAACGCGCTGAACTCGACGGCGAATTTCCTCCGGGCCCATGGCTGGCGGGCGGGAGCCGGTTACCAGCCGGGCGAGCCGAATTTCGCCGCCATCGAGGCCTGGAATGCGGCGGGCGTCTATCAGAAGGCGATCGCGCTGATGGGCCGGCAGATCGACGAGGGCGGGGCGGCCGCCTCCCGCTGACCAGAGCCGTCGTTTCGAACGGGGCTCTAGATTCTTGTTTTGACGCGTTTTCTTGACGCGAACCGGCGTCAAGCTTCGCGCTAAGACGCTCTTGCTCAGCAAGGCGTGATGTGTCGGCGCGAGAAAGTTGTTGCCATCAGGAACTGACGGCACGACGTTTGCTTTGATCAGGTTCGGGGCTGGGCATGAGGAGACTCAACGATGGCAACCCAGATCGTGATGGACCAGACTGGCGATACGCGCCACGAGTTTGATCCTGGCAATGCCGAAGCGCTGGCGCGAGCCGAACGGCGCTTTCGGGAGCTGACCGGAGCCGGCTTCACCGCCGCCCTCCGCACCGGGCCGGGCGAAGTCACCCGGATCCGATCGTTCGACCCGACCGCGCAGGAAACGCTGTTCTATCCCCGCCTGGTCGGCGGTTGATCTGAGCTGCTCATGTTCGCGGCAGTTTGGCTTCGCGCGCCGGCGCGTGCGCGTTTGCATGCGCTGCGCGAGCTCTATCGGCGCTTCTTCGGCGAGAACACGCCGGATGCGCGCGGCCGCCGGCTGCTGGCCGAATGGCTGTCGCCGGAGCAGCGCGCGCAGTTCGAGGAGCACCGGTATTTCGATGTGATCGGCGGCGATACCGGCAAGACCTATCGCATCCATTATGGCACCGCCGCCAATGTCCATGAGATCGACGGCGACGGGCACGCGACGATGGGATGGTGCTTCGTCCCGTCAGGCTTCCTGGTGCCGGGCGACGTGATGCTGGCACAGAAGATCGCGCTTGAAACGGACGAGAGGGGCGCGCTGGCGCTCGCCAACCGGTTTCCGCCGGCGACCCATTCGGAGCACTTCTACCGGCGGCCGTTCTAAAGCGCGATGAGATCAGGTTAGATCGTCATCGCGCTTGAGGTTGTTGTCTAGGCGACGTCGGCTCCAGCGCCGCGAGGGCGCGGCGGTCAGTCATGCGTGGTGCGATAGGCATCCACCGCATGTGCCGTAAAGACGCCGATGCTGCAAAGGGCGAGGAGGGCGGAAATCAGCTCGATCATAGCTCGTCCTCCCGCAGCGGCTGGGCGACGAGGTGCTGGCAGCAGGCGTAATCGTAGATCAGGTCGAGGATGAACTGCATGGTGGCCGTCCCTGTATTTATTTTGACAAGCACTTAACCGGCCATCTGTTTCAGGGGTGTTTCGTCGTTTTGGGAAACGGGTTTCGCGGGGAACCTCGGGGCTGGCTTGTGCGGCGCGGAGCCGCTATTTCCCGTTTCTGGTCAATCCCTTCAATCGCGCGCCTCCAGCGGGCGGGCCATCATATTGCGAGGCAAAATCATGGCGCAGGTCGAGTGGTTCGACGATCTCACCATCGGAATGCGGTTCAAATCGCCGGAAGTTCAGGTCACCGAGGCCGACATCAAGCGTTTTGCGGCGGAGTTCGATCCGCAGCCGATGCACCTCGACCACGAGGCCGCCAAGGCCACCCTGTTCAAGGGCCTCGCTGCATCAGGGTGGCACACCGCCGCGATCGCCATGAACCTCGCGGTTCAGATCCGCCCTTTCGGCCCGCATCCGCTGATCGGCGCAGGGGTCGACGGCCTGCGCTGGACCATGCCGGTGCGGCCCAACGACCGCCTGCATCTGGTCGGCGAGGTCATGAGCCTGACGCCGTCGAAGTCGAAGCCGCAGGGCATCGCACTGGTGAAATGGACGATGTTCAACCAGGACGGCGAGGAGGTTTACACCTTCACCCCGATCGCGATCGTGCCGCGGCGGGCGTAAGGGCCGCCCCCAACGCCGTTGGGCCTCGTCAGACCCTTGCGGGCCGCCGGGAGAGATGGTCATCTCCCTGCGGGGAACACGCTGGGAGGCTGACATGAAACGATTACTTTTCACGGCCGGAATGCTCGCAGGGGTTCTGAGCGCAGCCGCCTTGAACACAAGCCCGGCGCTCGCACAACAATCCAAGGTCGGCGACTGGACCATCGAGAAGCGCACGCAGGACACGCATTGCAATGCGAGCCGCGGCTACAAGGACAAGGACGACGAGAACCGCGACTACGTCATCGTCATCACCTATTCCGACAAGGCCATCGTGATGGTGATGATCTACGACGGCTGGGAATGGGACAAGGTCGGCGAGATCCTGCGGGCCGATGTCGGCACCGATGATGCCGACATCATGAAGAAGGCGAAGTGGGAGGTCATGGACAAGACCACCGTGCGCGGCATCTTCGAATACGACCAGTCGATCATGGACCGGCTCTCGAAGGCCAAGCGCCTCACGCTCGATTTCGAGGACGATGACGACGACAGCATCGAGATGCAGATCCCACGCGCCGGCGAAGCGCTCGCCGCGCTGAAATTCTGTGAGGAGAACCGGAAGTAGATTGCGTCAGGCACCGCTCTCTAGGGGGGCAAAGCGCGAGCGTGCCCACCAATTTTTGCATTCGGCACGAGATCGTGGGCACGGCGCCACGCGCCTTTGCCCACCCTAAGAGAGCCGATGGTGACGCAAATTGCGTCGAGGCCTGATCGCATACAAAGCCTGCGCGCAGCGTGCGCGTGACTCATCGCACACAGCCCGATCGCTGTTCGCATTAATCCTAGTCTTTGGCGAAAACGTCCAAGCCGCATCCTGCGGTTGACGTTACGCAAGGACGATGTTCGATATTCCAGCATTTCGCTGCAATCCTTTTTCCTCGTCGAGGGCGGCGCTTGACCGTCCCGTTCGCTCCTCCGGTTCCCGAATTGCGAGCCCCCTTCGTCACCGGGGCTGTGCACTGATCGCATCGTCCGGCAGATGACCGTCGTCCATGCGAGCCGGTTCTCGTCGCTGGTCGGCGACATCTACGATGCGGCAATTGATCCTGCGCTGCGAAGCGCTGTGCTGGAGCAGGTTGCTGAATTCGTCGGCGGGTTCGCGGCGACGATCCTGTCGCGCGATGTGGCCGGGCTCTCGATCGAGATCCATCAGCATTTCGGCACGGAGTCTCGATTCCGTGAGCTCTATCGTGACCGCTACGTGGAACTCGACCCGCTGCTCGATCGCCATCCCGGTCTCGCTGTCGGGCAGACCGCCGGCGTGACCGACGTCATGCCTCATTCGGATTTCGTGGCGACCAGCTTCTACCGGGAATGGCTCGAGCCCCAGGATGCGATCGATCTCGCGGCAGTCACGCTCGACACGTCGGGCACGCGCACCACGATCTTGCAGGTGCTGCGCCATCGATCCCGCGGACCCGTCGACGACACCATGCGCGAGCGCATGCGGCTGCTTGCGCCGCACCTCCACCGTTCCAGGCTCATGGGCCGGCAGATCGGGGCTCGCTTGCATACCGTGGACGACCTCGCCGATGTCCTCGACGGCCTTGGCACCGCCATCTGCCTGCTTGACGCCGACGCGCGTGTCGTCCACGCCAACGCCGCGTGCCGGCAGCTGGTCGCCGATGGCAATCTGCTGGCGATTGTCGGCGACCGGATCGTCGCGCGTAACACCCAGACCGACAAAATATTCCGCGGTCTGTTCGACGTCGCAACCAATGGCGGACCTGAAGCGAGCGGACGTCGCCAGATCGAGCTCGTGACCTCGGCCGATGGCCAGCATCACCTGATCCATGCCTTTCCGCTGAAGCGCGAGCGCAACCAGCCGCGCGATATCGCGGCCACCGTGCTCTTCGTGCAAAAGGCCTCGATGGTGCCTTTGCTCGCAACCGAGGCGATCGCGGCGGCCTTCAGGCTGACGCCGTCCGAATTGCGCGTGTTGATGGCCATCATCGAGATCGGAGGCGTGCCCGACATCGCGGCCAAGCTCGGCATCGCCGAGACGACGGTGAAGACGCATCTCGGCCGCCTGTTCGAGAAGACCGGCGCCGGCAGGCAGGCCGATCTCGTGAAGATCGCCGCCGGCTTTGCCGTGCCGTTCGGTCGGCGCACCAACGGCGGTGACGTGTGAGCCATTTCACATCATTGGTCCCGACGTGGCGCAATCTCAATCCATTGTGATGAGCAAAGCCCGCGGGTCCTCCGATTGCAGGACGCGTATCATCTAAGCCTTTCGTATATCGCGCTCGTGAATGAAGGGCAGCGAGTGCCGAAGACGTGCCGCGACGGCATGGAACGCGGGTGAGGAAATGACGGCATGCGGCCGGGCCTGCCGGTCGTTGGAGAGATTGCAGTGAGCAGCAAGACTGATTTTTCGGTTCTCAATGTTTCAACAATCGAAATTCCTGAAGGCGAGCGAATCCCGCTGCTTCGCGATTTCTACTGCCGCGGGGTGTTGAAGGCGGAGGTCGAGGCAAGGAACGGCAAGCCGGCCGCGGCGAGCTTCACCTCGCACATCTTGTCGGAAGCCCAGTTGCTGATGGGCGGATTGTGCGGAGCCCGGGTCATTCGCACCAGGCAGCTGGTTGCCGATGGCGACGACAGCCTCGCCCTGATCGTGAACAGGTCGGGCGTTCTCGGGATATCCGAGCGAGGACACGATCTGGCGCTTCACGCCGGACAAGCCGTCCTGACCAGCGCGGAGGACGTCACGACGTTCGAGCGGTTGTCGCTCGGGAGCTGCTTTTCGTTGCGTGTGCCGCGACGCGTGCTGGCACCGATGATCGTGGACGTCGATGACGCCGTGATGCGCGTCATGCCGGAAAGCTCCACCGGACTTCGTTTGCTGGTCGATTACGCGGTGACCTTGGTCCGGGAGAAGGCGTTCGACACGCCCGCGCTACGGCAGCTCGCGGTCGGGCATTTGCACGATCTTCTCGCGCTCGTCCTCGGCGCGACCGGTGAGACGCGGGAGCTCGCCGGACGGCGCGGCGTCAAGGCGGCCAGGCTCCAGAAGGCGAAGGTCTCGATCGCCAACAATTGCTGGCGGCAGGAGCTATCAGTGACGGCGGTGGCCCAGGAACTCGGCGTGACGCCGCGTTATCTCCAGCGCCTGTTCGAGGCCGACGGCAAGACGTTCTCCTCTTTCCTGACCGAGCAGCGTGTCAAGCGTGCCCATCGCATGCTGCGCGAGCCCGAATACGCCGAGCGCACGGTGAGCTCGATCGCCTACGATGTCGGCTTCGGCGATCTCTCTTATTTCAACCGCTGCTTCCGGCGGACCTATGGCGCGACGCCGAGTGACGTCAGGAGCGGCGAAGTGTCGTGACCGAATTCGACTGAATTTCATCCACCTGCCGATTTCAACCTGGAGAAAGGGATTCGAGATGATCCTTGACCGCGACGTCATGGCCATTGCGCAAACCCTCTGCGGGCCGACTGGGTCATGACCTGGCAGCGCTCGCGCGACCCGCTGGAGTAAGTCGATGCGCCGTTTCTTCTTCGACCTTCTGGTCGGCAATATCGTGAAGATCGACCCGGGCGGCATGGTGTTCGAATGCGCCGAGGCGACCTTCGTGGTGGCCGACGAGATGGCAAGCCATCTCTTCGTCTGGCGCGATGATTTGCGCGACCGCGACGCCTGGATCCGCGTCAGAGACAATGGCGGCCGCGAGATCTATCGCGCCGCGGTCTGGGCCGAGAGTGCGGAGAAAGCGGGATGGGACCAGGCGTGAGCACGCGGGCGACGGTGTAGCAACGCTGCACCAGTGCTGCGCGAAACGCCTTCAGTTCGTCCTGGCCCGAAACCCGGTCGTCACCATCCAAGTCGAAACCGGCGTCCCTTTCTACGTTGGCGTTCAGCGAATCCAAATTCGCAAGAGCAGCCTCACCCGATCGGAGGAGGTCGCTGGCAACGTGCCTGTGAGCTGAGGGACTAAAAATGATTGAGACGGGTGGGGACGGTGTTGCGCGATGGCGTTTGGCGCGGCGATCGCTGCTGCTTTTGCTGCCGGCTGCGCCGGTGTTCATCAGCGAGCCCGCGAGAGCGGCCTGTACGCCGACCGCTCCGGTCAGCAATGCGACGGTGGTGTGCGCAACTGACACCGACACCCAGCAGGGCGGCGGCACGGGCTATGGCGCGCGCGGCGACGACAACAATACCTATGACGTCCGATCGGGGGTGACCGTCCACGGAAGGTTCTTTGGCCTTCAGACTGGCGAGGGCGCTGTCATTGTCAACGCCGGGAAGATCGAGGGAACGTTCTCGGCTGGTATTACAGGTGGCGATATGACCATCTCGAACCTCAGCGGAGCCACGATCATCGGCTTTCACGCAATCACCGCTTCAACCCTCAACCTCACCAACGCAGGCACCATCGCGAGCGAGGCGGGCGGACGCGGCAGCGGCGTCGATGCGTTTGTCGCCAATGTGAGGAATTCCGGCACGATTTCCGGCGTCGGGCCCGACACGGTCGGCATCAACGGCGACACGGTGAACCTGATCTCGAACATCGGAACGATCTCCGGGGATGCGGCCGGGGTCACCGGCATTACCCTGAACCTGACCAACGACAGCTCCGGCGTCATCACCCAGATCGCGGCAACCGGAGGCGCCATCCAGGCCTCCGGTCTGGCGACGGTGGTGAACGCAGGCAATATCGCCGGTCACGCGTTCGGCGTATCCGGCCAGAACGTCAACCTGTCGAATCTCGCCTCTGGGACCATCACCGGCGACGGCAGCAATGGCAATGCCATCGTCGCGAATATCGCAGACGCGACCGTTCGCAACAGCGGATCGATTGCCGGGACAGAGTTCGCCATCCACGCAGCCAAGACGGCAAACGTGATCAACAGCGGCACCATCTCCGGCGGATCGTCGGCCGTATTTGCCGAAACCGTCAACGTGACGAACACGGGACAGATCTCGGCGAATGGTTTCGGCTTGTCCGGTAGCAGGGTCAATCTCGACAATGCCGGAACCCTCACGGGAGGTGACCGCGGTATCAATGCGATCGTCGGCAACGTCAACAATTCCGGCACGATTACCGGGAGGGAGACGGCGGTCAACGCCAACATCGCCAACGTGACCAACACCGGTTTGCTTCAGGCCTCGGCCACCAACGGCATCGGGATCCTGACGACCCAGGCGACTGTCAACAATTCCGGCACCATCATCGGCAGGATTGGCATTCAGTCGAGCGATGGATCGAACATCACGAACTCTGGCACGATCACCGGTACCGCCGGGAAGGCGATTCAGCTTTCCAACAGGGCTGACACGCTGACGCTGCTGCCGGGCTCGAAGATCAACGGCGTGGTCGATTTCGGCTTTGGCGCCGATGTGATCAACATCAATCTGTCGCCGATCAGCAGCAGAGTGTCGTCGCTAACGACGATCAGTCTGCCGACCTTCATCAATTTCGAAGGCACCATCTATACCGTCACGTCGGCAGGCGCCTTCAACGGTCCATCAGTCGTGTCCGGCACCACGCTGGCAACGCTCGATCCCACCGCGCTGGCGCAGACCGACCGCACGCTGATGGATTTCACCGGCGGCGTGTCCTCGCTGGTGCAAGGGCGCCTGAACGGTGGCACGGGGCCGGCCGGCAGCAACATGATGGCGATGGCTTATGCGCCCGAGACGGCGCAGGCCAGTCCCTTCACCAAGGCGCCGCGCAGCCTCTGGACCGATTCGGCGCCGATCACGGTCTGGGCCAACTCCTTCGGTGGCCAGCGCATCCAGGACGAGACGGTCTCGACCTTGCGCGCGACCTCGACGGCGTGGGGTGGTGCGATCGGCATCGACCGCAGGGTGCAACCGAACTGGCTGGTCGGCGGCTTCCTCGGCGGCGGGCAGGGCGGCCTCTCGGTCGATCTCAACTCGCAGTCGGTCGATACCAACTACGTCTTCGGTGGTGTCTACAGCCGGTTCGAATGGGCTGCGCAGTTCTTCGACTTCATCATCCAGGGCGGCAATGCCGACAACAAATCACGCCGCCTGGTGCTGAACAATGCCACAGTGGGCGGCATGGAGACGACCACTGCAAACTACAGCGGTTGGTACGTCAGCCCTGAAGTTGCCTACGGCTATAAGCTCGAGATCGGCAACGGCTATCTGCTAACGCCGACGGCGCGGCTGCGCTACGTCGCCGGCCGATTCGATGGCTATAGCGAGACCGGCTCGGCGCAAGGGCTCTCGGTCGGCAGTCGCACGCTCCAGGATTTCGAGGAGCGCGGCGAGGTCGATCTGTCGCGCGTGACGGGCTTTGCCGGCGGCGAGCTCAAAGCCAATGTCCATGGCGGCGTGATCGCGCTCCAGCGCGTCGGCGACACCAACATCAACACGGTGCTGCTCGGGCAAAACCTCTCTTTCGTCACGCCCGGCAGCCGCTCTACGGTCGGCGCAGTCGCGGGCTTCGGCTTCGACTACCGCATCACGCGCAACGTCTCCGTGCTCGGCGCCGTCGAGGGCATGATGATGTCCGACCAGAGCCGCACCGGCACGGCGAAGGGTGGCGTTCGCGTCGCGTTCTGAGCCGGCATCAGCCCTGGCGGTCTGAACGCGGCGCCCTGCCGGCCGGGCTCCATCCGCCCGGCCGGCGCCTCCTACGATCGGTGGATGCCGCATGTTGTGGTTGTGCTATGCTTGGGGATATTGATCACCCGGGCCATTTCAGCCCATGAACGCGTGCCGCGATCGGCCGGTCTCGTCAGGCTCGCCGCGGGAGTCTCAATCCGCTCGTCAGCCGACCGGTCAATCGCGGCTCGGCGTTGAACCTTTTGTTCCCGCGCAGGACTCACAGAAGCCGCCGGGCATCCCGAACATTCCGCTCTCTCAGTTCATGACCATTGGCTGTTCCGATGTCCCGACTTCCGAAACAATCCGAGCTGATCGAGAGCATCTATAACGCCGGACTCAACCCGGAGTTGTGGAACGATGTCGTGGTCATGCTCAATGGATATATCGGCAGCCAGGCCTGCGGTCTGATCTCCAAGGACCCGGTCAGCAAATCCGGCGCGACGCATTATTACTGCGGGGTCGATCCGCACTACATCCAGCTCTATGCCGAGACCTACGCCCAATACGATCCGCTTGCGCGGCTCCCACAATACGGCGAAGTGCGCAACATCCCCGATCTCGTAAATTTCGACGAATATCGCCGCGGACGATTCTATCAGGAATGGCTGCGCCCGCAGGGCTGCGTCGACGTCGCCAACGTGGTGCTGGAGCAGTCGAAATCTCCGTGTCCGATGTTGCTGACCGTGATCCCGGGCAGGGACATGCTCGATGCCGCGCAGCGCGCGCGCATGCAGTTCCTCGTCCCGCACACGAGCCGGGCGCTGCTGATCAACCGCGCGATCGAGCGCAAGCAGCAGCACGCGACCGCGCTCGCCGACGTCGTCGATCGCCTCAATGCCGGCGTGATCCTGCTGGATGCGGCCTGCAATATCGTCCACTGCAATCCGGCCGCCGAGACGATCCTGGCCGCCGACGATGTCCTGCGTACCATCTCGGGCCGGCTCGTGACCAGATCGTCCGAGGCCAATCGGGCCCTGCGCAACATCTTCCGCGACGCCGGGGAGGTTGCCGTCGCGGCGGCGGCCGATCGAAAGATTCCCCTGACGTCGGATGACGGATCGTACTATGTCGCGCACGTGATCGCGCTGCCGTCGCTGCTGCGCGAGGGCGTGACGGGGCGCACGACGGCGATCGGTGCCTTGTTCGTCTGGAAGGCGGAACTCGACGGCCGCTCGTCTGCCGGCCTGATCGACCGCACGTTCGATCTGACGCCGGCGGAACTCAGGGTGCTGCAGTCGATCGTCCAGGTCGGCGGCGTGCCGGAGACCGCGGCCGCGCTCGGTATCGCCGAGACCACGGTGAAAACGCATCTGCATCGTGTCTTCGCCAAGACCGGCGTTTCGCGTCAGGCCGATCTCGTCAAGCTCGCGGCGGGGTTCTCCAATCCGCTCGTGCGCTGACGCGCAAAACATGAGCCGTGCGTAACGCGAGTCGCTGCAGCTCGCATCAGGTTCAAAGCCCAACCATCATGAGAAAGTTATCGTGCCTCATTCGTTCGGGTGACGCGATTTTCCGCGCGCTCTCTTACGAGATGTCACGCGATCTGTTGTTCGACACTGCGATCTCGGTGTGAAGCAACTCACGTCGCGCTGGTCGAGAGGGGTTGTCATGCGAACGGCGTCACCGCTTTGGGTCGGCAGGTTCCGCGACATCGTCGCCCGCATCGGCGCAGCATTCCGCGAGCAGCGCGAGATCGAGGCGCGGCGCGCGTTGCGGCGCTATCGCCATCTGTTGGAGCCGGCGCATGAAACATTGCCTTTGAACCAATTCATTCCGGTCAGCAAGCAAAAGGATATTTCAGAACATGCCCACGGATCTGATGCGTGCGAGCGCGCCGCCGGCGCACCCGCGTTCGAGCGCGCGTAACGCCAATATCGTCGCGACCGCCCTGACCGCGGCACTCGTCACGCTGCAGCTGATCGGGCTCGCAATGCTGGAGCGGTCTCACGCGCACGCAACGCAGGTGTCGTTGCCTCGTGAACAGGCCGTTTGTTCCGAGAGCGCCGACGTTCCCGTCTCGCAGATTCCCTATGATTGACAGGAGGACGGCTTGTGCCTGATCTCACGACCCTGATGCTGCTCAGCGTTGCCGTCTTCGCCGGCGCCTTCGTCTCGGGTCTCTCGGGCTTCGCGTTCTCGGCGGTGGCCGGCGCGATCCTGCTCCGGGTATTTCAGCCGCTTGAAGCTGTGCCGCTGATGATGGCGTGCAGCATCGGCGTGCAGGCCACCAATCTGTGGGCGCTCCGGCGCAGCATCCGCTGGGAGGGCAGTCTGCTGCTGATCGTCGGCGGGCTGATCGGCGTTCCCATTGCGGTGTCGCTGTTGCAGACCGCGGACACGCACCTTCTCCGGCGCGGTTTCGGCATCATCGTCGCGCTCTATGCCGCCTACATGCTGCTGCGGCCGACGCTGGTCACGGCCGGCGAGGCGGTCGGCCGCCACTGGGTCGCGCTGATCGGATTTGGGGGAGGGCTGGTCGGCGGGCTCACCGCGATGCCCGGCGCGATCCCGACGATCTGGTGCGACATGCGCGGCATGCCCAAGAGCGAGCAGCGCGGCCTGGTGCAGCCCTTCATCGCGGCGATGCAGCTGTTCGCGATCGCGCTGCTGGTCGGGCACCAGGATCTGTCGTCAAAGGTCTTCGTCGATCTCGCGATCAGCCTGCCGGCGCTGTTCGCCGGCTCGGCGCTGGGCGTGATCGCCTTCCACCGGGTCAACGAGACGGTCTTTCGCAAGACCGTGCTCGTTCTGTTGCTGGTATCAGGGATTTGCCTGATCTAGTGACCGGCCTCGTGGCTCATGCCCTGCACAGGCGCCGCGCTGATGTCGCTGGTGTGATGCACCAGCGGCTTGTTGCCGGTGATGGTTCTGAGCAGCACATAGAACACCGGCGTCAGGAACAGGCCGAACACGGTGACGCCGATCATGCCGGAGAACACCGCAACGCCCATCGCCCGCCGCATCTCCGAGCCGGCGCCGGTCGAGAGCACGAGCGGCAAGACGCCCATGATGAACGCCATCGACGTCATCAGGATCGGACGAAGTCGCAGGCGGCTCGCCTCGATCGCGGCCCGGATCGGCGTCCGTCCGGCGAATTCGAGCTCGCGCGCGAATTCGACGATCAGGATCGCGTTCTTGGCGGACAGGCCGACCAGCACGATCAAGCCGATCTGGGTGAAGACGTTGTTGTCGCCCTTGGAGATCCAGACGCCGAACATCGCCGCCAAGAGGCCCATCGGCACGATCATGATGATCGAGAGCGGCAGGGTCAGGCTCTCATAGAGCGCAGCCAGCACCAGGAAAACCAGCAGGATCGCCAGCGGGAACACCCAGATGCCGGAATTGCCGGCGATGAACTCCTGATAGGTCAGGTCGGTCCATTCGAAGGCAAAGCCCGGCGGCAGCGTCTCTGCCGCGATCCGCGTCGCCGCCTCCTGCGCCTGGCCCGAGGAGAAGCCGGGCGCGGCCGCCGCGTTGATGTCGGACGACAGGAAGCCGTTGTAGCGGATCGCGCGCTCCGGCCCCGCGCTTTGGCGGATCTTGAGCAGCGCCGACAGCGGCACCATGTCGCCCGAGGACGAGCGCACCTTCAACTGCCTGATGTCGTCGGCGCGGGCGCGGAACGGCGCGTCGGCCTGGACCCGGACCGAATAGGTGCGGCCAAACTTGTTGAAGTCGTTGACGTAGTAGGACCCCAGGTAGATCTGCAGCGTGTTGAACACCTCGGTCACGGGCACGCCGAGCTGCAGCGCCTTGGTGCGGTCGATGTCGGCGAACAGCTGGGGCACGTTGACCTGGAAGCTCGAGAACACGCCGGCGATCTCCGGCGCCTTCTGCATCGCCGCCATGAAAGCCTTGGTCGCATCGTTCAGCGCCTCATAGCCCAAACCAGCACGGTCCTCGATCTGCAGCTTGAAGCCACCGATGGTGCCGAGGCCGTTGACCGGCGGGGGCGGGAACATGGCGATGAAGGCTTCCTGGATCCCCGCATATTTCTTGTTCAGCTCGGCCGCGATCGCGGGCCCGCTGAGCGAGGGATCCTTGCGCTCGTCGAACGGTTTCAACGTCGAGAACACGATGCCGGCGTTGGAGGAGTTGGTGAAGCCGGAGATCGACAGGCCGGGGAAGGCCACCGAGCTCTCGACACCGGGCTGGGTCAGCGCGATGTCGCTCATCTTGCGGATCACCTCTTCGCTGCGGTCGAGCGTGGCGCCGTCGGGCAGGCGGGCGAAGCCGACGAGGTACTGCTTGTCCTGGCCCGGCACGAAGCCGCTCGGCACCTGCTGGAAGAGCAGGGCGGTGAGGCCAACCAGCACCACATAGAGCCCCATCACCGCGGCCTTGCCGGAGATGACCTTGGTGACGGTGCCGCTGTAGCTCTCCGACGAGTAGGTGAACGCCCGATTGAAGCGGCGGAAGAACCAGCCAAGGCTCTTCTCCATGATGATCGTCAGCTTGTCCTTCGGCTCGTTGTGCCCTTTGAGCAGCAGCGCCGAGAGCGCCGGAGACAGCGTCAGCGAGTTGACGGCGGAGATCACGGTCGAGATCGCGATCGTCAGCGCGAACTGCTTGTAGAACTGCCCGGTGAGGCCGGAGATGAAGGCGAGCGGCACGAACACCGCGATCAGCACCATCGCAATGGCGATGATCGGTCCCGAGACCTCGCGCATGGCCTGATAGGTGGCATCGCGCGGCGACAGCCCGGCCTCGATGTTGCGCTCGACGTTCTCGACCACGACGATCGCGTCGTCGACGACGATGCCGATCGCGAGCACGAGGCCGAACAGGCTGAGCGCGTTGATCGAGAAGCCGAACACGTGCATCACCGCGAACGTGCCGACGATCGAGACCGGCACCGCGAGCAGGGGGATGATCGAGGCGCGCCAGGTCTGCAGGAACAGGATCACGACCAGAACCACCAGCGCGATCGCTTCAAGCAGCGTGTGGATGACGGCCTCGATCGAGGAGCGCACGAACTGAGTGGGGTCGTAGACGATCTGGTAGGACACGCCCTCCGGCATGTTCTTCTTGATCTCGGCCATGGTGGCGCGGACGTTGTCGGAGATCTGCAGCGCGTTGGAGCCCGGCGCCTGGAAGATCGGGATCGCGACCGCCTGCTTGTTGTCGAGCAGCGAGCGCAGGCCGTATTCGGAGGCGCCAAGCTCGATGCGCGCGACATCACGAAGACGAACCACTTCGCCGCGCGAGCCGGTCTTGACCACGATGTCGCCGAACTGCTCCTCGTTGGCGAGACGTCCTTCCGCATTGACCGACAATTGCAGGTCGATACCCCTAACGTTGGGGGACGAGCCGACCACGCCGGCGGCAGCCTCGACGTTCTGCGCCTGGATCGCTTTCACGATATCGCTGGCAGTCAGCCCGTGCTCGGCCGCCTTCTGCGGATCGACCCAGACCCGCATCGAATAGTCGCCGGCACCGTAGAGCTGGACGTCGCCGACGCCGTCGATGCGCGCCAGGCGATCCTTGACGTTGAGCACGGCGTAGTTGCGCAGATACGTCATGTCGTAGCGGCCGTTCGGCGACAACAGATGCACCACCATGGTGAGGTCGGGCGACGACTTCTTGGTGATGATGCCGAGCTGGCGCACCACGGCAGGCAGGCGCGGCTCGGCCTGCTGCACGCGGTTCTGCACCAGCTGCGTGGCCTTGTCGGGGTCGGTGCCGAGGCGGAACGTCACCGTCAGCGTCATTGCGCCATCGGTGGTCGCCTGGCTCGACATATACAGCATGTTCTCGACGCCGTTGATCTGCTCCTCGATGGGAGTAGCCACCGTCTCCGCGATCACCTTGGGATTGGCGCCGGGATAGGTCGCGCGCACCACAACCGAGGGCGGCACCACGTCGGGGTATTCCGAGATCGGCATCGCGAACAGCGAGATCAGCCCTGCGAGGAAGATCAGGACCGACAGCACGCCGGCGAAAATCGGACGATCAATGAAGAACTTTGACAGATTCATGGCTTTGCCCCTGGGCAATATCCTGCGGTTCTCCGACAACTCCCCCCGTCATTCCGGGGCGTGGGCGAAGCCCGCGAACCCGGAATCCAGAGGTGAAGTGATCGGAGTTTCGTAACTTCGAGATTCTCAGGTGCGCAATTGCGCACCGTAGTTCGCGACTTCGTCGCGCCCCGGAACGACTCGGATAGTTAGCGTTGCACCACGTCCTGGTTGCTGTGGTTGGAAGCCTGCTGCCCCCGCGCCCCCATCGCCGCGATCTCCGTCTTGAGGAGGGCGCCGGGACGCACGCGCTGCAAGCCATTGACCACGATGCGGTCGCCGGGCTTCAGGCCCGCGGTGACGATGCGAAGTCCATCGACGGCGCCGCCAAGCGTAACCGGCCGGTAGACCGCGCGGCTGTCGTCACCGACCGCCATCACGAACTTCTTGTCCTGGTCGGTGCCGATCGCCCGCTCGTCGATCATCACCAGCGTCTGCTGCTTGGGCTGGCCCATGCGCACGCGGGCGAACTGGCCGGGGATCAGACGCCCGTCGTCGTTCTGGAACACGGCGCGGACGCGGATGGTGCCGCTCTGGCCGTTGACCTGGTTGTCGATCAGCTGGATGTGGCCCTTCGCCGAGAGGCCGCCTGATGTCGCCATCTCCACCGGAATCTGGTCGAGCTTGCCGCGCTGGCCCATGCTATCCGCGATCGAGTTCAGCGCGCGGAGCACCACCTCTTCGTCCGCATCGAACGAGGCGTAGATCGGATTGACCGAGACCAGCGAGGTCAGCACCGGCGAGGCGGTGCCGGCGGCGACGAGATTGCCGACGGTGACCTCGATCTTGCCGACGCGGCCGTCCACCGGCGCGCGCACCTCGGTGTAGTCGAGATTGAGCTTTGCGGTCTGGAGCGTCGCCTCGGCCGCCTTCACATTGGCGATGGCTTCGCGATGGGCGTTGTCGCGCTGGTCGTAGTCGCGCCGGGTGACCACGGCGTTCCCAACCAGCTGGGCGCCGCGTTCGAGCTCGCTCTGGGTGAACACCACGCGGGCCTTGGCGGCCTCGAGCTGGGCGGCGGCCTTGTCGACCTCGGCGGCGTAGGGCGCCGGATCGATCTTGAACAGCAGGTCGCCGGCCTTCACCAGCGCGCCCTCGGTGAAGTTGGTCGACAGGATCGCGCCGGCCACGCGCGGGCGAAGCTCGACGCGCTGGATGGCCTCGAGCCGGCCGGAGAAATCGTCCCAAAGCACGGTCTGCTTCGGTTCGATCATCGCGACGGTGACGGAAACGGCCTGCTCAGCCGCGGCCGCGGTTGCGGTTGCTTGCGCAGCGTGGAAGTAGTGGCCGGTCGCGATCGAGCCGGCTACGGCGAGGGCGCCCACGACGGCGACGCCGCCAAGAAGGCGGCGGAAACGGCCGGTGCGGGGAGAACTTTGCGGGGGATGCATTTGCGCGCTCCAGATATGTAGTGTTCACTACAAATGTGGAGCTGGATGTCGCAGTGCAAGATACTTATGTACCATTCACTAAGAAAATTGTAGCCGCATACCGCGACAATTGGAAGACGCTGAGAAAAGACAGCTAGAACAAATAGATAGGACTTGGCGTTAAGCCTCAGGCAGAACGTGAAATCCGAGGAGACAGGCACATGGGCATGGGACGCCCCCGCGAATTCGACGCCGAGACGGCGTTGGACCGGGCGATGGAAGTGTTTTGGCGCCATGGTTATGAGGGCGCGACCATTGCCCAGCTCACAGAGGCCATGGGCATCAATCCCCCCAGCCTCTATGCCTGCTTCGGCAACAAGGAAGGCCTGCTGAAGGCCGCGCTCGACCGCTACACAAAACTGCGCGGCGTCTGGATGGACGAGGTCGTCGCAGCGCCCACCGCCCGCGCGGTCGCCGAGCGGATGCTGATGGGCATCGCCGACAAGCAGACCGATCCCGCCAATCCGCCCGGCTGCCTGCTCGTCCAGGGCGGCATCGCCTGCGGCACCGGCTCCGAGAGCGTCCCCTTCGAGCTCGCCGCCCGCCGCGCCCAGAACGAAGACCAGCTCCGCGAGCGTTTTGTCCGCGCCAAGGCTGAGGGCGATCTCAAGGACACGTCAGATCCCGCCGCGCTCGCGCGCTACGTTTCGGCCGTCTCCGTCGGCATGGGCGTGATGGCGTCATCAGGCGCGGATCGCGAGGCGCTGCGGCAAGTCGCTGATGTCGCGGTGCAGGCGGTCGAGGCGCAGTCGGCCGACCGAACCTGATTCAGCTCGGCAACGCCGGCGGCGGGACGAAGCCGCCGAACTCGCGCTCGATCAGCCCGGCCAGCGCAATCGTCGTGCGGTCCTCCAGATAAGGCCCGATGATCTGCACGCCGACCGGCAGGCCCGACGGCGTACGCTCGATCGGAACGGCGGTCGCCGGCAGTCCGCAGGTCGAGGCGGGATCGGCCCAGATGAAGCATGCATCGGAATAGTTGTAGAGCTTGCCATCGATGTCGAGCTTTCGCGCGTCGAACGGCTCGGAATGATCGTGCGGAAAGGCCGGCACGGCGGCGACGGGATAGATCACCGCATCGAACTCGCGGAAGAGCTGGTACCACTTTTCCTGGAGCTGCAGGCGAGCCGCATCAATCGCCAGCCAATCGCGATGGATCATGCCCCAGCCGCGGGCGCGCTCGGCCTCAAGGCTGCGGTCGTCGGGCGCGAGTGCTGCGGCCGCTTCTTGTGCCTCGGCGAGGGCGGCCGGTGTCAGGCGCGGGCTTCGGGCGCCGTTGAGCAGCTTCATGTAGAGCCGAGCGGACTCGGCGAGATCGGGCAGCGATGTGCTCGAGCGCGCGACATGCGCGCCTGATCGTTCGAGCCGCTCGGCCAATCGTCCGATGGCCGAGCGCACGGCATCGCCCGTCGGCATCAGCGGATGGGTGTCGATCACGAGGATCCTGAAATCCCTGAGCTGGTCATGCCGCGGGGCAGGCAGCACGAGGCGGTAGCCGACCCCGTCGCGGGTCTCATCAGGACCGGCAATCACGTCGAGCGACAATGCGAGATCCGAGGCGGTGCGCGCCATCGGCCCGACGACGGCAAGGTCGCCCTGGCCGGGAACAGGCGGCGCCGGCGGCAGGCTGTATCCGCGCAGCGGCACCAGGCCGAGGCTCGGCTTGTGTCCGAACACGCCGCAGAAATGCGAGGGCACCCGGATCGAGCCGCCGATATCCGAGCCGATCGAGAGCGGACCGAAGCCTGCGGCCAGCGCCGCGCCGCATCCGCCCGAGGAGCCGCCAGGCGACCGGCCGAGGTCCCACGGATTGTTCGTGGTGCCGTAGATGTCGTTGTAGCTCTGGAAATCCCTGAGCCCGATCGGGATGTTGGTCTTGCCGATGATGACGGCGCCCGCCGCCTTCAATCGCGAGACGACGAGAGCGTCCTCGGCCGGCTTGAAATCCCTGAAATGCGGAAAGCCCCAGGTCGTCGCTAGGCCCGCGACGTTGAACGGTTCTTTGAGGGTTACGGGGATGCCGAGCAGCGGCAACCGCTCGCCGCGGCCGAGCGCGGCATCGGCGGCCCGCGCGGCGTCCCTGGCCCGATCGAAATCGCGGACGACAATCGCGTTGATCGGCCCGTCCAGCGCCTCGATGCGGGCGATCGTATGTGCAAGCAATTCCGATGCGGAGATCTTGCGCGCGTGCAGGGCGCCGAGGAGCGCGCCGATCGAGCCGTAGTTGAGGTTAGCGGCATCTGCGGTCATCGCGCGCTCCCTTGTATCTCGTCGTCTCGGCGAACCGATCCGGGAATCGAACATGCAATGTTGGCAGCGAGATGAGGAGGCGGCACAATGGGAACCAGATCTGCCCGCGTGTCGGGGCGGGGGGGCATCTGCTTCGCCAGAGGTCGTCATGCCCGGGCTTGTCCCGGGCATCCACGTTCTTCGTGCCGCGTAGCCAAAGGCGTGGATGGCCGGGACAAGCCCGGCCATGACGGTGTGGAGAGAGTCAGGACGCTTCCTTCAGCACCGGCGAAGCCGTGTCCTCCGCCTTCAGCTCCTCGAGGCTGCGATGCCGGGGCTCGATGCCGAGCGACCAGACCGTGATGATCTGCACCACCAGGAGGCCGATCATCAGCGCCATCACGCCGGCGACGCCGCGCGTCTCGAACAGTGAGACCACGAGGAACGGCGTGACGATGGTGGCGCCGCGCCCCAGCGTGTTGACGATGCCGGAGGCGCGCAGGCGGACCTCGGTCGGAAACAGTTCGGGGATGTAGATGCCGAATAGAAGGGCGACCAGGACGTAGATCGGCACGGTCAGCGCGAAGCCCACGGCCGGCAGCAGGATCGGATCCGAGATCATGGGGTAGAGGATGCCGAGCGCCACCGAGACCAGCGAGGCCCCGATGATGGTCGGCTTGCGGCCCCAGCGGTCCGCGGTCAGTGCGCCGATGGCCGAACCGATGGGCGCGCCGAGCGCCATCAGCAGCGAATAGCCGAACGAGGTCGCGATCGAGAGGCCCTGCTTGACGAAGAAGACGGGCAGCCAGGTCACGAAGCCGTAGAGCAGGGTGTTGATCGTGATCAGGCAGACCGCGCCGACGATCATCCGCGACAGCAGGGGCGCGGTGAACAACGTGCCGAGATCGGCGGCGACCGGGGCTGACGTGACGGGCGCGGGAGCAGGCAGGGGCTGGCCTTGCGCCGCCTCCTTCTCGATGGCCTGCATCAGCGCTTCCGCCTCGGTGGTGCGCCCGACGGCCTCCAGCCAGCGCGGCGATTCCGGCAACGACTTGCGCATGTACCAGACGACGAGCGCACCGACACCGCCGAGCACGAACATCGAGCGCCAGCCGAATTGCGGGACCAGCACGGACGCGACGAGCAATGCCACGGGCAGGCCGGTGACGACGCACACGGTGGTGAAGCCGAGCCATTTGCCGCGGGTGCGCGCGGGCACGAATTCCGTCATCGTCGAATAGCCGACGACGTTCTCCGCACCTAGGCCAACGCCCATCACGAAGCGGCAGGCGATCAGGAAGGCCATGTTCGGCGAGAACGCCGCGGCGAGGGAGGCAAGGCCGAAGAGGAGCAAATTGAACTGATAGGTGAAGCGGCGTCCGTAGCGATCGCCGAGGAAGCCGGTGCCGAACGATCCCAGCATCATGCCGACGAAGGTCGCCGAGATGAACGCCGCGTTCTGGCCGAGCGTCGAAAAGCCGGTCTTCAGCGTCACGCTGAGCACGGTTCCGGCAATGTAGATGTCGAAACCGTCGAAAAACATGCCGATGCCAATCAGCAGCATGATGCGACGATGGAATGGCCCGATCGGCAGCCGATCAAGACGGCTGCCTGCGTTCACCGATGTCGACATTTACGCTCTCCCTTGACTGTTGTTCTGGTTGATGCGGCCCGCCTTCTGTGGGCGGTCTGCCGGTTCTGGTCTCTGCTAGTTCAATCGCTTCTGGTTGGCCGTGTCGCGGTACCAGTCGAACGGCTGCTCGTGGGTCGCGACCATCACGCTCTTGGTGTTGAAATGGTCGTTGAAGCTCTCGGTGCCGCACTCGCGGCCGATGCCGGAATCATCGACGCCGCCCCAGGGCGAAGCCGGATCGAGGCGGTGATGATCGTTGATCCAGACGATGCCGGCCTTGACCGATGCCGCGACGCGGTGGGCGCGGGCGACGTCGCGGGTGCGGATCGCGGCGGCCAGGCCAAACGGCGAGTCGTTGGCGAGCCGCAGCGCATCGGCCTCGTCCTTGAACGGCGTCACCGAGGTGAATGGACCGAACACTTCCTCCTGGAAGATCCGCATGTCGGATTTGACGTCGGCGAACACGGTCGGCTCGACGAAATAGCCGTTGTCGTGGCCCGGCACCTTGGCGGCAACGCCGCCGGTGACGAGACGCGCGCCGTCGGCGTGACCATAGCCCACATAGCTGAGAACGCGGTCGCGCTGCCTGGCCGAGATCACGGGACCCATCTGGGTGCTCGGATCGAAGGGATCGCCGACGCGGATCGTGCGGGTCTTGGCCTGCAGCTTCTCGACGAATTCGTCGTAGATCGAGGCCTGGACGATATGACGCGAGGCACAGACGCAGGTCTGGCCTGCGCCGATGAAGGCGCCGAACGCGGCGTAGTTGACGGCGCGGTCGACGTCGAAATCGTCGAACACCATGACAGGCGTCTTGCCGCCGAGCTCCATGGTCTGATGCGCAAACACCTTCGCGGCTGCGCTGCCGGCGATGCGGCCGGCCTCGGTGCCGCCGGTCAGGACAAGCTTGTCGATGTCGCCGTGTTCGGCCAGCATCTTGCCGGCGCTCTGGCCGAGGCCGAGAACGATATTGAAGACGCCGGGCGGCAGGCCCGCTTCGGTGAAGATCTGCGCGAGCTTCAAGGTCGTCAGCGGCGTGTATTCCGACGGCTTGACCACGGTGACGCAGCCGGTTGCCAGTACCACGGCGAGCGACTTGCACAGGATCATCAGCGGGTGATTGAACGGCGTGCAGTTGGCGACGATCCCGATCGGGGTGCGGAGCGTGTAGTTCAGATAGGCGCCTTCGACGGGGATCACGGAATCGCGGCGCGACAGCGCGACGCCGGCGAAATAGCGAAAGAAATCAGGCAGGCGGGAGAGCTGCGCGCGGGTCTCGTTGACCGGGCGGCCGTTGTTGAGGGTCTCCAGCCGGTAGAGGCTATCGAGATTGGCTTCGAACGCGTCGGCGAGCTTGTTGACGAGCCTCGCCCGCGCGCGCGTGTCCATGCCGCCCCAGGCCTTGCCTTCGAACGCGGCGCGCGCGCTTTTCATGGCGCGGTCGATGTCTTCGGCGGTGGAATTGGGTATGCGGGCGATGACGTCGCCGGTCGCGGGATTGCGGATGTCCAGCATCGCGCCGGCGCCGGCCTCGACTTCACGCCCATCGATGAAATTGCCGTGGATTTCAACGTCGATCGACGCGGGTTTTGACGGGATGTTCATGACGACCTCTCTTCGACGATGACGGCGTTACGCTTGAGCGCCGGCAGAACGCGTTTTTCGGTGGCCCCGATATGGGCCTTGATGATGCGCGCGGCGGTTCGCGTCTCGCGCCGTTGCATGGCGTTGATGAGGGCGACATGCTCGGCAACGAGCTTCGCCGGGTCGTGGCCTTTCAGATTGGAGATGCTGACACGGACCAGGCGGTCGGCCTGGCCGATCAGGTCGCAGAGCGCCGTGGCCATGCGGCGATTGCCGGAGGCATGCGCCAGCGCGGTGTGGAAGCCGCGATTGTAGGCGATGAAGTCCTCGTGATTGCCGGAGAAGCGGCGGAATTGGTCGAGCGACTTCAAGACGCTGTCGGGCGCGCTTTCGATCGCCTCGGCGACGCAGGCTGGCTCCAGCGCAAGACGGAAGCGCAAGAGGTCGCGGGCATCGGACAGCGAGATCGGCGTGACCCGATAGCCCTGGCGCGGCTGCACCGTCACGAGGTGCTCGCGCTGCAGCCGCAGCAGCGCATCCCGGACCGGTTGCCGGCTCACGTCATAGCGCTCGGCTAAATCCTGCTCGCGCATTTCATCGCCTGGCGCTAAGCGGCAAGCTAAAATATCAGACCTAAGCCGATCGTAGATATTTTCGCGCAAAAGCATGATTTTTATGATCTCCTTGGCGTTAATATCTCAGTCGTGATATTTCACGTCAAGGCCCAAATGCTTGAATTCCCTGTCAGTTGATTTATCAGTCAGGGCTTCCGCGGCATGCCAACGGCCGACGAAATCAAGGAAAGACCGGATATGGACAGGCTTCTTGCCAACGGGACCGTCAACGCCGCGCAATCGGGCGAAGGACCGCCGCTGTTCCTCTTCCACTCGCTCTTGTCGGACCGCGCGAGCTTTGACGCGATCGTGCCTGAGCTCGAGACATCGTTTCGCACCATCGTGCCGGAGCTGCCGGGCTTCGGCCGCTCACGCGCGGTCGAAGGCGGACTTGCTGCGGTTGCCGACCGGATGGCCGAAGCTGTGCGCGATGCCGCCGGCGGCGCGCCGGCGATCGTGCTCGGCAACGGCTATGGCGGGTTCGTCGCGCTGCAGATGGCGATCCGGCATCCGGCGATCGCCAGCAGGCTCGTTCTCGCCGACAGCGGCGCGGCGTTTTCGGAAGCCGGCCGCGAGGCGTTTCGCAACATGGCGAAGGCGTCGCGCGAGAAGGGGCTCGAGGCCATCACCGACGTCGCGATGCGGCGCCTGTTCGCGCCCGAGTTTCAGGCGCAGCATCCGGAGCTGATGCAGGATCGTCGCGCAGCCTTCTTGCGCACGGACCCTGATGTGTTTCGCGCCGCATGCACTGCATTGGCAAGCCTCGATCTCCGCGGAGAGCTTGCCGCGGTGAAGGTCCCGGTGCTCGTGATGGTCGGTGAGCACGACGAAGCGACACCGCCGCCAATGTCGCGGGAGCTCGCCGCCGGATTGCCGCGCGCCGAGCTCAAGGTCATTCCGGGTTGCGCGCATGTGCCGCAGCTTCAATCGCCGCGACAGTTTCTCGAAGCACTCGAGGGTTTCCTGGTCTGACCGGCGCCTCGCAGAAAGCCGGCCGGTGCTGAAACGCCCATGCCTTCCGAACGGTTAATGGTTCGGCCCGGCGGCGACTTCGAAATCGGGAGCGTTGCATGACGCTCCTGTTTTGCCCGACGTGTCGAATGTCGGCGCCGGCTCGGCTGGCGCCGTTCGAGGCGAAATTCCTCAATGATTTGTACTGTGCATGGGGTTGTTTTCGCGTTTTCAGTTTGAGCCCTCGCTGCTGTCCGCATTGAAGCGGACCTCCTAAGAGTTTTTACACACAGTTCTGGCAGCTTCCCGCGCGTCAATATCCGCAACCTGCATCGTCGCGTCTCATTGCGCGCACGAAAAGACGGGGCCCGCGGGCATCGAGGGGGCGTAAGCCATGACTGCACTTGCTTCGGACGCCGGTCGCGCGAGAAGTGGGATCGTGCCGATCCTGCTGTGCGTCGTGCCGTTCAGTCAGATTCCGCTCGATGCCTATACGCCCGGCCTGCCGCAGATGGTGGTGGACCTCGCAACCGATTCCGCCGCGATGCAGAACACCGTCACCGCCTACATGCTCGGCATGAGTCTGGCGCTGGTGCCTGTTGGCATCGCCTCCGATACGCTCGGTCGCCGCAACGTCCTGCTCGCAGGGCTGTCGGTGCTGATCGCGATGAGCATCGCCTGCGCGCTCGCCACCAGCGCCTCGCTGCTGCTGGGCTTGCGCTTCCTGCAAGGCATCGGCGGCTGCACCTGCCTCGTCGTCGCCTATGCGGTCGCCGCCGATTGCTTTCGCGGCCGTGAGCTCACCGCGATCTCCGGCCTGCTCGGGGCGGCCTGGGGCCTTGCGCCCGTGCTTGCGCCCGCCGCCGGCGGCTTCATTGTCGAGCTGACCTCCTGGCGCGGCGTCTTCATCGTCATCGCGATCGCCGCGGCCATCGTCGCTACCATCGTCGTGTTTCTTCTGCCCGAAACGCTGCCGGCAGATCGCCGCGCGCCGTTCGACCCACGCCGCACTTCCGGCATCTTGCGCGACGCGCTTGTCCGTCCGGGCTTCCTCGCCTTCGTGCTGGTGTTTGCGGCTGCCGCGAGCGCGCAGCTCGCCTTCGGCGTCGTTGCGCCGTTCTTCTACCAGACCGGCCTCGGTTATTCGGCGGCCATCTACGGCCTCGTCGCGCTCGGTCTCGGCGGTGTCAATCTCGCCGGCGAGCTCGGCTGCGCGCATTTCGCTCGCTTCATGCCGGCCCGCGTGATGGGATTTGGCGCCTTCGCGCTGTTCCTTGCCGGCGCCGCGGTCCTCACTGCGACCGGCATGACCGTGGGCCTCGATTTTACGTCGATCACGATCGGTGGTGCGCTGGTGCTCGGCGGCTGCGGCGTGCTGTGCCCGATGATGTACGGCATGGCGCTCGGCCTGTTCGAGCGCGACCACGGCCTGATCGGCGGCCTCATCAGCGCGCTCTGCTATCTCGCCGTCAGCGGCGCCATGGCGATCGCAGCGGTGCTGCCCGAAACGACGCAGGCGCCGATCGGCTGGCTCTATCTCGGCCTCTGCGCCATCGCGGGCGCGCTGCTTGCGATCTCGCTGCCCTCGGCGCGCAACGCCACACAGACTTAAGGAAGGAACCTCCTCATGACCACCGTCGGTATTCGCGGCACGTTCTTCGACTTCGTCGATGATCCCTGGAAGCACATCGGCAACGAGCAGGCCGCCGCGCGCTTTCATCAGGACGGCCTGATGGTCGTCACGGACGGCGTGATCAAGGCGTTCGGTCCCTACGACAAGATCGCCGCCGCGCATCGGAGCGTCGAGGTCACCCACATCAAGGACCGCATAATTCTGCCGGGCTTCATCGACGGCCACATCCATCTGCCGCAGACCCGCGTGCTAGGGGCCTATGGCGAGCAGCTGCTGCCGTGGCTGCAGAAGTCGATCTATCCCGAGGAAATCAAGTACAAGGATCGCAACTATGCGCGCGAGGGCGTGAAGCGTTTTCTCGACGCACTGCTCGCCGCCGGCACCACGACCTGCCAGGCCTTCACCAGCTCCTCGCCGGTCTCGACCGAAGAGCTGTTCGAGGAAGCGGCACGACGCAACATGCGCGTGATCGCGGGCCTCACAGGGATCGACCGCAACGCGCCGGCCGATTTCATCGACACGCCCGAGAATTTCTATCGCGACAGCAAGCGGCTGATCGCGGAGTACCACAACAAGGGCCGCAACCTCTACGCCATCACGCCGCGCTTTGCCTTCGGCGCTTCGCCTGAGCTGCTCAAGGCGTGCCAGCGCCTCAAGCACGAGCATCCGGACTGCTGGGTCAACACCCACATCTCCGAGAACCCGGCCGAATGCACCGGCGTGCTGGTCGAGCATCCGGACTGCCAGGACTATCTCGGCGTCTACGAGAAGTTCGATCTGGTCGGACCGAAATTCTCCGGCGGTCATGGCGTCTATCTCTCCAACAACGAGTTCCGACGCATGTCGAAGAAGGGCGCGGCGGTGGTGTTCTGCCCGTGCTCGAACCTGTTCCTCGGCAGCGGCCTGTTCCGTCTCGGCCGTGCCACCGATCCGGAGCATCGCGTCAGGATGTCGTTCGGCACCGACGTCGGCGGCGGCAACCGCTTCTCGATGATCGCCGTGCTCGACGATGCCTACAAGGTCGGCATGTGCAACAACACGATGCTCGACGGCAGCATCGATCCGGCGCGCAAGGATCTCGCGGAAGCCGAGCGCAACAAGCTCTCGCCCTACCGCGGCTTCTGGTCGGTCACGCTCGGCGGCGCCGAAGGCCTCTATATCGATGACAAGCTCGGCAATTTCGAGCCCGGCAAGGAGGCCGATTTCGTCGCGCTCGATCCGAATGCCGGCCAGCTGGCGCAGCCCTGGCACCAGTCGCTGGTCGCCGACGGTGCTGGTCCGCGCACGGTCGACGAAGCCGCGAACATGCTGTTCGCCGTCATGATGGTCGGCGACGATCGCTGCGTCGACGAGACCTGGGTGATGGGCAAGCGTCTCTACAAGAAGAGCTGAAGCCGCTGCCCATGAGCGCATCTCCTGATTCAGCCGGCCAGCCGGTCGCCCTCGTCATCCAGCGCCGTATCGCGGACGATGGCTTCGCCGCGTTCGCGCGCTGGAACGGCGAGGTCGGCGAGGTGCTCAAGACCTGGCCCGGCTTCCTCAGTCAGGAGGTGGTGCCGCCGCAGCCGCCCGCGCATGTGGACTGGGTGACGATCCTGCGTTTCACAAGCCCGAGCGCGGCACGTGCCTGGCTCCAGAGCGATGTGCGGGCGAAGCTGATCGGAGAGGTGCAGCGCTACTTCGTCGGTTCGGAGGATGTCCATATCCTGCCCGACACCGGCGTCCAGCGCGATAGCGCAGTCTCAGCCGTGATCTCCTTCAAGGTGCCTGACGGGCTCGAGGATGCGTTCCTCAAATGGCAGCAGCGCATCCAGGCCGCGGAAGCCGAGTTCAAAGGGTTCCTGCGCCACAAGATCGAGCGGCCGATTCCCGGCCTGCATGATGAGTGGATCATCATCCTGTCGTTCGACAGCGATGCCAACCTCAATGCCTGGCTCGACTCGCCGTTGCGTCAGACGCTGCTGAAGGACGGCGAGCGCTTCAACGCCGGCATGAACGTGAAGCGGGCGAGCTACGGCTACAATTTCTGGTTCCCGTCCGGCAAGGTTGAGGCGCCGGCGCAGGGACCGGGCTTCATCTGGAAGAGCAACCTCATCGTGCTGCTGGTGCTCTATCCCGTGGTGTATCTCTGGGGCTACTTCATCAGCAGGCCTCTGATCGACAGCCATGGCGTGCCGGTCTGGCTGTCGCTTTTCATCGGCAACCTCGTCAGCACCCAACTGCTCGGCTGGTGGTTGGTGCCCGCCGCCTTCAAAGCACTGGACTGGTGGATCACGCCGAAGGCGGCGATCAGTCGCCAGATCGCAGGCTATGCGCTGCTCGCCGCGCTCTATGCCGGCTCGATGGGCCTGTACGCGCTGCTGCTCGCGTGGCATTGGGGACGGTGAGGCCGCCGGTCGATTGAAGGCGGCTTCCAGACCGCTGGACAATTCACGCCCATGTTCGCCCTGACGTTCCTCGGCACTTCCGCCAGCGTTCCCTCCGCAGAACGCAACCATCCCGCGCTCCTCGTGGAAGCCGCCGGCAAGCGCATCCTGGTCGATTGTGGTGAGGGCACGCAGCGCCAGCTGCTGCGCAGCGGTGCCGGCTTTCGGCGGCTCGATCGCATCCTGCTGACGCACGCTCACCTCGATCACGTGCTCGGCATCCCGGGCCTGTTCTCGACGCTGGGCTTGCGGCAGACCTCCGACCAGATGACCATTCACGGTGGGGAAGGCACGCTCGACATCGTCGTCCGTATGCTCGCGGGACTGTGGGGCGCGGGCAGGGCGCCGATCCCGGTGTCGTTCGCGCCGCTGGCCGAAGGACAGGTCCTCGACGCTGGCGACTTTACGATCAGCTGTTTTCCGGTCCGCCACCGCGACACCGACAGTTTTGGTTTTTGCTTCCAGAGCCCCGCACGCCGCCATCTCTTGTCGGACCGCCTCGCAGCGTTTGGTGTTCCCGACGGTCCCATGCGCGGCGAGCTCGCCGCGGGACGGTCGGTCGTGATCGACGACCGCACGATCAATCCGGAAGACGTGCTGGGGCCTCCAAGCGGCGGCAAAAAGCTCGTCGTGATCGGCGACACCGAGACCACCGAGGGGCTGTCGCAATACGTTGCAGATGCCGACATGCTGGTGATCGAGGCGACGTTCCTCGATCGCGATGCATCGACCGCGCGCGACTACGGCCATCTCACCGCGGCGGAGGCAGCTTCCTTCGCGGCCGCGAACAAGGTCGGCCAGCTCATGCTGACCCATATGTCGGGACGCTACGAGGACGACGAGATCCTGGCCGAAGCGGCAAGGATCTTCCCGAGCAGCCGGATCGCCGCCGATTTCGATCACATCGTGATCTAGCGATCGCGCTCAGCTCGACAGCCCCGACTTGATCGCGAGATCCTGAACCTTGATCGTCGCCTGCATCAGCCGCGGCAGGGCCTGGTCGCGAAACGCGGCCATGTCCATGCGCATGGCATCGACCGTGACGCTCAATCCCCCGATCACGAGTCCCTGTGCATCGAAGATCGGCGTCGCCAGCGTGCGCAGGCCATAGGCGTTCTCGCCGTCGGAGACGGCATGGCCCTTCTTCTTCACCTGATCGAGCCGGGCGAGCAGGGCATCGAGATCGGTCAGCGTTCGCTCCGACAGCTTGAGGCGAGGGCGCGATTCCAGCCGGGCGATCTGCTCGTCGCGAGCCAGATGGGCCAGCATGACGTGGCCAAGCGCGGCGCTGTAGGCGGGAATGCGCGTGCCCGGCCGCCGGTCCATCTTGTGGCGGTCGAGGCCGGCGCCGACGCGGGCGAGATAGACCACGTCGCCGCCGTCGAGGATGCCGAGCGAGGCGGCATCGCCAACCTCAGGCACGAGGTCGCGCAGCAGCGGCTCGACGATGGTGCGCAAGGATCCGTGCGACAGCACGGTGTAGCCGAGGTCGAGACAGGCGACGCCGAGGCGGAACCGTCGGCTCTGCGGCACGGCCTGGATATAGCCGAGCTCGACCAGGGTCTGGATCAGCCGGAACGCGGTTCCGCGATCGAGATCGGCGCGTGCGGCAATCTCACTCAAGGTGAGCTCGAAGGCCTCACTGGTGAAACTCTTGAGCACGGCAAAGGCCTTGCCGACGGAGGCGACGTAGTTCTTGGGATTGTTCTTGGGATTTTTCGCGCTCGTTTCCGATGCGCGCTTGATGGTCTTCTTGTCGACCTTGGCCATGCCTGAATGCCCGCCATGACAGCCATCGCCCTTGACGCGAGGATCGGCTGATTTTACGACAGGCCAACCCAATAACAAATGTTCGCATTCCGAACAACATCGATTTGGCGATCGGAGGAAGTTTTGTCGACATCATCGCTGCACCCCCATGGCGTGTTCTCTGCCGCGCTGACGCCGCTCGACGCCGAGCTTGCGCCCGATCACGCGCGGTTCGTCGCGCATTGCCGCTATCTCCTCGATGAAGGCTGTGACGGCATCGCGCTGCTCGGCACCACGGGGGAGGCGAACTCCTTCTCCATCGCCGAGCGCACTGCGCTGCTCGAAGCCGCGATCGCCGGCGGCATCAGGCCGAACCAGTTGCTGCCCGGCACCGGCGTCGCCGCGTTCACCGACACCGTCGTCCTGACGCGTCACGCGCTTTCGGTGGGAGTCGACACTGTGGTGATGCTGCCGCCGTTCTATTACAAGAACGTCAGCGACGACGGCGTCTATGCCGCCTATAGCGAAGTGGTGCAGCGTATCGGCGATGCTCGCCTGAAAGTCGTCCTCTATCACTACCCGCAGATGTCGGCGCAACCGATCTCGCATGCGCTGATCGAGCGATTGCGCAAGGCTTATCCGGCGACGTTCACCGGCATCAAGGATTCGTCCGGCGACTTCGCCAACATGTCCGCGATGGTCGAGCGCTTCCCCGGGTTCTCGGTCCTGGGCGGCGCCGATCCGTTGATGCTGCCGCTGCTGCGCAAGGGCGGTGGAGGCTGCATCACGGCGACCTCCAACATCGTCGCGCGCAGTCTCGCCTATGTCTTTGAGCACTTCGGCGACAGCGATGATGATCCCGCGCTCAAGGCGGCTCAGGCGCGCATCGTGAAGGCGCGGGAGCTGGTTTCGCGCTTCCCGCAGATGGCCTCGCTGAAGGCGTTGGCTGCCGACCGGACCGGCCATGCCGGATGGAAGCGGCTGCGGCCGCCGCTGGAGTCCCTGCCGCCGGAGCAGGAGAAAGAGCTGCTTGCGAATGCTGCGGCATTCGCCGCCGCCGGCTAACACGGGCACGAGCGACGAGGCGATCCAATGTCGGACTCTTTCCAGGACGCGCTTTCGGGGCTTGCCGCACTCGTCGGCGGCAAGCACGTCATTGCGTCCGGAGCCGACCAGGGGCCTTACGTCGTGGACTGGCGCGGGCGCTATCAGGGCCGCGCCGTTGCGGTGGTGAAGCCCGGCTCGACCGCCGAGGTCGCCGCCGTCGTCAAGTTCTGCGCGGACAGGCAGTTCGCGATCGTGCCGCAGGGCGGCAACACCGGCATGTGCGGGGCGGCGACGCCCGATGATCGCGCCGGCAATGTCGTGATCCGGCTCGACCGCATGCGAGCCGTGCGCGACGTCAGTCCGCTCGCCAACACGATCACGGTCGAGGCCGGCTGCATCCTCGCGGAGGTGCAGAGCGCGGCGAAGGCCGTCGATCGCTATTTCCCCCTGAGCCTCGGCGCGGAGGGCTCCTGCCAAATCGGCGGCAACATCTCGACCAATGCCGGCGGCACGGCCGTGCTGCGCTACGGCCCGACGCGCGACCTCGTGCTCGGGCTGGAGGTGGTGCTGCCCGATGGTCGTATCTTCAACGGCCTGCGCGCGCTGCGCAAGGACAATACGGGCTACGCCCTGAAGCAGCTCTTCATCGGCGCGGAGGGCACGCTCGGCATCGTCACGGCGGCGGTGCTGAAACTGTTCGCGCCGCCGCGCAGCTCGGCCTTGGCGCTGTTGAAATTGCAGGGCGTCGAGCAGGCGCTCGAGATCTTGCAGCGCCTGCGCGGCGCCGTCGGCGACCGGCTCGGCAGCCTCGAGATCATGTCACGCTCGCAGATCGAGGCGATCGCCGCGACGGTGCCGCACGTGACCGTTCCTTTCGCGCTGACGACACCGTGGTATCTGATCGTCGAGCTGACGGACACGCTCACAGATGTCGACCTCAACGAGCCGCTGGCTACGGTGCTGGCGGACGCGATGGACGCCGGGCTTGCAGAGGACGTCATATTGGCTTCCAATCTGGCCCAAGCGAAGGCGATCTGGGCTGTCAGGCATAGCGTGTCCGAGGGCAACAAGCGCAGCGGCTATGTAGTTTCGCACGACAGTGTGGTACCGCTGGAGCGGCAGGCCGTCTTTGTCAACAATGTCGAGGCCCGGATCAAGGCGGCGGTGCCGCACGCGAACGTCGTGATGCACGGCCATATCGGCGACGGCAACATCCACGTCGTGGCCTTGATCGATCGCGCGCATTGCCAGGATCCGGCCGCCACGGCCGCGCTGGTGGCCGAGATCAACGAGATCGTCGACGACGAGACCGCGGCGCAAGGCGGGGCGATCAGCGCTGAGCACGGCATCGGCATCACCAATCGAGGCCGGCTCGCCCGCGTCACCGATCCCCTTGATATCGCGCTGATGCGCGATATCAAGAAGCTGCTCGATCCGAACGGCCTGATGAATCCGGGCAAGATTTTCGCTGCGGGAGGCGCGCGAGCATGACCAGCATCCGCCTGCTTGCCGACGATCTCACCGGTGCGCTCGACACCGCGGCGGAGTTCGTCGGCCTGTGCGGACCGTTCGACGTCACCTGGCCGGAAGCACTTGCGACACACGGCGCCCGGAGCCTCGCCATCGACAGCGGCACCCGCGAGCGCTCGAAGGCGGAGAGCGTCGAGATCGTCGGCCGGCTGGCGCCGCTGCTTCAGGGCGCCACGATCGCCTACAAGAAGGTCGATAGCCTGTTGCGCGGCGCGTGGGCGGCTGAGCTCGGCGCCTGCCTGCGCAGCGGCCATTGGGTCTCGTGCGTCGTCGCGCCCGCCTTCGATTATCAGGGGCGCCGCACCGTCGAGGGCCAGCAATTTGCGCGCACGGTGCAGGGCGAGTGGCATCGCGTCGGTGACAATCTCCTGACCCAACTCCAGCTCGAGGGTATCGAGGCGCGGCAGGGTGGTCCCGAGACGCTGTCGCTGGGCGGCGTTCAGGTGTTCGATGCCGAGAGCGACCTCGATCTCGACCACGTCGTCGAGATGGCGCGGCACATGCCGGGGCCGGTGCTGTGGTGCGGAAGCGGCGGATTGGCCGGCGCGCTCGCCCGCAGCCATCGTGTCGATGCGCCGAGCCAGTTGAAGCGGCCGGTGCTGGGGCTGTTCGGCTCCGACCAACTCGCCACCGCGTCCCAGCTTGCGGCATGCGGCGAGGCGACGATCGCGCTTGCGGAGGGCGAGGGCGCGGCCCCCGTTCAGCGCAAGCTGACTGAAGACGGCGTTGTGCTGGTCAAGTTCGCGCTCGCCGAAGGCTTGACGCGTGGCGAGGCGGCGCGGCGGATCGCCCGTGAAATGACGGTGCTGATCGCGGCGCTCGAGCCGCCGGGCACGCTGATCGTTGCCGGCGGAGAGACCTTGAAGGCCGCGTGCCTTGCCCTCGGCGCGCATGCGCTTGAGGTCACCGGGCGCATCGTGCCGGGATTGCCGCGCTCGGTGCTGCAAGGCGGACGCTGGGCCGGCGTCGACATCATCTCGAAATCCGGTGCATTCGGCCCCAGCGAGCTGTGGCGCGATCTGCTCCGGGATAATCATCTGCTGAACATGGGGAGTCCGACATGACCTCTCGCCATCTTGCCATCACCATGGGCGATCCCGCCGGGATCGGACCGGAGATCATCGTCAAGGCCTGCGTCGGGCTGAAGGACCGCATCGCCAAGGGTGATCTGCGCCTGCTCGTCATTGGCAGCGGTGCCGCGCTTGATGGTGCGAAGGCCGCGCTCGGCGCCGACGTTGCGATCCCGGAGGTGACGGCCGACGATCGCGATTGGCCGAACCTTTGCTATCTCCAGGCTGACGCCGAAGGCGACCCGATCAAGCCGGGCGTACTCAGCGCCGATGGCGGCCGCTTCGCCTACAAGGCGATCGAGCAGGGCGTGCGCCTGACCCAGGCGGGCCGCACCGCTGCGATCGTCACGGCGCCGCTGAACAAGGAAGCGCTCAACAAGGCCGGCTATCACTTCCCCGGCCATACCGAGATGCTGGCGCATCTCACCGGCGTGCGCGGCTCGGTGATGCTTCTCGCGCACGGCAACATGCGCGTCAGCCACGTCTCGACCCATGTGGCGCTGGAGGACGTGCCGAAGCGTCTGACGCCGGAGCGGCTGCGCATGGTGATCGACCTCACCAACGATGCGCTGCGCCGGCTCGGCATTGCCAGGCCGAAGATCGCGATTGCCGCGCTCAATCCGCATGCCGGCGAGGGCGGTCTGTTCGGCCGTCAGGATATCGACGTGTCGGCGCCGACGATCGCTAAAGCCGTCGCCGACGGGCTCGACGTTGTCGGCCCCGTGCCCGGCGATACCATCTTCGTCAAGCTGCGCGCCGGGCAGTTCGACGCGGCGGTCGCGATGTATCACGACCAGGGGCACATCCCGGTCAAGCTGCTCGGCTTCCAGGTCGATCCCGCCACCGGCCGCTGGCAGGAGCTCTCCGGCGTCAACATCACGCTCGGCCTGCCGATCATCCGCACCTCCGTCGATCACGGCACTGCCTTCGACATCGCCGGCAAGGGCATCGCCAACGAGCACAGCCTGATCGAGGCCATCGACTATGCCGAACGGCTGGCCGCCGGCGCTTCCAAGTAACGAGATCGAGCCCAGGATGACCAACGCCTTCACGCCCATCGAAATCCAGCGTCCCACCATCCTGGAGTTCGGCAACGGCACGATCACCGCTGCCGCGCGCTTTGCCGAGCGGATTGGCGCCAAGCGCCCGCTGGTGGTCTCCGATCCGTTCAATGCGCGCCGCGTCGACACGCTGGCGCTGCCCGGCGCCGTCAAAGTGTTCGGCGACGTCAAGCCCGAGCCGGACCTGCCCAATCTCGAGAAGGCGGTGGCGATGGCCAAGGAGGCGAAGCCAGATCTCGTCGTCGGCTTCGGCGGCGGCAGCGCGATGGATCTCGCCAAGCTGGTCGCGGTGATGTGCACGTCTGACGTGGCCTTCGCCGACATCGTCGGGCCGGAGAAGGTGGCCGGCCGCAGTGTCGCGCTGATGCAGATCCCGACCACCTCGGGCACCGGCAGCGAAGCCGGCACCCGCGCGCTCGTCACCGATCCCGTCAGCCAGAACAAGCAGGCGGTGCAGAGCCGCTTCATGCTGGCCGACATCGCCATCGTCGATCCGGACCTGACGATGACCGTGCCGAAGGAGGTGACCGCGGCGACCGGCATCGATGCGCTGGCGCATTGCGTCGAGGCTTACACCAGCGGCAAGGCGCATCCCACGATCGACCTTTACGCGCTCGAAGGCGCGCGGCTGGTCGGACGCTATCTCGAGCGCGCGGTGGCCGATGGTGGCGATCGCGAGGCGCGCGCGGGCCTGTCCCTGGCCTCGCTCTATGGCGGCTATTGCCTCGGGCCGGTAAACACGACAGCGGGCCACGCCGTGGCCTATCCGCTCGGCACGCGTCATCATGTGGCGCATGGCCTCGCCTGCGCCGTGATCTTCCCGCACACGCTGGCTTTCAACATGCCCGCGATGGAAGAGAAGACGGTCGCCGTGCTGACCGGGCTTGGCTTGCCGCAGCAGCGCGATCCGAAGCACGCCTTCGATGCGACCTACGAGTTCTGCAAGAATCTCGGCATCGAGATGCGGCTGTCCGCGCTCGGCGTGCCCAGGAGCGATCTCGGCGTGATGGCCGACGAGGCGCACGCCATCCGCCGCCTGCTCGACAACAATCCGCGTGATCTCAGCCGGGACGCGATCCTGAACATGTACGAGGCCGCGTTCTAACACGCTCGCGGCTCGCAACACCCAATCAACAACACAGTGAGAGTAGAGGAAACTTCGATGCGATCGATGTGGCTTGGTCTTGTGTCGGCAGTGCTGCTGGCGGTGTCCCCGGTGAAGGCGCAGGACGGCTATCCGTCCAAGCAGGTGACGGTGATCGTCCCCTTCGCCGCGGGCGGCACCGCCGACATCTTCGCGCGCATGGTGTCCAACCATCTGCAGGTGAAGCTCGGCAAGCCGTTCGTGGTCGAGAATGTCGGCGGCGCCGGCTCGATCCTCGGCGTGACGCGGCTGGCGAAATCGGCGCCCGACGGCATCACGCTCGGCCTTGCGAGCACCTCCGCGCTCGCGATCAATCCGTCGCTCTACGGGCCGAAGCTGAGCTACCAGCCGGACAAGGATCTGACGCCGGTCGCGCAGATCAGCGTCGTGCCCAACGTCCTCGTGGTCAATCCCAACAAGATCAAGGCGCGCACCGTGCCGGAGCTGATTGCCTACCTCAAGGCGAACCCGGACAAGGTTTCTTTCGGATCGGCGGGCGTCGGCACCTCGCAGCATCTCGCCGCCGAGCTGTTCCAGCAGATGACCGGCACCAAGATGGTGCACGTGCCCTACAAGGGCTCGAGCCAGATGTTGACGGACGTGCTCAGTGGTCAGATCGATCTTGCCTTCGACAATGTGCCGCTGCTGCTGCCGCAGGTGAAGACCGGCCAGCTCGCGATGCTTGCGACCGCAACGCCCAAGCGCGCCGATTTCGATCCGCAAGTGCCGACGGTCGCCGAATTCCTGCCCGGCTTCGAGGCCGTCGCCTGGCATGGCTTCTTCGTCCCCGCCGGCACGCCGAAGCCGATCGTCGAAAAGCTCTCCGCCGAGATCCGCGCCTTCATGCAGCAGCCGGAGACGGTGCAGAAGATGGCCGAGCTCGGCGCGACCGCGGTCGCGGTGGATTCCGGGCCCTTCAAGGCCTACATCGCCGCCGAGACCGAGCGCTGGAAGAAGGTGATCGAGGCCGCGAACATCAAGATGGACTAGGGACGAGGGAGATCGGGCGGGGCGGAAATCCCAATCCCTTCAACGTGATTCCAGCGGGAATTGATCCTGTTCGGGAGCGGCGAGCCGCGATCCGCCGGTCGGATGTGCCGCGGAGAGAGGCGAGCACGGTCGGCAGGCGGCCCCACCTCGCGGTGTCAGGAGGTCATATTCAATTCACGGGCCGTTCACGTTCCGCTTCGCCTCGCCCGCCTATGTTGCGCCCGTGACCGAAGGATCGCGCAACTTGGCATAGGAGGGACGCGTCATGACTGTCCTGCTGAGAAACACCTTCAAGGCCTGGATCGACCGTGCGCCGGGTGCACCGCCCAAGCTGGTCATGGTCGGCGACGTCAGGGTGCCGACCAACGGCTGGCAGGCCCGCCTCACCAAGCGCTCGCCGCAGGGCATCAATCCGAAGATCCTGATCCTCGACGTGAGCGCGCAGCAGCCGAGCGGCGAAGCGCTGGAGGGGATCACCACGATCCCGCTGCGCTACGAGGAAAGCCCGCCGCAGGACGAATACGGCCAGGTCATGATCGCGCACGGCAGGGGCGAGATCGTCGTCAACATCGGACGCCCGAACTAAAGCGCGATGAGATCAGGATGAATCGTCATCGCGCTTTAGCTTGTTGTTTGCGCATGATCTTTTCGGAAAACCGCTGCGCACTTTTCCGGATCATGCTTTAGGCCTCCATCCGGGCGCGCCGCCGTTTCGCGCCCGGGCCGTTAGCCTTACCGGTCAAGGTTGACGCGACATCGCGCTCACATCGAAGGCGGCGATCGCTATATTTTCAGGGCCTAAACAGTAACCCGCGTCTTGAGAGTACGATGTCCCGTTCCCTTGAATTGATCGTCGAAGGCTATGTGCGGCTGAACGACCGCGATGCGCTTCACGACATCCTGGCGCACCGGCAGGATCTCCTGCGGCAGCTGGTCTCGGTCACCGGCGTCGATCCGAAGCAGGCCATCGCGCAGGTCAGCGAGGAGATCACGATCATCGAGGCCGGCCTCGCCACCCTCGCGCCGGACTAGGGCGTTTCCGGTCCTCCCGAAGGTCAACAGACCCGTGCACCGTAGCGCTTGCCAGTCCAGAGGCGAGCGGTTAGAACGCTGCCACGCCTGAGCCGTGATTTGCGCCAAACGCGCTTCCGGCCACAGTCGGACAAATCAGTAAGACATTGAATTTGTTCGACTATTCCGTTGGGGAATGGTGTAACGGTAGCACAACAGACTCTGACTCTGTTTGTCTTGGTTCGAATCCAGGTTCCCCAGCCATATCGGTGTTTTCATAACAATATCAGCTACTTAAGCGCGGTTAGGTGGTTCGAAAACGGTGCCTCTCGTAACCGCTTTTCGCTACCATTGCCTGTAACCGCGACTCATTTTCGCCGCAATTGTAATGCGTAATATAGTTGCGTTATCGAGGCTCGCCTCGAAACAAATGCACAAACAGAGAAGCCCTTCCACTGCTCGCCTAACCAGCGGGCCAGCCTCTGTTGTGTGTCCTTTTGTCTATCGCTTCCCGCCTCAAATCGCTTCTCGGTATCGAGATTAAAGTCGCGCCCAGCCTCGCTGACGGCAGCGGCTATTATTTCGATCTGTTCGGCGCGACTCCGACCCTGGCCGGCGTGGTTGTGACCCCGCACAGCGCCATGACTTGCGCGCCTGTCGCGTGCGCAGTCCGCTCGATCTCCGAGGCGGCCGGCTCGCTCCCCCTTCACGTTTACAAGAAGCTTCCGGACGGCGGCAAAGAGAAGGCCACCGACCACCCGCTCTATAAGCTCCTGCATGATGCGCCGAATAGCTGGGCGCCGGCAGCGCTGTTTCGCACCCAGCTGATGGCCGACGCGTTGTTGCAGCCGCACGGCAGCTTCGCGCTGATCAATCGCGTTGATGGTGGCAAGCCCGCAGAACTGATCCGACTGGATCCGCAAACCCAATCCGTGGCGGTTGATACCAGTGACCTGGAGCCTGCTTACAAGCTCAACGGTCGCGAGATCGACGGCGCGGACCTGATCCATATTCCGACGCCGGCATACGATGCTCGTAAGGGCCTCGTCGGCGAAGGCCGCAACGCCATCGCGCTTGCCCTGGTCCTGGAGCGCCACGCTTCGCGCCTCTTCGGTAACGCCGCGCGCCCGTCCGGTGTGCTGAGTCTCAAGGGCACGGTAACGGAAGCGACCCTGACGAACGCAAAGGCCGCATGGCAGGCATCGCAGGGCGGCGACAAGGCCGGCGGCACCGCAGTGCTGCCCACCGATGCAGCTTGGCAGCCGCTGACTTTCAACAGCGTCGATAGCCAATTCCTCGAAATGCGGACCTATGCGGTCGCTGAGATCGCGCGATTGTATCGTGTCCCGCTGCACATGCTGATGCAGGTCGATCGCGCTCAACCTCGCAGCATTGAATCGATCGGCCAAGAATTCCTCTCGCAAGCTCTGTTGCCCCGGCTGAAGTCCTTTGAGCAAGAGCTTGAGTTGAAGCTCCTGACGCCCGAAGAGCGCGACCAGTATGCCATCGAATTCAACATCGACGGCTTCGCCCGCGCCGATCTGCTCGCGCGCGCCCAGGCTCTGAGCGCAACCGTCTCCGCGCGCATCCTCAATCCGAACGAAGCCCGACAGATCGGTTTCGGATTGCCGGCCTATGAGGGTGGCGACGTATTCGAGAACTTCAACACATCATCCGCACATGCCGGTGGCGCGCTCAATTCCGGCGGCGCCAATGACAATCAGGAGGAAGCCGCATGACGATGCGTTTGGTTCACCTACACGGCAAGCTCGGCAAAGACTTCGGCAAATCCCATCGCTTTGACGTTGCCACGGCCGGTGAAGCGCTTCGCGCGCTCAACTGCGCTTTCCCCGGTCGATTCGTTCAGGCGCTCCAGGAGGGCTATTACGAAGTCGTCCGGGGTGACCGGCGCAACGGAATGAAGCTCGATCTTGAATTGGTCAACGGCTTCAATCTCGGACATGCTGATCTTCACATCATTCCGCGCGCCAAGGGCGCTGCCACGAGCCAGACGGCGAAGGGCACCACGAAGGTCGTGCTCGGTGCTGCCCTGGTCGGCAGCGCCATCTTCCTGTCCGGAGGCGTTCTCGCGACGCCGCTTGCGGCTTCTGGCATTCTATCCGGCACCACTTACGGCACCGTCGCTGCGATCGGCCTTGGCCTCGCACTGTCTGGCGCATCAACGCTGCTCACCAAGCCCGCCGGCCAAGAAACGCAGGCCTCGAATGCGCTCAGCGTGAACGGCGGCAACATCGGCAACTCCGGCCGGCAAGGCGATGCAATCCCGCTGATCTACGGCGAGGTAATGGTCGGCTCGACCCCAGTCGAAGTCTGGTCCGACGTGGAAGACATCAGCGTCTATGCCGACAACGCCGGCTCAATTGAGACCGCGTTCGGACAATGACCATGACCTCTTACACCACGTTCTTCGGCGACGGCGAGCACTCGTTCAGGCTCACGCCGGCACAGATCGGCGAGCTTGAAGCCAAGTGCGGCTCCGGCATCGGCATGATCGCCAATCGGCTGTTCTCGCGCAGCAACTTCACCCAGGCAGACGTAACCGAGACCATCCGGCTCGCGCTCATCGGCGGCGGCACCACGCCCAAGCGCGCCCATGAACTGATCGTGGCCTACGTGGACGGCCGCCCCCTGATCGAACCCTACGAGCTCGCGGCTCGAATTTTGGAGCGGACGCTCCTCGGCAACCCTCATGAGGACCAACGGAAATGAAAGCTACTCTCACAGCCAACGGCACCACACCGCCGATCTTCTGGGCGGGAGGCCGTGGTTCATTTGCTGCATGGGGAACGTTCGGCGGAGGCACCGCCAAGCTTCAGCAATCGCCAAACAATGGCGTGGTCTGGATTGACGTTGATCGCAGCGGCGACAACTACGTGACCTTTACCGCAAGCGGTGAAGGCAACTTTGAACTTCCCCCTTGCCTGATCCGGGTCAGTCTTGATGGCGCGACCTCTCCATTACTGTCTTTCAAGGCAAACCGCTCGTGAGCGCAATGGACCGCCTTGAAGTCAAAGCAACGCTCAGCGTTAACGATGAAGGTGAGATCACCGGCATCGCTTGGCCGTTCAACGCCGGCCCCGACAGCTACGGCGATCTGATCACGAAGGGCGCTTTTGGGACGATCTTGCCCGACCTGCCCATTCTGTATCAGCACCGGCCTGACGACCTAGTCGGCACCTGGAACGAAGTGAAGGAAACTGACGAGGGCCTCACCGTTAAGGGCCAGCTTCACCTCGACCAGCCGCGCGCGCGTTCCATTCGCGCGATGCTCAAGACCGGCTTGGTCACCGGCCTTTCGATCGGCTTCCGGACCAAGGCCTCACGCAAGCAAGCCCGGGGACGCATTATCGACGCGCTCGACCTCGCTGAAATCAGCTTGGTCCGCGACCCCGCCCATTCTCGCGCCCGGATTACCGGCACGAAATCCGACGACGCGGCGCGTGCCGTGGCCGACCTCATCAAGCGATTCACGGCATCGCTTAAATCCTAGGAGCTAGACGACCAAATGAAGACTGCGCATGCACTCGAATTCAAAGATACCGGTGACGCGGACGATCCGATTGCCGACGTCGCCAAGCAGTTGGCGGACCTGAGGACGACCCTCGAAACGAAGGCGGCCAATGACAACAGGCTCACTGAGCGGCTGGACCGAATCGAGGCCAAGATCAATCGGCCCGGCAATAAGTCGGCGGCGAACGACAATGAGCCCCAGGTCGAAACGAAGGCACTGAACAGCTTCCTCCGCGGCGGCTTGCAGTCGCTCGACGACGTCGAAAAGAAGACGCTGAACCTCGGCACCACCACGGCCGGCGGCTTCGTGGTCGCACCCGACTATTCAACCCGCGTCATCGAGGGCTTGACCCAGTTCTCGCCCCTGCGCTCGCTCGCCAATGTCATGTCGATTGGCACCACCGAGACCTACATTCCGATTTTGACCTCCGGCACCGATGGCGGCTGGGTCACGGAAACCGGTCCACGTCCGTCGGCTGAACCCGCTTTCGATCAGGCGAACATCAAGACCTTTGAGTATGCAGCGACGCTTCCGGTGTCGGTGCAGCTCCTGGAGGATAGCGCCGTCGATCTCGCCAGTCTGTTGCAGCGCTGGATCACCAAGAAATTCGGCAAGGCGGAAGCAAGCGCTTTCGTTGTCGGCGACGGCAACGGCAAGCCCACTGGTTTGCTGCATACGCCGGCCGATTACACCCAAATCGTCGCCGACCAGGACGGTTCCGACTTCCTGGAAAAGCTGATCAATCTGTTCTACGCGCTGCCGGGCGAATACGCGAACGTCGGCGCATGGATGATGAAGCGCTCCACCATGGGCTTCATTCGCCAGCTCGCCGACGTTTCGCCACTCCGCCGCAGCATGTGGTCCGACAGCCTCGCCAACGGCACGCCCGCCACGCTCTTGGGCCGCCCGATCTTCGAAGCGCCCGACATGGACGGCATCCTGAGCACCGCTTCGCCGGGCGCCGAGACCTATCCGGTCGTCTTCGGTGACTACGCCAGCGCATACCAGATCGTCGATCGGGTCGGCGTCGCTGTGATGCGCGACGACTTCACCGGTGCCGACAACGGCATCGTGAAGCTGCGCGCCCGGCGCCGCGTCGGTGGCAAGCCGATTCTGCCGGAAGCCGTCGTCGTCCTCAAGGCAACGGCATAACGAACATGCGGCTCGCAGCGAATACTTTTGCTCTCCAGGTTGGCGACAAGTCATTCGACTTGAAGCCTTCGCTGCGGGCCGCATTTCACCTTCATCAGAAGTATGGCTTTGCGGAGCTATACCAAGCCATTGATGACGGCAGCTTCACCGCCATCATGGACCTGATTGCGGCGACCAGCGATGCGATGCCGGTTGCGTCGATCGGCACCATCCTGGGCGCGCGTAAACAGCTTCTCAAATTCGTCCTGATCTTAAGCGGTGCAGACACTTCCGGCGAGAAGTCGTCCGGCAAGCCGATGGCGTTCGATGAATACTTCACCAAGCTTTATCAGATCGGAACGGGCTGGCTCGGCTGGACCGCCGCGGACACCTGGAATGCAACGCCCGCTGAAATCATGAACGCTCACGCCGGCCGCCTCGACATGCTCAAGGCGGTCTTCGGCAGCGGCAAGGACGATCAGGCCGGCACCGAACCGCCCTCCAAGGCCGACCTCAACGCCATCGGCGATCTCACCAACCATGTGAGGCCGCGCTGATGCCCTACAAATGTGGTCGAGTGTGCGCATGCGGGCGCATCGTTGCCGGCGACGCTCGCTGTGTGTGCCAAAACCAGCGCCGCAGGGAAGCCGACAGGCGCCGACCCAACGCCAACGATCGCGGCTATGACAGCAAGTGGTCAAAGGCCCGCCGCGCCTTTCTAGACAAGCACCCTGATTGCGCCATGTGCGGCAAGCCTGCCGTCGTGGTCGATCACATCAAGCCGCACCGAGGCGACCGCGCCTTGTTCTGGGACAAGGGCAATTGGCAGCCGCTCTGCACCCATCATCACAACAGCACCAAACAACGTCTCGAAAGGTCCAAGTAGACCCATGCGCCTGATCGAATTCAACGGTATGTCTCGCCCTGTATGCGAGTGGGCAAAGCTCACCGGCATCAGCTCCGACACAATCACAAAGCGGCTTAATCTGGGCTGGTCCGCTGAAGAGGCTTTGACGACGCCAGTAGGCAAGCAAGGTCGCAGGCCCAAGCCGGCGCTCGCACCGTCGCTTGCCCATGAGTTGCCGACGCTCAGTGACTGGCAGCGCGATATGCACGCGGCACATCGGCAGATGACACGCTCGGTGCGCTCGTTCGTTCGCCAGATGGAAGAGCAGATGGCTGAGCTTCGCCATGGCCTCGATCAGCACTTGGCCGCACAGCGCGACGAAGCCCACCGCAACGCCGCTACTACCCCGGGGGTGGGTCAAAAGTCCCAAGAAATCGTCCGCGACCGGTGCCCCCGGGTCACGCAAGAGAGCGTCTAATTGGAGTTTTTTCAACTATGCCCGGCATCACCCTGGACCAAGCCAAGGCCCACCTGAACGTCACCCTGGACGCTGACGACGCGCTGCTTACCGACAAGCTGGCGGCGGCAAAGGCGTGGGTTTCGGCCTACACCGCCGGCGATCCGGACGCGGACACCACACCCGCGCCGATCCGGGAGGCGGTGCTGCAATTGACGGCGCACCTCTATCAGAACCGGGAGGCCAGCCTTGTCGGCATCACCGCAATGGCGCTGCCGTTTGGTTTCCTCGATTTGTTGGCCCCTTACCGCGCGTTTGCCTTCTGAAATGACCGTTTCCGACCCGTCTCTCGCCCTCCAGAAGGCTATCCGATCGCGGCTCATCGCGAGCCCGGAACTGATGACCCTGGTCCAGGCCGACCATGTGATGGACGCCAATGGCCGTCCGGAGATCATGCCGGCCGTCTATATCGGCGAAGGCCAGACCATCTTCCGGCGCTGGGACGCGACCAGCCACGCCACTCTTCATGTGTGGTTTGCTGAACCGGGCTTGGTTCAATGCAAGGAAGCCGTCTCCGCCATCGTCGCGGCGCTGCGGATTGATGCCCAGGCGGATGGCGTGCTGCGGATCGACGGCTTCGCCGTCCATGACATGCAGGCTTCCCAAACGCGGTATCTCCGCGACCCGCACGGCTCGTTCAGCCACGGGGTGGTCACGGTCGCGGCGATTGTGAAGGCGGATTGACATGCGCGCCGGCAACCTCGACCGCATCATTGAAATCCAGCGCCGCACCACCGGCCTGGACCTCTACGGGACCGTGATCGACACCTGGACCACCTATGCCACGATGCGGGCGCAGCTCCTCAAGAATGCCACTGACGATCGGGAGGGCGAGCGCGGGCACACCACCAACGTCGTGCTGACCTTCCGCATGTATTACTTCGCCAGCCTCAGCCTCAATGACCGGCTGCTCTATGAGGGCCATCAGTATGACGTGAAGCAGATCACCGAGATCGGCCGCCGCGTTGGGATGGACGTTGCTTGCGAGAGGGTTGGGCCGTGAACAGTCTAATCAAGCGCCCGCACCACCCTCAATGGCGAAAGCGTGACGATCTCTTGATTGCCGTTCGGGTCGCCAGACCAGTATTGGACGGCTCGAAGGGTGGTCTGCTCAATGAAGGGTGTCATTGGCGGAGGATAGTCGACCATCGGCAGCGGCGCTTGGTGCGTCGGCTTTGTTGGGTCTACAAGCTCGACTTCGTGAAGCGTTTGAATCTGGGCGCCGTCAGCTTGGTTCTGATAAGCCCTCGCGCTCGCCTCATCCAGGCAGCAAAAAGCAGCATCCAGCCGACTCGGTTTGGCCGAAAATTGCGCTGCTCGCACGCTTTCGAAAATCAGCTCGCGCGCCATAAGCCATGCGTTCCCGAACGTTTGCAGATTGGAGCTAGGGCTTTGGTATTTGCGAATGATGCGTCCCCAGTTGCCGGGTTGAACGATGCTTCCGGGAGCAAGCCGTATTGGAGTGAGGTGGAAGTAATTCATTCCACGAAGATGCCCCGCGTCCCGCCCACTGTCGAGAGGGGTTGACGCATGCGCGGGCGAAAACCACAACTTGCTGCTGATGCGAACGCACTCGATGCCTCGACCCGGCCGCCATCCTGGTTGAGCAAGCACGCCAAGGCAGAATGGCGCCGCGTCATGCCGGAGCTTGCCAAGCGTCGCATCCTCACGCCGGCCGATCTGGGATGCTTAGAAAGCTACTGCATCGCTATCGGCCGTATCCGCGAGCTGGAGATTCTCCTGCGCGCAGGCATCGATCCCAAGCTTTGCCGCATGCAGGACAAGGCCATGGTGACGGCTCGCCAGCTTGCCGCTGAGCTAGGGCTTACCCCAGTTTCGCGCTCGCGGCCGGCTGTCCGCGACAACAACGACCAGGATGATGATGAAAACCCGCTCAGCATCGTCTGACACTTATCCGCACTGGATTTTCGACGGCTCGCCCATTCCCGACCCCTTCGGGCATGCCAATCGGGCCGTGCGCTTTCTCCGGTCGCTCAAGCATCCCAAGTCAACGCTCGCGCGGAAGCAATTCCAGCTCGACCCGTGGCAGGAACGTATCGTGCGCGCGATCTACGGGCCTCGCGACGCTGCCGGGAACCGGATTGTCTCCGTTGTCGTGATCCTGGTCCCGCGCGGCAACCGTAAGACCAGCCTATCCGCCGCCCTGGCGCTGCTCCATACCATTGGCCCCGAACGCGTCTCCGGCGGCGAAGTGATCTTTGCCGCCAGTGACCGCAGCCAAGCCGGTATCGCCTTTAAGGAAGCGCGCGGCATCGTTCAGGCGGATACCAAGCATCTCGTCCCGGTGACAAAGGTTTATGACGCCTTCAACAGCGCGAAAAAGATCACCTATCCCGGCGACGGGACCGAATTGGAAGTCATCTCGGCTGATGCACCGAGCAAGGAAGGCCGAACGCCGGCTTTCGTTCTGGCTGACGAACTCCATATCTGGCGCGGGGCTGATCTTTGGAAGGTTCTCACCAACGGCCTGGACAAGATCGACAACAGCTTGCTTGTGGTCGCCACCACCGCCGGTCGGGGGCAGGACAACATCGCCCATGAAGTGATTGAGCGCGCCCGCAAGATCGCGCGCGGCGACATCGTTGACCCGACGTGGCTCCCGGTCCTGTTCGAGTCACCGGCCGATGTGGACTATGCCAGCGAGGACGCGTGGCGGCGGGTTAACCCCGGCAGTGCGCACGGCTATCCGTCGATCAAGGGATACCAGCGTCACATCGCGCGGGCGAAGGACAGCCCTACCGAGCGCGACAGCCTATTGCAATACAAGCTCAACGTCTGGCTTGACCATTCGACATCGCCCTTAGTGGCAATGGACCTTTACGACCAGGGCGCGGCGCCGATCGACTATGAGGCCTTGCGCGGTGCGCCGTGCTGGGTTGGCGTCGATATGTCCAAGACGATCGACCTCTCTGCCGTCGTCGCGTGCTTCCGGGACGGCGATACCTACACCGTGCTGCCGCACTTCTTTTGCCCTGAGGCTGATGTCCGCAAGCGCGGCGATCTCGACGGCGTGAACTATGCCTCATGGGCAAAGGACGGCTTTATCACAGCGACGCCCGGGAACGTCATCGATAACGCTGCGGTCGCGGATTACATCCGATCGCTGGCAGAACGCTTCCAGGTCCAGGAGATCGGCTTTGACGTAGCCTATGCGCAAGCCGTCATGGCGTTGCTGAGCGACGAATTCGGCGAACGTATCGTCACTATGCGGCAAGGATGGGTGACGCAATCGCCCGCGCTCAACACGCTTGAGGCGGCAATCATCGGCAGCAACTTCCGGCACGGCGGCCATCCGGTCTTGCGCTGGAACTTCGCGAACGTCGCCATCCACAAAGACGCAAATGACAACCGGATCATTCACAAGAGCAAGTCGACCGATCGCATTGACGGCGCGGCCGCAACTTGGATGGCCGTATCGCGCGCTGCTGCGGGTGAAGGCCACCGATCGCTATATGACCTCCCGAACGCTGTTGACCTTCTATCGTGGTGACCCATGGCTGACGATCTAGACGACTTCCTCAATTCGTTGCCGGACAAGCTCACCGAGCATCTGGACGACGTTCTGCGCGAGCAGGCTTTCCGGCTTTCCGACGCTCAGCGCGCCGCGTTGCGGTCGCTTGAGCAGTCACCGGAGACCGGCGCTTTGGAAGCGTCCTGCACGGTCGCTGCCGGCGCCCATGACCTGGAATACTTCGTTGAGGCCGGCGGCGATATGACCACCAAGGAAGTCCGCGACGGCAGTGGCGAGCCATACGATTACGCGCTCGGTTTTGAATTCGGGACCAGCCATCAGCCGGCGCGCCCGTTCTTTTTCAATAACTATGACGCCATGCGAGACGACATGCAGCAGGCAATCGACGATGCAGTGAGTGAGGTTCTGAATGACTAAATCGACCGGCCGCGAAATCACATGGGCGGGCGGCACCCATACGTTTGACTTAGGGCATCCGTGGGTCAGGCGCGTGATTGCTTGGCGCGGCATCAACGGACACGCGCCGCACGCTCTGCTCACACGCCTTGGAGGTGAAATTTATAGCTCCGAAGATGTAGAGCGCGTCATCGAGTTGGGCTTGATCGGCGGCGGCATGACGGAGCGCGACGTTGAGGCGCTGCTTGACGCCCACGTGCGCGATAAGCCGCTGAATCACAGCGCGCCAGTCGCTAGCACGGTTCTGGCCATGTTGATTGTAGGAGCCGACAATGCCAGCGCCTAGTCTCCGCATTCCGATCTCGGTCAACCTCGACCAGCTGAAGGAACAGCTCCGGCAGACTTCAAGCTTGACCGGCACCGCGACGCGCCAGATCGCAAAGCAGTTCCTCGACATGAACAAAGACCTCGCCAAGGACGCGATCTTTGCGACCATGGCGCGCGGTGCCATTGATCTCGCCGGCAAGGTCGCGATCGCGGTCGGCGCCTACAAGCTTATGACGGCTGCGATCAGCGGCGCCCGCGAGCAGATGCAGCAAATGGTCGATATCGCCGACAAGGCCCAGAACCTTGGCGTATCGCCCGCGTTCCTCCAGGCTTTCACTAGCGAGGCCCGAAAGCTCAAGGTAGAGGCCGGCGAGCTTGAATCTGCCCTCGACCATGCATTCCAGGCGACCAAGGACCGCTCGCCGATCGACATTGGCGAGTGGACGGTCGGCGAAGAGAAGATCACGGCCGTTGAGAAGGCCTTGCGCGTCTACAATGAGACGCTTGCCAAGGACGCCGGCCAACAGCTTCAAGGCTTGGTCCTGTTCCGGGATGCTCAGACCCAAGAGGACAAGATCAAGGCCGTGCTCGCCGCCATGATCCAGCTCGACCAGATCGGGCAGCATGCCGCGAGCCTTGACCTAGGCGAGAAGATGTTCGGCACGGCCATCGTTGATCGCATGCGACAGGGCAAGACCAGCGCTGAAAGCATGTTGCAGACAATCAGAGAGGCCAGCGCCAACGCGGACGGCATCTTCAGCAACGCCCTGGTCGAGCGTGCGAAGGAAGTCGACGACCAGCTCAAGATCGCCCATCAACGCCTCTCGACCGCGCTGAAGCCGTCCTGGGACGACCTCGCCAGCGTCATGATGGACATCAAGTCCGCCTGGGCCGACGTGATCGGCTACATCGCCAAGGCCGCGGAGCTATCGAACAAGCTTCCGCGCATCCCTGGCATGCCGGCAAGCGCGACCGACCTGGACGCCAAGCGGGACGCGCTCGCCCAGGTGCAGGCGCGGTTGAACGGCACCGGTAGCGGCCTGTTCGGCAGCGTGGAGCTTCCACCATTGTCCATCCCCGGGATCGGGCAGGTCTACGGTGGCACGCGCGCCGACCTGGAGGCCCACCGCGACCGCCTGCAAAAGGAGATCGCGGCGCTGACGGCGAACGGGGAGCAGTATGGTCCGCCGGCGCCTAGCCAGACGCGCGGCACCGGCCCGGCGCCGACCAAGATCAGCACCGGCGGCAACGTGGACAAGCTCGACACGGCCGCCGACAGCATCGAGAAGCGCACGGCGGCCTTGCAGGCCGAAGCGGCCGGCCTGGACCTCTCGACCGCCGCGCGTGAGAAAAACAAGATCGCTGCCCAGCTCCAGGTCGTCGCCATGCAGGCAAATGCGGCGGCGGGGAAGGGGGAGGGCGTCGTAACGGCCGAACAGCGCCAGCGCATCCAGGAAGTCACCGAGGCCTATGGCAAGGCCACCGAGGCCATCGAAGAGGCCACCGTGGCGCAGTCGATCCGGCGCGGCCGGCAGACCTCTTTGCTGGATCCCCAGGACGTGCAGATCGCCGAACAGCTCAAGGGCCTTTATCCGGACGTAGGGACGGCGCTAAATTCTGTGGAGGCGTCGGCCATGCGGACCAATGAGGCCATGCGGTCGATCGGCAGCACCATGAGCAGCAGCCTGACCTCCGGCCTCGCGGACATCCTGGACGGCACCAAAAGCGTGTCGGCGGGCTTTGCCGATATGTCCAGGGCCGTCGTGCGCGCCCTAGAGGAAGCCATGATCAAGATGCTGATTGTGCAGCCGATCATGCGCTCGCTGAGCGGCACGTTCGGCTTTAGCGACGGCGGCTTGGTCACCGCCGCGACCGTTGCCAAGGCGGACGGTGGCTACATCAGCGGACCAGGAACGGGCACCTCAGACAGCATCCCGGCGCGGCTCAGCAATGGCGAATTCGTGGTGCGCGCCTCCGCCGTAGCGAAGCACCGCGCCGTGCTAGAGGCGATCAACGCCGACCGCATTCCGCGATTTGCGGACGGCGGGCTCGTCGGTGCCGGCTCGCCGGCGGCGCCCCTGGTTAGCGGGCAGTCAGGCGCCAGCGTCACGATGGGCGACATTCACGTCCATGGCGGCGTCTCCAACGGCACGCCGGCCCAGAACCAGGAGCTTGCCCAGCATATTGCAGAGCAGGTGACGCATCAGGTGCGCGCGATCGTGGGGCAGGAATTTCGGACGCAGATGCGACCGGGAGGCGTTCTCCGCCGATGAAGAGAAAAGCCCCCGGTGGAGTTGCACACCGGAGGCTTTCCCTGATGAGACACACGGCTATCGGTGTCGGGCTCTATTATAGCAATCGCATCAACTTTCTCGCGAAGTTTTTTCGATGAGGGTTGCGAAAAAACATCGAGCAAACCTCGAAGCGACCGCTATATGCATTCGTTGATGAGACCCTGTTGCGCGCCTTGCGCGGCAGTATAGCGGCTTTGAACGAACGGTGTGGCGGAACATGACGCCACCTATGAGCCAGCCGCAGGCGCACGGATATCGGATCAAGCGCTCCCCTGTATAGGACGCCTTGGTAGGGTTGCACCGGACAATCACCAGATTGTCGAACGCGCCAAAAGATGAAGGCACTGCCTTACGGCAACCTTCTCCGACCACGCCGTTGATGGATATCGAGCGGGTGGTTGGGCATCCGGCTCCGGCCGGGTAACCGCGTGATCGCTTGCGATCGAGATGCGGAGTTTAAGGCGAGGGCACGGGACGCCACCTCGCCGCATTGGTCATCACCAACGCTACGCTCCAGATTAACCTTCGATGGAATGAACCTCGAACCTCTCTCCCTTCGGGATAAGCATTAGGGCTGTTGCTCTCTGCTTGTCTCTGGAGGGAGAAAGTTTCCCTTGGAATGGGGCTGTGGTTATGTGCTTTGAACTTGTTTGTCCGCTATAAGAGCGGGGACGCGACGGACGACGTGAGCGAAGAGCGGACCCTAAACACCGACCCAGTGAGGTGCACCACCAGCCAATTTTAAAAGAGCCGACACTCCGCCCCCACTGCGCCATCGACGAGATATACCCGGACTTTCCACTTAGACGACTTCAGCTTCAAATTCTGGTTGCAGTAGTAGTTCGCTAGCGCTGCGGCCTTAAGATCGAGGCGGTTGGGAAGGTAAAGGTCCAGGCTGCTATTCCATCCGCTGATATCGAACTTAGTGGCATCGCCGGACGCCACGGCCATTGCTCCGGCCAAGCGGAGTGTGTCGAAGTCAGCTGAGAAGTTTGCTTTCCGCAATGCCTCCTCAGCGTCTCTCCTCGCTTTTTCCTCCGGAGTAGGACCTGGCGCGAGCGCGATACCCAAACCGATGACTCCGGCGATCACGAGCACAGCAAGGCAGCCAACTGAAGACGCCGAGGATTTTACAGGTCTGTTCACCCCGCAATGAGGGCAAGTTTTCGCAGTAGTGCTCACCTGCGCGCCGCACTCGCGGCAAGGTTTTAATGCCATAACGTCTCGCCCCCGTATCGCCGTTTTGGGACAAAAGCGGCTCTATCGTCAAGGGCGTCGATGATGGCTTTTCTAGTGAACGGTGGCGCCTGGAGGAGGAGTCTCCGGCCCTGGATTGCTCTCCCGAGGGCTGAAAGACATCCATCCGAAAACCGCCGGCAGGATCTTGGCCTCTTCACGAGCGTCACTGCCGGCGCGAAGATAGTTGACCGCTGTCGGTGTTTTGACGGACACGAAGTAACGGCTCTGGCTGTAAGCGTAGAACGTGAAGGTGGACTTGGCGTCAATGTTGTCGATGATGACCGTCCGATCGGAGCTGTCAACGATGTCGCCCGATTTTGTAGCCGCCGGGTTGTCCTGGGGCTTCATGGCAGCGCGGAACTCTTCCTTGAAAACCATAACCACGTTGAAGATCGGGAAATCAGCGTAGTTGGTGATGTCGCAGCGTGAGACCAGCGAAATCTCGCCGTCTTTGAACCATTCCCACTTTTCTCCTGGTTGACCGTGGCGTGTGCCGAGGCCCCACGGCTCGGCGCCCATCTCAAGCTTGCTGACGATATCCATCGTGGACACCCGACCCGACGGCGGGACGGTTGAGGGAAGCTTGGCAAGTTCGCATTTGAACAGAAGAGCTGCTGGGCTCCCTATAGACGGACTTGCTGAGGTGACCGTCGGCTGAGATTTCGCTTTCCAAGAATCCCACGCTTCCTTCAGTATCGCTGTCGCCATCGTTGCTGCGACAACGCCGATCGCCGCGAGCACTCCTCCCAGGACAAATCGCGCAATGAGTGGCCAGCCATCCAGCATAGAAAGATATCCCCTGATTCAACCTGTTGGCGACGCGCGTTCTAACACGAAACGAACCGTGGACCTCCGCGGCGCCCGGCGGCTATTCACCGTTTTCATCTCGACCGGCGACCATATAAGTCAGTATTGACTTACAACTTGAACGTGAAATTACGGATTGACGCCACCTTGCGAATATGAATCTAGTGGCGCCACACCGCTAATGGTGGGGCTAAAAAGGGAATGCCATGCTGATCGCTGACGACCGCTACTTACAACTTGTGCGCACACTGACCGACGCGCGCGCTGGCTCCGACACCTATGTCGTGATGGGGCGCGCCTGGGTCGAGAACCGAATTCAGGTCGCGTTGTGCGCCGCTGACATCTATCCGGCATCAAGCGCAGATTGCGGGCGCGGCCATCCGTCGATCATGATGCACAGCGAGGAGCCGTCCCGCGACGACGTCGCGGAGATCGAGCAGGTGCTCGCCGGCTTGGGCATTGCGAAGGCCACTAAGAGCCTGCCTAAAATTTCCGCGAAGAATCTTCGCGAATGCCCACAACGGCCTGCCTATAGGCGGCAATAGCGAAAGGCTTCGCGGCCGTTCGCATCTCCTCTGTCAGTGCTCAGCCCGGCGGCATCACCCCGCCGGGCTGATTTTCAGGGGAGATTATCCAACCACTGACATGGAGAACCGAATGCCTATCGAGCCGTTCAAGCCCGTCACGTATTCCGCTGCCCGCCGTCGCTTCAATCGCGCCTCCGAACACCAGCGCATCTGCAAACTAAGCCCACGAGGAGCCAATTGCCTTCAGGCGTCCTATGCCATTGTGGAGAACAACTTCATCACCGCGACCGGCGAGATCGATACCGTTGAGGCGTGGTGCCGCGACGAGGGCGTGCTCGGACCGCACGAGTTCCTGAAGGAAGCTGCATGAGCGACGATAGAGAGGGGACGGTCGGCCCCAAATCCGGCCTCACAGCCGATTGGTATTTCGACGGTCAGTTTGTCTACCTGGAGCACCCTCAATACCAAACCGCACCGTGCAAACTCCTGCCCGGTAAGACGCCGGAAGGAACGGCGGAATGGATGCTGGCTGAGCTAGTGACGGCAATGCAACTCGGAACGGCGAAATCCCGGTAGTATTGCTACCTATTGCCCAAGATCGTCCCTCGCGCTTAGATTGCGCGGGGGAATGTGGAGGGGCCATGGATTATCGAGTCGAGAACCGCGTCGTGCTGAGCACCGAGAGAGAGCACAATAATCTCTACGATTGGTCGATCAAAGAGTTCGATAGCAGAGGAAGGCAAATCGGTCCGGATCAGGTCCCCTGGGGATACAGTCTGTATTTTGAAGTCATCGAGTTGATCCCGTCGTGCAACGTCCGGATAACATCGGAAGACAAGGAAGCCGAGACCAGCAAAGCTGAAGTGTCAGAACACATCTTTGGAAAGCTTAGGCCATCGGTAGAGGCGAGGCAGGCCGGGTTCTACTCCATGTTTGGCACGCAACGACAAATCACCGATTTTGGATTGTTCATCTACAAGTCTGCCGATGATGTGGACCGCTGTCGCCTATGGGGCTCGATAGGCTACACATCAGAATGGGATTTCGAGCGCCAGACCCAAGAGGATAGCATCCAGGCCTACGTTCATCTATCAGCTGATAAATTCGAACACGTCATGCGCTTCGTCAAGTTTCCGCGGCCGACAGGCGCACAGCTTCGTCTGTCGGGGGTATCTGGATTCTATTCGGAGTGGTCACCATCGATCAGAACCGACCGCATCAAAGTGTTGGCCAACGTTGGCGATCAAAGGATGGAGGATCCCCAGGGACTATCATTTGATCCGCCTGCCTTGGGACACGTGCGAGAGTTCGACTTGAGCTTCCAGCAGCAGTATCCTCTCATGATCAAAGAGAGAAGCTAATGGCCTCGATCATCATCACCCGATCCCGCAGCGGGCCTTCTTTCAGCACACCGTAGCGCCCCGTCGTGCTGGCCTTCGTGTGCCCCAGCAGCACGCCATGCTGCTCATCCAGGTAACCGGCAGCGCGGAACGCATCAGCGACGTTGTGGCGGAAACTATGGAAGTTGACGCGCTTGTCCACTTTCACGCCAACGGCCTTGAAGTAGCCATTGAAGAACTTTGAGGCCTCGCCGAAATAGCCGCGCTTGTCACGCACCACTTGGGGAAACAGCCGCGCCTCGCCTCGCGCAATTACGCCTGCATGGTAGTCGAGGAAGCCCAGCTCGATCAGTCTGGAATGCACCGGCACCACGCGCTTTGAGCCTTCTGTCTTGGTCGACTTCTCTTCGTCACCCAAGTCGCTGATGTGGAAGACCCATGCGCCGTGAAGCTGATAGACGTCCTCGGTGAGCAACTGGCACAGCTCGCCCAGGCGCGCACCCGAATAGATCGCAATCAAGGGAATCCAGTAGCGCCAATCCCTCACTGCGACGTTGCCGGGCTTGCTCTCGGCTTCGTCGCCCAGGCATGAGCCGAACAGCGGCGAGTTGAAGATCGTCTGTAGCTGTTGTTCGGTGAACGGGAATCGGTTCTTCCGCCGCTTGTCGATCGACAGATACATGCCGCTCATCACGTCGTCGTCGATATATTCGTTTTGGAGCAGCCAGCGCGCGAAGCTGCCTAGCGCCGCGAGATATTTGTTCACGCTCTTCTGGCTGATCGCGGGCTTTTTGACCGTCTCGTTCGCCTCAATGATCTTGCGGAAGGACATGCCCTGAAATGCCTTGGTGTCCGCCGCCTTCACCGGCCATTGCGCCAAGGCCTGTTTCCAGTTTCGGACAGCCTTCCGGTTGATGGTAGTGACGTGTGAGGCCCCGCCGACAAACTCGGCGAACAGCTTCACGATCTTGCGGTTCTGGTCCCAGGTGTCCGGCCGCGCGTCTCCAATCCGCTCGGCTTTGAACTTGTCGTAAAGTTCCATTAGCGTTTCACCCGGCGCGGCAACTCGCTTGCCCTGGGTTAGGTCGGCAGGCACCACAATCGGATCAGAGGGCACGCCGGACCACTTGCCGGCATCACGTTCGGCGGCCCGCTCGAGCACCTCGACCTGGGCGCGCTGCAAGCGCTGGCAAAGGTCACGATAGGCTGGCGAGCCCTTGGCGATCAGCAGCCGCTCACTATGGATCACCTCATCGGCCTTCCATTCGATCAGAGCAGTCTCACCGGTCGCCAACTGCTTCTTAAGCTCGGCAAGCTGAACGGCGCGGCGCTCGCGGTCGAACTTCGCCGCGTCTTTCATGACGATCAGCTCAATGGTCGCATTGAGTTGCACTATGGGGTCGGCGGACCAGGGCACCCGGCCGGCCTCGATATCGGTTGCGAGCGTGTTCGCAGCTTCCCGGGTCGCGGCGTCGGTCGGTAGCGCCGCGCGCGCCTGGGCGTCCTGGTTCAGCTCGGTCTCGTAATGCGACCACACGGCGGCCTGGAGATCGGCGGGGGAGGGTTCGCGGCGCTGCTCCAGGTCAGCGAACTGTGCGCGGAACGAAGCGATCACGGGCGCCGCTCTGTCGCGCGCCTGCCGTGGGTCGGTGGTCTTGAGGGACTGCCAAATCTCTTTCCGCTTAAGCACCGGCTGAAGCTTCAGCGGGACGCCGACGCGAACATAGTAGGACGTGCGACCGGGACGCTTTTGGATGTTTGTGGCGATCGACATTCGAGTCCTCGTAACCGTGACTCGTAACCACTACTCGTAACCGTTCAGCGTTAAAAGCTGTTTTATTTCATGCCGTTATTGAAATCGTTGAATTTTTGCTGGGGGTCCTCAGGGTCCAGGTTCCCCAGCCAGTTCCGGGCGCATTCCCAGCTTCTGTTTGACCCCGCTCCCCGGTTGCGAAATTCGCTCCGCGCACCGCCGCTCGCGACGGTTTGCCTCATCCGAGCCCGGTCGGATCGCCGCCGGCTCCATCGTCCTTGGGACACACAACCCAAGGAGATCCGAAATGCGCTATGTCGATGGTTTCGTGCTAGCCGTGCCCAAGGACAAGATCGAGGCCTACAAGGCGCTGGCGCGAACGGCCTGCGCGGTCTGGATGGAGCACGGCGCACTCGATTATATCGAGTGCATCGGCGACGACGTGCCCTATGGCGAGCTGACCTCGTTTCCGCGCGCGGTGATGGCGAAGGAGGACGAGGTGGTCGTGTTCTCCTGGATCATCTACCGCGATCGCGAGACCCGCGATGCCGTCAACAAGAAGGTGATGGCGGATGCGCGGCTGAAGGGCGGCGACATGCCGTTCGACGGCAAGCGCATGATCTATGGCGGCTTCACGACGCTGCTTCAGGCGCACTCGCCGTAGCGCAAGGCGGCCGGTTGAGGCGGCTGTCGGGCAGGCTTTGCCCGACGAACCTCGCGATCCCGATTGGCACAATGCCTCGACTGGCTGGCGCGGGGCGATCAGCCGCGCCGCTTCCGGCCGCGCTTGACGGCGCGCTTTCTCGGCGCGCGCCGCTCGCCTCGACCTGCCTCGGCTACGCTCCATGGAATTTTCGCCTTGAGCTGTTCCCTGGCGCCGACGAGGTTGGGGGTCTGGCTGTATTTGAGGCGGCGGAGCTTGGCCGCAACCAGATCGCTCAATTCCTGGAACGACGGATTGGTACCGCCATCGCGCTGCTCCCGCAACACCTTTGCCATGCAGAACGTATAGGCGCCGTACGACGTCACGCCGTCGCGATATTCGTAGGAGAGCTGCTCCTCCTGGCAGGCCTCGAGCAGGATCGGCAGATAAGGGCCGTGATGTCCGAGCTCGGCTCTTATCTTGTTGTAGTCCTTGTCGGGTTTGGTGCGGAGCGCCATGCCGCGCCCGAGCCGCTGCGTCGCCCCGTTGCGGCCGACATAGTCGGCGCCGTTCCTGCGCTTGCTCAGGCTCTCGTTCAGCGGCTTGAAGTCGCGCGGCACCCACATGCCTTCGCTCGCCTCCCATCGCAGCGCCCGGTGACGGATATCGTCGGGCGGCGTGAGGCCACGGATGCGCGGGCCGCCGTCGCGTGTCATGCCGCCGGAATGGCAGCAATCGAGCATCGCGACGAAATAGCTGTCGTACGGCAGCTGCGAATAGAGCTGGGCGAACTGGCGGTCCAGGATGGCGTGCTCGGGCGTCCAGTCGAAATCATAGGGCACCAGGCACTCGTCGACGCGATCCGGCGTGCCGGCCGGACTGTATCTGGGCATCTGGGCGCCGTGACCCGAGTAGAACAGCATGCGCTCGTCGTCCTTGCGCACGCCGTCGAGCAGCCAGTGCAGGCGCTCCATGATGCCTTGCGTCGTCGCGCGCTCGTTGAGCACGACGCGGATTTCGTCGGCCTTGAAACCGCTTTCCTGGAGCACCGAGCTCATCAGGAACACGTCGTTGACGCAGCCTTCGAGCCGGTTGGCAGGATCGGGATAGTCGTTGATGCCGATCAAGAGGGCGCGGCGGGTCGGCCTTGCATCGATGCGCGCGACCTCGCGCACGGCGCCGACGATCGAGCGCGATGTCGGCACCGGGACCACGTCGTGCCAGACGGTGGCGACGGTCTCGGGACGCGAAAGGTACCAGGTCGCGTTGTGATTCAAGACGTCGTTGGGGACGTCGAACGGCGTCAGCACCTGCTGGAAATTGTCCGCGGCGATCTCGAGCGGGTAGGTGAGGACGCGATCTTCCCGGTTGAACAGGTGGTACCATTTCCGGCAGGGAAGGTCCTTGATGCGGCCGGCGAAGATGTCGCGCACCGCGGGATTGCCGATCTGCGAGCCGAACGTAACGAAGACCTTGTCCTTGATCGCATTCGGATTGCGCACGAACGTGTCGTAGCAGATCAGCGAGCCGAGGCTGTGAGCGAGGACGACGTCGTAATTGCCGCTCTTCAGCTTGTCGAGCACAGTGCTGCGGAGCGTGGTCTGCAACTGCTCATCCACCGACCACTGGGCGACCATGCCCGCGGTCCATCTGATCAGGGTCGGGACGTCTTCGAGGCTGCGCGTGCCCGCGACGAGATCTCCGATTCCGTGGACGGTCGCGCTTGCCAGCAGCTTTGCCAGTGCGACGCCGTAGGTGACGAGGTTCGGCGGGTTCTTGTCGAACAGCTCGTCATAGGAGAGGAAGTCGATGGCCGGGTTGAGGCTCTGATCGACCGACTGGACCGCGCGTATGATCGCCTCGGACCAAGATTTTCGAAACTCGGCGTCGATCTCGGCATGGCCGACGCCGTGAACGCAAAGCAATGAAAGTCTCGTGCTCAAATGAACCTCCCGAAAAATGCAACCTTACATTGCCGTCGGAGCGGACTCAAGCTACAGCCGGATAGACTGGCGCGACGACTTGTCTCGGAAAGCCTCGTCTCGGTGAGGCGCAGGGGCGTGCTCCCGCATGCCGCGGAACGGGCTACCAGCGAACCGGCGTCACGGTGCTTGGTGCGTTTTGTGCCGCAGCAACGGCGCCGGGATTGCCACGGCGACAGCTGCGTTCACGTGGCGGTTGTCGGGGAAATATCGAACGACGCCAGATAGAATGCGGGTTACTCCGCGCGCAGCATCGTCTCACCCCGTTGCACCTTGCCGGTGTCCGGCCGCCATGCCATCCTCCCATGGCCAGGCATAAACAAACGGAAGCGGGCACTTAGCCACGGCTTCCAAAAAACCTTGGTCGGGGAAACCCTTTGGGAGGTCTGATTTCATGAATTTGAAGCATGTCACCGGGCTGCTTTGCGTAGCCGCGATGTCGCTTGCGCTGGTGTCCGCCGCGCAGGCGCAGGACAAGGTCGTCAAGATCGGCGTGATCATGCCGATGTCCGGCGGCACCGCCTCGATCGGCGCGCACGCCAAGGCGGCGCTCGATGTCGCAACCGACATCATCAACAACGCTCATCCCGAGCTCGGCAATTTCCCGCTGGCGAAGAACGCGGGCCTTGCCGGCCTCGGCGGCGCCAAGGTCGAAGTGATCATCGCCGACAACCAGGGCAACCCGGCAACGGGCCAGAACCAGGCGCTGCGCCTGATCACGGAAGAGAAGGTCGCGGCCGTGTTCGGCTCCTATCAGTCCGGCGTGACGCTGACCTCGAGCGCGATCGCCGAGAAATACGGCGTGCCATTCCTCAATTCCGAGTCGGTTGCCGCCAATCTCACCGAGCGCGGCTTCAAATGGTTCTTCCGGACTACGCCGATCGCCACCGACTTTGCCAAAATTTATGTCGACTTCCTCGCCGACATCAAGGCGCAGGGGGCCAAGACCGAGAGCGTCGCGATCGTTCACGACAACACCGAATACGGCACCTCGGTCGCGAACACGATCGCCGGCGCCTTCAAGGACAAGGGCCAGCCGATCGCGCTCGACGTCGCCTATCCCGTCAACGCGACTGACGTGCAGGGGCAGGTGCTCCAGCTCAAGGACAAGAAGCCCGACGTCGTCATCATGATCAGCTACACGTCGGACGCGATCCTGTTCGCCAAGACGATGCAGTCGCTCGACTACAAGCCGCCCGTGCTGCTCGCCGACGATGCCGGCTATTCCGATCCGTCCTTCACCAAGGCGGTCGGCAAGATCTCGCAAGGCGTCTTCAACCGCTCGTCCTGGGTCGTTGGTCCCTCGGGCTCGCCGTCCGCGATCATCGCCGACATGTACAAAAAGAAGAGCGGCGAGGACATGGACGACACGGTCGCCCGGCAGATGCAAGGCTTCTTCGTGCTGGCCGACGCCATCGACCGCGCCGGCTCGACCGAGCCTGCCAAGATCCAGGCGGCGCTGAAGGCGACGGACCTGAAGCCCGAGCAGCTCATGATCGGCTACAAGGGCGTCAAGTTCGACGACAAGGGCCAGAACATCCTCGCCTCCGGCGCCATCATCCAGCTCCAGGACGGCGAGAACTATGTCGCGGTGTGGCCGAAGGCCAATGCCGAGAAGCCGCCGGTGCTGCCCTACAAGGGCTGGTGAGATTTTTTGAAGGCGGGGCCGCGCGCCCCGCCTGTCCCAAGATGATTTGATCAGAGCAACGCGGCTCATGTCCTTCGTCCTCGTGCAGGTGATCGTCGGCGGGCTTCTGCTTGGCGCCGTCTACGCCCTGTTTTCGTCCGGCCTCACGCTGGTGTGGGGCATGATGAACATCGTCAATTTCGCGCATGGCGACTTCGTCATGCTCGGCATGTACGTCGCCTATGTCGTCTACACGCTGATGGGAGGAGGGCCCATCGTCGGCGCGCCGCTGGCGATGCTCGTGCTCGCGACCTTGGGCGTCGTGGTCTATTTCGGCCTGATCCGCGACATCATGAAGGGGCCGATGCTGGCCCAGATCCTCGGCACCTTCGGGCTTGCGCTGTTGCTGCGCTATTCCGTGTTCTGGTGGTTCGGCGCCAATTTCCTGTCGATGCCGCCGAACATCGTCGGCGGCACCTATGCATTTGCGGGCCTGCGCATCGAAGCCTCGCGGCTGCTGGCCGGCGTCGTTGCGCTGCTGGTGACGCTCGGCCTGCATCTCTTGCTGACGCGCACCTCGCTCGGTTCGAAGATGCTGGCGGTGGCGGAGGACCAGACCGCGGCCCAACTCATGGGCATCCGGCCCGACAGCATGCAGGCGATCGCCTGGGCGATCGCGGCGGGCGCCACGGGGCTCGCCGGCGCGCTGATCGCGAACTTCTTCTACATCGTGCCGACCGTCGGCGAGACGCTTGCCATCGTCGCCTTCGTCACGGTGTCGCTCGGCGGCTTCGGCAGCGTGCCGGGTGCGCTCGTCGCGGGGCTCCTGATCGGCGTCATCGAGTCGCTATCGGGCTATCTGATCGGCGCGGTCTACAAGGACATCGTCGTCTACGTGCTGTTCCTGTTCTTCCTCTGGTTCCGGCCTCAGGGCCTGATGGGGAAGATGTGATGCGGCGCTGGATCTGGCTCTCGGCCGTCGCGGCCTTCGCGATCGCCTATCCGCTGCTGCTGTCCTCGCCGTTCCAGCAGCGCCTCGGCGCGCTGGTGCTGCTCTATGCCATCGCGGCATCCGCCTGGAACATCGTCGGCGGCTATGCCGGGCAGGTCTCGGTCGGCCATGTCGTGTTCTTCGGCTGCGGCGCCTATGCCGCGATGGGGTCTTACGCCAAATTCGGCCTGTCGCCGCTGTTCGGCATCCCCGGCGGCATCGTGCTGGCGGTCGGGCTCGCCGCCATCGTCGGCGTGCCGACGCTGCGGCTGTCGGGCCATTATTTCAGCATGGCGACGATTGCCGTCGCCGAGACCATGCGGCTGATCGTCACCAACACCGAATGGCTGGGCGCGGCCGTTGGTCTCTCGGGGCCAGCCGTACCGCGCAATATTTTCGATCTCTCCTTCCTGTCGTCGCTGCCGTATTACTATCTCTTCCTCGCCGTCCTCGTGATCACGCTGCTGATCACCTGGTGGATGACCAACAGCCGGATGGGATTTTACCTGCGCGCAATCAAGGATTCCGAACGTGCCGCGCGCTCGCTCGGCGCGCCGGCGAGCCGCACGAAACTTTACGCCTACATGCTGAGCGCGGCGCTGACGAGCGTCGCCGGCGCGCTCTACGCGATGATGTTCGGCTTTGTCGATCCCGAGTCTGGCCTCGGCATCCTGATCTCGGTGAAGATCCTGATCATGGCGGCGCTGGGCGGGGCAGGGCTGCTGTTCGGCCCGCTGGTAGGCGCCGCGATCCTGGTGCCGCTGGAGGAGATCTCGAACAGCTGGCTCGGCGGCAAGGGCGCCGGCCTGACCTTCGTGGTCTATGGCGCGATCATCGTGCTGATCGCGCGCTTCCAGCCCGGCGGCCTGCTCAGCCTGTTCATGGGACGGAGCAAACACAAGACGGACAAGGGAGCGGGCCATGCTCCTTGAAGCGCGCGGGATCACAAAGGCATTCGGCAGCTTCAAGGCGGTGGACGATGCCTCCGTGACCCTGGAGCAGGGCGACATTCTCGGCCTGATCGGCCCGAACGGCGCCGGAAAATCCACCTTCTTCAATTGCCTCACCGGCGACCTCCAGGCCACCTCCGGCCGCGTGCTGTTCGCGGGGAGCGACATCACCGGCTTCACGCCGGAGCAGCGCGCCGGCCTCGGCCTTGCCCGCACCTTCCAGGTGCCGCAGACATTCGAGGGCATGACGGTGCTCGAGAACGTCATGATCGGCGCGTTCCTCCGCACCTCGCATCGCAAGGAGGCCGAAGCGAAAGCGCATGCCGTGCTGGAGCGCGTCGGCATGAGCCGCCTTGCGGATGCGCCGGCGCGCTCGCTCGGCACACCCGGCCGCAAGCGGCTGGAGATTGCCCGCGCGCTTGCGACCGAGCCGAAGGTGCTGCTGCTCGACGAGGCCATGGCCGGCCTCAATGCGAACGAGGTGAAGCTCGCGATCGATCTCGTCCGCGACATCCACCGCTCCGGCATCACGCTCGTCATCGTCGAGCACATCATGGAAGTGATCATGTCGCTGGCGAGCCGCGTGATGGTGTTTCATCAGGGCAAGGAGATCGCCCGCGGCTCGCCGCGCGAGGTCACGTCGAACCCGGCGGTGATCGCGGCCTATCTCGGCACGCGCGCAGCCAAGGCTGCCGCAGGCCATACGCCGGTCGAGCTGATGGGCGGGCCGGACCTATGAGCGGAGCGCTTCTGCGGATCGAGCACCTCGACGTGCGCTACGGCGACCTCATCGGCGTCTCCGACGTGTCGCTGGAGGTGCCCGAAGGCAGGGTCGTCGCGCTGCTCGGCTCCAATGGCGGCGGCAAGACCACGACGCTGAACGCGATCGCCGGCCTCATTCCTGTGCATTCCGGCAAGATCAGCTTTCGCGGCGAAGAGATCGCCGGCCAGAAGGCCTTTGCGATCGTGCGCAAGGGGCTCGCGCTGTCGCCGGAAGGCTGGCGGCTGTTCGTGCAGCAGAGCGTCGAGAGCAATCTGCTGCTCGGTGCGACGCCGCTGCACGACAGGTCGCGCCAGGCCACGCTGCTCGAACGCGTCTACGAAATCTTTCCGCGCCTGAAAGAGCGCCGCAACCAGCGCGCCGGCACCATGTCCGGCGGCGAGCGGCAGATGCTCGCGGTCGGTCGCGCGTTGATGAGCGACCCGAAGCTGTTGATGCTCGACGAGCCCTCGCTCGGCCTCGCGCCGGCGGTGGTCGAATCCATGTACGAGACGTTTGGCCGCCTGCATCGCGAGGGCCTGACCATCCTGCTCGCCGAGCAGTCGATCGAGCTCGCGCTGGAAGTCTCGGACTTTGCCACCGTGCTCCAGGTCGGCAAGAGCGTGCTGTCCGGCACGGCGGCCGCGCTTGCAGAGGACCCGCAGGTGCAGAAGGCCTATCTCGGGGTGGACTGACCGAGCTCCGCCTGGAGCAGCAGCAACAGGCAGCCGGCGAGCCGCGTCTCCATCTCTTTCGATGCAAGCGACAGCGGCCCGGGATCGTTGAGGATCGCGTTCACCAGCGTGCCCAGCACGACCTGGAAGCCGAAGGCGATGGTGCGGGTCTTTGCTGCCTTGCGACCCCTGCCCATGGCCGGGAGCAGGAGAGGGGTAGCGCGTTCGGTCGTGGCTTTCGCCAGCGCCTTGAACGGTGTCCACTTGTCCGGGCGGGTGTCGTCGTGCTGGAGCGCGGCGCGCAGCACGCCTTCATGGTTGCGCATCCAGGCGATGATGCCACCGACGATCAGATGGCAGAGCTTGTCGAGGCTCGTATCGGGCGACGGTCGCCTGATTTCACTAAGCCGCTGCTCGCCGTCGCGCGCGGCGAGCGCCATCAGCGCGTTGAAATAGGCCTCCTTGCTCTCGAAGCGGCTGTAGAAGGCGCCGACGGTGGCGCCGACCTCGGTGCAGAGCGCCTCGATCGAGAGCTCGGCAAGGCCGCGAGTCCGCAGCATGTCGGCGCCGGCGCGCAGCAGCGCCAGCGTGGTCTCGCGGCTGCGCTTCTGGCGCGACGGGGCGACGCCGGGCAGGTCGAAGTCGCGAACTTCGGGCTCTGAACGTGGCCTCATCCGTGCTTGCATCCGGCCTAAATCATAACCATAATTCGGATTATAGTTTTAGCCACGGCCAAGCTGCGGGTCAACCGCGAGAGCCGGGTCAGGGAGGAGCAGATGAGCGCAGGCAGCACCGCGCCGTTCCGCGGCATCGTCGGCAAGACGGTTGCGGAGTCAAAACCCTGGTGGCCGGAGGCCGTGAAGCCGCCCGAGGGCGCGCCGAACATCCTCGTCGTGTTGTTCGACGACGTCGGCTTCTCCGATTTCGGCTGCTACGGCTCGGCGATCAGGACGCCGACCATTGACAGGCTCGCCGCGGAGGGCCTGCGTTACTCCGGCTTCCACACCACGGCGATGTGCTCGACCACGCGCGCGGCGCTGCTGACCGGGCGCAACCATCATTCGGTCGGCGTCGGTTGTCTCGCCAATTTCGACTCGGGCTATCCCGGGTACCGCGGCAAGATCGCGCGCGAGGCGGGAACGCTCGCCGAGATGCTGCGCGTGCACGGCTATCGCAATTACATGGTCGGCAAATGGCACGTCACGCCGCTGACCGAGAGCGGCGCCACCGGCCCGTTCGACGGCTGGCCTTTAGGGCGCGGGTTCGACCGCTTCTACGGCTTCCTCGATGCCGAGACCGATCAGTACGCGCCTGAGCTCGTCTCCGACAACACGCATATTGATCCGCCGGGCACTTATGCCGACGGCTATCATCTGACCGAGGACCTGATCGACCAGGCCATCCGCTTCATCGGCGACCACCAGGCCGATCGGCCGGAGATTCCCTGGCTCACCTGGATCGCGCTCGGCGCCTGTCACGCGCCGCATCAGGCGCCCGCTGATATCATCAGGAGCTATGATGCTGCCTTCGCGCACGGCTGGGACGTCGAGCGCGAGCAGCGTCTCGCGCGCCAGAAGGCGATGGGACTGGTGCCGCCGGACACGCGGATGCCGGCGCGCAACGATGGGGTGAAAGCATGGGACGAGCATTCGGCCGACGAGCGCCGCGTCTTCACCCGCCTGCAGGCGGCCTTCGCTGGCATGCTCGACCATTCCGATCGGCATCTTGCACGCCTCGTCGCGTTCCTGGACACAGCCGGCATCCGCGACAACACGGTCATCATCGTGATGTCCGACAATGGCGCGAGCCAGGAGGGCGGGCCGCTCGGCTTTGTCAACGCGATGGGGCCGTTCAACTTCAAGCCGGAGCCGATCGCCGAAAAACTCGCCCGCATCGACGACATCGGCGGGCCCGACACCCACAGCAATTTCCCGCATGGCTGGGCGATGGCGTCCAATACGCCGCTGCGCCGCTACAAGCAGAACACCCATGGCGGCGGCATCCGCGATCCCTTCGTCATCAACTGGCCGAAGCGCATCGCGGCGAAAGGCGAGCTGCGGCACCAATTCGTGCACGCCTGCGATCTCACGCCGACGCTGCTGGAGCTGATCGGCATCGAGTTGCCGAGCATGATCATGGGCTGCCGGCAGATGCCGCTGGAAGGCGAGAGCTTCGCGCGCTCGATCAATGATGCGGCCGCGCCCTCAAAAAGCTCGCCGCAATATTTCGAGATGTTCGGTCATCGCGGTCTCTGGCAGGCCGGATGGAAGGCCGTCGCCTTTCATCCATCGGGCACACCGTTCGGGAACGACAAATGGGAGCTTTTCCATCTCGACGAGGATTTCTCTGAGACCAATGACCTCGCGCTCAAAGAGCCGGAGCGGCTGGCAAAGATGATTGCGACATGGTGGGACGAAGCCGAGAAGCACAAGGTGCTGCCGCTCGACGACCGCTTCGGGCCGCGCTTTGCCGAGAATGCCGCGCGCTTCCACGGCGCGCGCCATCATTTCGTCTTCCATGCCGGCATGGGCCACGTGCCGACCGACGTCGCGCCCGACGTGCGCAGCCGCAGCTACACGATCGAGGCGCATGTCGAGATCGAGGAGCGGGGGGCCGACGGCGTGCTGATCTCGCATGGCGATGCGACGTCCGGCTACAGCCTCTACGTCAAGGATGGTCACCTCGTGCACGACCTCAACATCGGCGGCAGCCACCAGATCGTGCGGTCGGATCGCAAGGTGCCGTCAGGCGCGCGCCGGCTCGGCGTGCACGTCGAGCGCCTCGTGCGCAAGGAGCCGCCCGCCAAGGGCTCGCGCACTGGCGTCACCGAATATACGCTTTTGATCGACGGCGAGAAGGCCGGCTCGCTCCAGACCCAGCTCGGCTTCCACACGCTGATCTCGTGGTCCGGCCTCGACATCGGCCGCGACCGCGGCAGCCCGGTCTCGCATTACGAGGCGCCGTTCGAATTCGAGGGAAGGCTGCAGCGCGTCACCGTCACCATGCACCACGACCAGAAGCTCGACGGCGATGCCGTCGGCAATGCGCAGATGGCGCGGCAGTGAGGGAAAACCGGTGTCATGCCCCGCGGAGGCGGGGCATCCAGTACTCCGAGCCAGCGCGGCTAGAGTCGAGCTGCCGCGGCGTACTGGATCGCCCGCCTTCGCGGGCGATGACAGCGCCCCTTACTTGATCTTGTCGTAGGCCGCCGCGAAATCGTTCAGCGGCATCGGGATCGCGATCGTCTCCTTGGCCATGTTCTGGAAGGAGACCTTGAGCTGCTTGCCCGAGCGCAGGGCCGCGAGCAGGTCCGCCGCGATCGGCGTCGAGGCGTAGCAGCCGCGGTTCTCGCAGGTCTGGATCTGGAGGTCGAACGACTTGCCCTCGTCGACCTGGAGCTTGGCGCCGACGGGCAGGTTGAGGCCGAGCGGCAATTGCAGCAGCGCGATCGGCGTGCGGGTGTCGGGTGCGATGCGGATGTTGATGAGGACGACGGTCTGGCCGGTCTTGGTCAGCACCGCGTTCTGCTCCATCGCGCATTCGAGCGGCGCATCGCGGCTGGCGCTGGTGCAGCGGACGATCCAGCCCGGCTGCCCCGGGGTGCCTTCTGCCGGTTGCTGCGTCGGGGCGGGAGCGGGTTGTGCGGCGGCGGGCTGTGCGGCGGCGGCTGGGGCAGGGGCTGCGTTCTTCTTGGCGCCCTGCTGGGCATGCGCGGCACCCGTCGACAACAGGACAGCAGCGGCGAGGGCGACAAGTCTGGATTGCATGAGCATGGCGAAACCGCGTTGGCGTGAACCAGGGGTCTCGCTGTAGCGTCGCGGGAGCCGCGACGCAAGCTTACTCGGCGGCTTGCTTGACGCTGCCGTGCTCTGGCGTCTCGTGGCCTTCGCCGTCACCCGTGCGGCCCCAGCCCGAGAACCAGTTGTTGAGCTCATCGAGATAGAGATAGACCACCGGGGTGGTGAACAGCGTCAGCGCCTGGCTGACGATCAGGCCGCCGACCATGGCGTAGCCGAGCGGTTGGCGGATTTCGGCGCCGGTGCCGTGGCCGAGCATCAAGGGCACGCCGCCGAGCAGCGCGGCCATCGTCGTCATCATGATCGGGCGGAAGCGCAGCAGTGCGGCCTGACGGATCGATTCCGCCGGCGTCTTGTGCTCGTCGCGCTCGGCGGCGATGGCGAAGTCGACCATCATGATGCCGTTCTTCTTCACGATGCCGATCAGGAGGATGATGCCGATCAACGCGATGAGGCTGAAGTCGAAGCCGGCCGCCATCAGGATCGCGAGCGCGCCGACGCCGGCCGAGGGCAGGGTCGACAGAATCGTGATCGGATGGATGTAGCTCTCGTAGAGGATGCCGAGGATCAGATAGACCACGACGAGCGCGGCGAGGATCAAGAGCGGCACGGTGCCGAGCGACTGCTGGAACGCCTGCGCGGTGCCCTGGAAGCTCGAGTTCAGCGTCGGCGGCGCGCCGAGATCGGCCATCGCCTTCTGCACGGCCTCGGTGGCCTGGCCGAGCGCGACGCCCTGGGCGAGGTTGAAGCTGATCGTGATCGCCGGGAACTGGCCCTGGTGGCTGATCGAGAGCGGGCGGACCGGATCGGTGGTCCAGGTCGCAAACGTCGAGAGCGGCACCTGGTCGCCGGTCAGCGGCGATTTCAGGTACAGCTTGTCCAGGCTGTCGAGGCTGCCCTGCATCTCCGGCAGGATCTCGAGGATCACCTTGTAGGTGTTGAGCTGGGTGAAATACTGCGTCACCTGCCGCTGTCCGAACGCGTCATACAGCGTGTCGTCGATCAGCTGCGGCTGGATGCCGTAGCGCGAGGCGGTGTCGCGGTTGATCTTGAGCTGGACCGTGGTGCCCTGGGTCTGCTGGTCGGTCGCGACGTCGCGCAACTCCGGCAGCGTCTGCATCTTGGCTAGGATTTTCGGCGCCCAGTCGTTGAGCTCGGCGAGATCGGCGTCCTGCAGGGTGAACTCGAACTGCGTACGCGTCGGCCGGCCGCCGAGCCGGACGTCCTGCGCCGCCTGCATGTAGAGGCGGGCGCCGGACACCTTCTCGAGCTTGGGACGCAGCCGCGCGATGATCTGCTGCGCCGAGGCCTCGCGCTCGTTGCGCGGCTTCAGGGTGATGAACATGTTGCCGTTGTTGCCGGCGCGGCCGCTGCCGCCGATGTTCATCGCGATGGTGGCGACGTCGGGATCCTCCATCACGATCTTGCCGAGCTCGACCTGCCGCCGCTGCATCTCCTTGAACGAAATGTCCTGCGAGGCTTCGGAGGTTGCGGTGATCAGGCCGACGTCCTGCTGCGGGAAGAAGCCCTTCGGGATCAGCACGAACAGGTAGACCGAGAGGCCGAGCGTGGCGAAGAAGATCACGAGCGTGGTGCGCCGCCAGGCCAGCGCATGGTCGAGCCCATATTCGTAGCCGCGCAGCATGGCGTCGAAGGCGCGCTCGCTCCATTGGTAGAACTTGCCGTGGGTCACCTCGCCATGGGCGCGCAGGAAGCGCGAGGCCATCATCGGCGTCAGCGTCAGCGACACGAACATCGAGACGAAGATCGTCATCGCCAGCACGACGGCGAATTCGCGGAACAGGCGGCCGATGATGCCGCCCATCAGCAGCAGCGGGATCAGCACCGCGACCAGCGAGACGCTGATCGACACGATGGTGAAGCCGATTTCCTTGGAACCGCGGAAGGCCGCCGCCATCGGCGATTCGCCTTCCTCGATGTAGCGCGTGATGTTTTCCAGCATCACGATGGCATCGTCGACGACGAATCCGACCGCGATGGTGAGCGCCATCAGCGACAGATTGTCGAGCGAATAGCCGAACACCCACATCAGGGCGCAGGCGCCCAGCAGCGCCAGCGGAACCGTGACGGTGGGAATGACCGTCGCCCAGAAGCTGCGCAGGAAGATGAAGATGACCATGACCACGAGCGCGATGGTCAGGAGCAGCGTGAACTGCACGTCCTCGACCGCGGCGCGGATGGTGGTGGTGCGGTCGCTGATGAGCTCGATCTTGATCGCGGGTGGGATCGCCGCCACGAGGCGTGGCAAGGTCGCCTTGATCCTGTCGACGGTCTCGATGACGTTGGCGCCCGGCTGCTTGAAGATCACCAGGAACACGCCGCGCTTGCCGTTGGCCCAGGCGGCCTGCTTGGCGTCTTCGGCGCCGCTGACCGCCTGGCCGATGTCGCGGATTCGCAACGGGCCGCCGTTGCGATAGGCGATGATGACGTCGTTCCAGTCCTTGGACTGGGTCAGCTGGTCGTTGGCGTAGATCGTGTAGGCGCGCTTCTCGCCGTCGATATTGCCCTTGGGGCTGTCGACCGTGGTGATCGCGATCTGGCTGCGCACGTCCTCCATCGACAGGCCCTTGGCCACCAGCTTTGCCGGATCGACCTGGATGCGGATCGAGGGTTTCTGCTGGCCGCCGATGAAGACCTGGGCGACGCCGGAGAGCTGGCTGATCTGCTGGGCGAGCTGGGCGTCGACGGCATCGCTGACGGTGGTCAGGGGCAGCGTCTCGGACGTTGCCGACAGCAGCAGGATCGGCGCGTCGGCCGGGTTGACCTTGCGGTAGGTCGGCGGCGAGGGCAGGTTTTTCGGCAGCTGGCCGCTGGCGGCGTTGATCGCGCCCTGCACGTCGTTGGCGGCGCCGTCGATGCTGCGGTTGAGATCGAACTGGATGGTGATCGAGGCGGTGCCGAGATAACTCGTCGAGGTCATCTGGGCGATGCCGGGAATCTGCGCGAACTGGCGCTCCAGCGGCTGCGCCACCGATGAGGCCATGGTCTCGGGGCTGCCGCCCGGCAAATTGGCGGTGATCTGGATGGTCGGGAAGTCCACCTGCGGCAGCGGCGCGACCGGCAGCAGGGGGTAGGCAACGAGACCGACAAAGAGAATGCCGGCCATCAGCAGCGAGGTGCCGATGGGATAACGGATGAAAGGTGCCGAAATCCCGCCCTCGGTCATTCCCGTCGTACCTTGTTCTGGGCCGGATCCGAGCTCGCCACCGTCGTCGAGACGAGGCTTCCGGGCTGCACCTTGAATTGACCGCCGGTGATGACTTGCTGGCCGGGGCTCAAGCCTTCGTCCACGACCGAACGTCCGTCGATGGCGTAGCTGACCTTGATCTTGTGCACTTCGGCCTTGTTGTCCTGGTTGACGGTATAGGCGTAGAGGCCGTTGGTGGAATGCTGAACCGCGTCATCCGGGACCACGGTCGCATCCTTCAGCGTCCGCACCAAGAGGCGCGTCGACACCGACTGGCCCGGCCACAGCGCGTGGTCCTTGTTGTCGAACACCGCCTTGAGCCGAATAGTCCCGCTGCTCGTGTCGACCTGGTTGTTGATGACCGCGAGCTTGCCCTCGGCCAGCGTCTTCTTGCCGTCGGTGGTGAAGGCGATCACCTTGAGCGCGCCGGCCTTCTGGCCCTCGCTGATATAGGGAAGCTGGTCCTCCGGCGCGGTGAAGATCACCGAGATCGGCTCGACCTGCGAGATCATGACGATGCCGGTCTGCGAGGACGCGTTGACGATGTTGCCGATGTCGACCTGGCGCAGTCCCGCGACGCCGGTGATCGGCGACTTGACCTGGGTGTAGTCGAGCTGGGTCTGGGCGTTGTCGATCGCGGCCTCGTCGGCAGCGATCTGCGCGGTGAGCTGGGCGACGGTGGAGCGCTGGGTGTCGACCCGTTGCGCGGTCGCGAATTCGCCGAGCTTCATGGCGCGCTGGAGCTCGAGATTGGCATTGGCCAGATTGGCCTCGTCCTGCGCCTTCTTGGCCTTGGCCTGGTCGAGCGCGGCCTGGTAGGGACGGGGATCGATCGAGACCAGAATGTCACCTTCCTTGACGATCTGGCCCTCTTTGAATTCGAGCTTGTCTATCTGGCCGTCGACCCGGGTGCGGACCTGGACGGTGTTGAAACCCTGAACCGTGCCGAGACCGGTCAGGTAAACCGGGAAATCGGCCGTCTGGACCGGCGCGACGCTGACGGGAACGGCGGGCGCACGCGGCGGACCTTTCTGCGCTGTCTGGGCTTTTCCGGCCTCGGGCGAGCCGTATTTTTGCCAACCATAGTAACCCGCGGAGGCCACGGCCGCGATGATCAGAATCCAGAGGATCGGCCGTGTTTTTTTCATATCGGCTCGTGTCGGCTCGTATGCCCTGAGTAACGAATTATGGGGCAATCGTAGGGTTCCAGCGCGCCTGTATAATACACGCCAAGTTCCAGTGTAAACAGCACTATCGGTGGAGAATCCTAAACAATTGGAAAGCTTTGCACGGCTTAGGCAGCACCGTGACGCTACGGTGTGCAGTGCTGCATTTTCCCACGAGGAACGATCAGCGGGCAAACTTTGTGCAATGCTCGGAAGTGGTGTGCGCGAGAGCGAGATGCGCCGCGCGGAGGGCCGGCTCAGGCGAGCCAAGAACGGTTCTAAATTCTGCGCAGACCGTTTCGGTTGTCAGGAAAATCGGCATCGTCCATATCGGCGCCGCCACAACGGGAGCGCAGGATGGACGAATTGAACGGCAAGCTGATCGCGTGTCAGATCTTGATCACGGGACTGATCGCGCGGGTCGCCAACGAGCAGCGCGACCCATTGCGCTTCCTCACCGACTTCCGCGACGAGATCAAAGCCGTCGTCAACGGCGTCAACATCGCCGGGCTGGACAACACCGATCGCGTGCGCGCGATCGCGCAGAAAAACATCGACGAATTGTTCTCGCTGATGAAGCCGCCGAGCAGCGACTGAAGCGTGCGCGCGATGCCGATAGCGACGTGCTTTTCGCGCTTGTTTTAGAACGACTCCAATCTTCGTTTAGAACCGTTTCAAACTGCAGTTTAGAATCGTTTTGATCTTGACGTATTCAAGGGTTCTGGCGGCTTGCCCGCATTGACCCGCTATTTTGCCGCCGATACCAACAGCCCATCGTTCATCGAAGTGAATGAGCGAACAAGAAGATGGGGCGTTTGGTAATGGGGCAGGTGGTCGCACCGAAATCGTTGCGTTCGGTCGCAGCGTTCGATTCGATGGATGAGAAGTCGTCGGGTGGTTCTGGCAAGACGGTCTCGGCAGTTGCGAGCCTGATCGCGGTGGCGTCGGTGTCGAGCGGCGCGCATGCGCAGCAGTCCAACCTGCCGCCCGTCACGGTCGATGCGCCCCACGAGCGTCCGCGTCCCACCGCTTCGAAACCGACGGCCGAGCAGGTCCGCGCACGCAACGCGCTGCGGCGTGCGGCGCAGCGGCAGCAGGCTGCAACGGCACCGGTGGTTAATGCAGGCGGTCTTGCTGCTGATCGTGATCCATACGCAAATCCCGCCGCGCCTTACATGGCCACCCGAGTGCAAGCGTCAGGCAAATTCCCTGAGCCAATCCTCAACACGCCAAAATCGATCACCGTGCTTACGAGGGAAGTGCTCGAGGACAAGAACGCCACGACCCTGAAGCAAGCGATCCTGAGCACGGCCGGCGTGACGCTCGGAACGGGCGAGGGCGGCAATGCTTTCGGCGACCGCTTCTTCATCCGCGGCTTCGATGCCCGCAACGACGTCTTCATCGATGGCGTCCGCGATTCCGGCGTCAGCGTGCGTGAGAACTTCTTCACCGAGCAGGTCGAGATCCTGCGCGGCCCCGGCTCGACCTTCGCCGGCCGCGGCATCGCCGGTGGTGCGATCAACATCGTCACCAAGCAGGCGACGACGGCGGGGAGCTTCTACAACATGGACACGACGTTTGGCACCGACCAGACCAAGCGCGTGGTGCTCGACGTCAACCAGGTGATCAACCCGACCTGGGCGGTGCGTGCTGGCGGCCTGTTCCAGGACGCAGGCGTCGCCGGGCGCGATTATGTGAAGGATAATCGTGACGGAGCGTTTGTCGCTACGACGTGGAAGCCCGTAGATGCGGTCAAGATCCAGGCCGGTTACATCCATACCGAGCTGACCGGTCTGCCCGACTTCGGCGTGCCTTACTATCGGCCCAGCACGGCGAGCACGGCCGGCGGGCCGTTCCCGGATTTCGGCTCCAACCGCAACAACTGGTACGGCTTCGTCAATCGTGACTTTTATCGGACCGGCCAGGACATTGGCACACTCAACGCGGAAGTGCAGATCACACCCGACCTGTTGATTACCAACAAGTTCCGGGATTCGTATTCCACCCAGAACTACATCGGCACGCTTCCGGAAGCGCCGGTTTTGGCCAATCCGCTTTCGGCGTCGACACTCAGTGCCAATCCGCAGAGCCGCTTCCAGGAGACCAGTGTGATCGCCAACCAGACGGAGGCGACATACAAATTCAACGACGGCGTCGGCTTCAAACACACGGCACTTGCCGGCTTCGAATACGACCACGAGAAGTCGTCCATCGACAAGTATCTCGGTCTCAGCTCCGAAGCGCTTCCCGGCGGTTTCAGCGGCACCGGATCATTGTCCGGGGTGAGCGTATTCAATCCGCAGTTCACGAACCTTCCGTTCGGAATACCGGCCGGCTTGTCCGGCCTGCCTACCAAGATCACGATCGACACCAAGAGCGTCTACGCGATGGACAGCGCGAACTACCGCGATCTGGTCATCCTGAATGGTGGCGTTCGCTACGACGACTACAACATCAAGACGAGCGGATACGGCACCGTAAATGGGGTCGCCAACGTGTTCGGCACGCAGCAGCAAGACTACGGAATGCCGAACTTCAATCTCGGTCTCACGCTGAAGCCGCTGCCGAACGGCAGCGTCTACGCAGCTTACGCGACGTCGTCGAACCCGGTCGGCGCGGAATTCGACGGCACCAGCGTCCAGTATGGCGGCCTTGCACCGGTGCTCAACGGTAATGCCACGCAGATTTTTGGTCCCGAAAAGAACAGAGCAATCGAACTCGGCACGAAGTGGGAGCTGTTTGACAGGCACCTGCTGCTCACAGCCGCTCTGTTCCAGACCGAGAAGGACAATGCGCGCGAGTCACGCAACATCACGGCCGCCACGGCGACCGCAGCCTGTCCTTATCCTGCAGGCACTACGGGAACCGTTTCCTGTATCACGGCCGGAGCTGCTTACCGTATTCGAGGCATAGATCTCGGCGTCGGCGGCAAGATCACCGACAAATGGAGTGTCTTCGGCGGGTTGGTGTTAATGCAATCCGAGGTGACGAAGTCGCTGATCCCGCCTGCAAATACGGCCCTCTACACGACGAACGTGGGCCTGCCGCTTTCGAACGTCGCCCATCAATCCTTCAGCATGCTCAGCAAGTACCAGTTCAACGACGTCTGGGAGCTGGGTGGTCAGGCAGTCTATCGCTCGAAGATCTATGGTGGCACGTTCCTCGCGGCCAACCAGGGCACGTCGATTCCGAGCTATTGGCGTTTCGACATGTTCGCGGAGGCCAAGATCAACAAGAACTGGCAGGTCAAGCTGTTCGTGAACAACATCTTCGACAAGCGCTACTACGACGCGCTGTACCAGAGCGCTGCGCCCTTCGTGCTGGAAGCACCGGGGCGTGCCGCTTACCTGGTGCTGTCAGCCCGCTACTGACGGAGCAACAACGAGTTTCATGCTGACATGCATCGAAAACGTTCTCAGCAAAAATGATGTGGCGGATTTCCGCCGCATCATGGACGCCAGCGCGTGGGAGGACGGCCGCTCGACCGCGGGCGCACAGTCGGCGATGGTGAAGCGCAACGAGCAATTGCCGCCGGACAGCGAGGTCGCGCGCAAGCTCGGCAACCGCATCATCTCGGCGCTGACCTCGAACCCGCGCTTCATTGCGGCGGCCATCCCGCTCCAGATCTTCCCGCCGCTGTTCAACCGCTATGCGGCGAACAGCGGCCATCATTTCGGGCTGCATGTCGACAATGCGATCCGCGGCGACCGGCTGACCGGCCTTCGCATCCGCACCGACCTGTCGGTCACGCTGTTTCTCGCCGAGCCGGAAGAGTATGACGGTGGCGAACTTGTGATCGAGGACACCTACGGTTCGCACGAAGTCAAGTTGCCAGCCGGCGACTGCGTGCTCTATCCCTCGACCAGCCTGCATCTCGTGACGCCCGTGACGAGGGGGACGCGGGTTGCGTCTTTCTTCTGGCTTCAGAGCATGATACGGGACGATCAAGCCCGTACCATGATCTTTGACCTCGACACCGCGATACAGGCGCTGGTGGAGCGGCTCGGGCGTGACGATCCCGAAACGGTCAAATTGACGGGTATCTATCACAACCTCATTCGCTACTGGGCCGAAGTATGAAGATGATGTCCTTCCAAGCAAGCCTTGCCGCAGCTGTCGTCCTGACGGCCGCCTGGCTCGCAACTCCTGTTTCCGCCCAGACCCCGCCGGCGGCCCCGGCACAAGCGACGGCCCAGCCGGCTGCGACCAGTCCGGCCCCAGTGGCTGCTCCGGCAGCGGCGGCACCCGCGGCCCCCTCAGCCACCGCGCCGGCGGCCGTAAAGCCCGATACGGCGGCTGGTATCGCGCCGGCGATGAAGGAATTGTCGCCCTGGGTGATGTTCATGTCGGCCGACGTCATCGTGAAGGCGGTGATGATCGGGCTCGCCTTCGCCTCGCTGATGACCTGGACCGTCCTGATCGCCAAGTCGATCGAGCTGTCGGTCGCATCAAGCAAGCTTCGTTCGGCGCTGAAAAAGGTCGCGGAGGCGCGCTCGCTCGCCGAAGCCCAGATGGCGCTTGGCGCCAAGGGGGGCATCCTGCCTTCCTTCCTGGCGGCGGCGCTGCGCGAGGCGCGGATGTCGGCCGGCCTGTCCAGCGATGCCGGCATCAAGGAGCGCGCGGCCTCGAGCTTCCAGGAGATCGTGCGCGCGGAGGCGCGGCGCATCCGCGTCGGCATGGGCGTGCTCGCGACCATCGGCTCGACATCGCCCTTCGTCGGCCTGTTCGGCACGGTCTGGGGCATCATGAACAGCTTCATCGGCATCTCGAAGTCGCAGACCACGAATCTTGCCGTCGTCGCGCCCGGCATCGCCGAAGCGCTGCTCGCGACCGCGATCGGCCTCGTCGCCGCCATTCCCGCCGTTATCATCTACAATCACTTCTCGCGCATGACGAAGGGCTATCTCGAGCTCGTCAGCCGTGCCTCGGGCGCGGCGGCGCGGCTATTGTCACGCGATCTCGACCGCAGCCACGGCAGCGCGCATTCACGCGCGGCGGAGTGAACCATGGGCGTTTCGCTCGCAGACAACGATGACGACGACGATTTCGCGGAAACGCACGACATCAACGTCACGCCGTTCATCGACGTCATCCTGGTGCTGCTGATCATCTTCATGGTCGCAGCGCCGCTCTCGACCGTCGATCTGCCGATCGACCTGCCGACCTCGAGCGCGATGCCGCAGAAGAAACCGGACAAGCCGACCTATGTCAGCATCAAGCCCGATCTGACGCTGGCGATCGGGGAGAACCCGGTGTACCGCGCCGAGCTGATCGGGACGCTCGACGGCATGTCCGACATGAGCAAGGACAAATACGTCTTCCTGCGCGCCGATCGTTCGGTGCCGTATGGGGAGTTGATGGGCGTCATGGAGCTCCTGCGCTCGGGCGGCTATAATCGGGTGAAGCTGGTTGCGCTGGAAGGGCCTCCGGGGACGCCCGCGGCCGGCGCCGCCCAGCCCTGAGAGGCCTGTGATGTCGGACGAACCCAGACCATCCCGGAAACTTTGGATCTTGGCGGCAGTGGCGGCGCTCGGGCTCCATCTGGGCGGTGCTGCGCTGGCGTTGGCTCATTTGCGCACCGACGACGACGGCGACGGTCTGGGCGCGGCAGGCGCCGAGTTCGCCGTGGAGATGGCCTCGCCACCCGTTCAGGAGTCGGATCAACCGACTGGGCCCACCGACTCTGAAGCGCAAGAAGAGCGCCCTGAGCTGCCGCAGCAGAAGGCCGAAACGGTGGAGACGGAGCTCCCCCAGGATCGGCCGCAACAGGCCGAGGATCCCGATCGTCTCGTCAGCGAAAACAAGGCGAAGAAGGAGCAGGAGGAAGACCCCAAGATTGCAGCCGTTGAAACTCCGGCCATGGAGGCGGCGCAAAAGCAGATTGACCAGACTCGTCAAACGTTTGAAGACGCCGCGCGCGAGGCCGAGAAGGCGATGGCGCCAATCATCGGCATCGGCAAGGATATCCTGCAGCTGACAGCCGACTGGAACCGCAAGATCAGCGCGCACCTCGCGCTGCACAAGATCAACCCGGAAGGCAAGCAGCCCAATAACCAGAAGGTCAAGGTCAGCTTCGCGATCAACCGGAAGGGCAACGTGCTGTCGGTGGATGTTGTGGAGTCCTCGGGGGATGCAGCTTACGACGCGGCCGCGGTCTCGATCGTCCGCAAGTCCGATCCCATTCCGCAGCCGCCAGCCAAGCTGACCGAAGATCGATTCGAGCGCACGGTTTACATCATCTTCACGCCGCCGGACGCGAAGAAAAAGAAGACGGCTCAGCGCCAGTAGAGCCTGATCCCGACATAGACCACCACCAGGCAGGCGAAAATCAGCGCCACCGGCAGCGGCCGCTTCTGGGTTCCGCTGGCGGTCGCCGCCCCGAAAAAGCTGACCTTCTTCGGCTTCGGCGCCGGGCGCCGGAACGCGGTAACATTGTCCGCGGCAGGCTCGGCTTGGCGGGGGCGGACGTCGGGCGCGGTTCCCGCACCGCCCATCTCGGCATAGTAGGCCTTGTAGATCGCGCCGATGGTGGCCTCGGTGGCTTCACCCTCGCTCATCCGCGCCAGCAGGTTCTTGTAGCTGGCGAGGAACTCCTGGGCGTCTGGAGGCAGCGCGGACGCCCCGTTGAGCTTGGCCATCATCTTCCAGGTGGCAAAATCGGCGCGGGCACGGGTGTCCGCGCGTCGCGCGATCAGCATATCGGCAGCTTTGACCAAGTCGGCCTCTGGCCCTTCGGCTGGAATTCGGGTGTTCAGTCAACTACGCATTGCCGGTCAGGAAGAGAACAGCCTGAATCACATATCCGGTCAACGTCCGCAGTATTGCTGAAATAACATCAAGATTTAGACCGAACTGCGAGCCCGCCAGCGGCAGCAGGATCAAGAGGCCGATCAGGATCAGCATGCCGAACGGCTCGAGTCGGGCCAAGGGCAAAGCGAGTGGTCGCGGCAGCAGCCCGACCGCGACGCGGCCGCCGTCGAGCGGCGGGATCGGCATCATGTTGAACACCGCCAGGACCGCGTTGATCAGGAGCGCGTTCTTGAGGTTGTCGAAGATCCATTGCGCCGCGCCGGTAGGCGCGAAGGGCAGGGCGTGCAGGGCAAGCGCGGCCGCGAGCGCCAGCAGGATGTTGGTGGCAGGGCCAGCCAGCGCCACCCAGACCATATCGAGCCTCGGATGGTTGAGCTTGCGGAAATTGACCGGCACCGGCTTGGCATAGCCGAACAGGAACGGCGAATGCGCAAACAGCAGCATCGCCGGCAGGATCAGGGTGCCGAACGGGTCGATGTGCCTGATCGGGTTGAAGCTGACGCGGCCGAGCTGCGCGGCTGTGTTGTCGCCGAGACGGTGCGCGACGAAGGCGTGCGCGGCCTCGTGAAAGGTGATGGCGAGCACCAGCGGCAGCACCCAAACCGAAATGTCATAAAAGGAAATGTTCACGGCTCGTCGATCCCGGTTTGCGCCTCGTGGCCTTGCAGCCAACCCGGCCAATCCGGTGGTGAGGCAACGCGTCAGGGCAGGATATGGGGCGCTGGTTGCGAAATCCCAAGCTGTAGATGATCCGCCAGCAGGCCGCCGGCACGCGACAGGTTGCGTGCGCGGTGCAGGCGGATGTCTGCCGCAGGCAACGGCGGCAGGCCGTCCGACAGGCTATGCAGGCTGGCGGGCAGGGTGCCGGCTTTCACCACCGTAATCGCGAGGCCCTGCGCCGCAATCGCTTCTACCGCCGCCAGCGTGCGGCTGACAAAGGCGAGCCGCCAGGGCCGGCCGGCGGCATCCAGCGCCTCCGCGGCCCATTGCCGGAACAGGCAGCCTGGCGGATAGAGTGCGACCGGCAGCGTATCGCGCGCTCCGGCTGGATAGGACGCGCCCGCCGCCCACACCGCCTGCTCGCGCCGCAGCAGCTCGCCAGCGCCTTGTCCTTCCGGATGCATGGCGATGACGAGGTCATAGGCCTCGCCGAGCCTTGCTGGCATGGTCGCGGTCAACCCGGTCTCGATCTCGACCCTGACGTCCGGATGGCTTTTGGCAAAGCGCGCGAGCAAGGGCGGAATGACGATCGTGCCGTAATCGTCCATCACGCCGAGGCGGACCACGGCTTCGTGCTTGCGTGCGCGGAGTGCGCCGATTGCTTCCGCATTGAGGTCGAGAAGGCGCCTCGCATAGACGAGGAGTTCGTCGCCTGCTGCGGTCAGCACGACGCCCGCCCTGGTACGTTGAAACAGCCTTGCACCAAGCCGCTCCTCCAGGCGTTTGATCTGGACGCTCACCGCCGATTGCGTGCGGTGGAGCGTCGCGGCAGCGCGTGTGAACGAGCGATGTTCGGCAACGGCGACAAACGCCTTCAGCAGGTCGGGATCGAGAACAGGTGCGATCATGATGAAAACTTATCCTGGCATGACAGAAATTCCATTCCCTGTTTCGGCGCGTCTCATATGCTCGCCCGCAAAGCAGTCGGGGAGGGAGCGTGGGCGAGACTTTTGGCGTTCTGGCCGCGGTGCTGTCGAGCGGCCTTGGCGGCACCTCGATCGGCGCCACGCGGTACCTCGTGGGCAGCATCGACCCGCTCGCGATCGGCTCGTTCCGGTTCGGCATCGGCGTTCTCCTGCTGCTGCCGCTGACGCTGCTGCGCGGTGATCGCTGGCCGGGGCGTGGCGACTGGCCGGCCGCCTTCGCCCTCGGCATTCTGTTCTTCGCCGTGTTCCCGATCCTGTTCAACGCCTCGCTGATCTTCACGACGGCCGCGCGTGGCGCGCTCGCACTGTCGACGCTTCCCCTGCTGTCGCTCGTGATCGGAGCCGCACTCGGTGCCGAAGCCCTGACCTGGCGTAAATCGATCGGTGTCGTGATCGCGACTCTGGGTGTTGCGGTTGCGCTGCTCACCGACCTGACCTCGGCGCCGCCGGGTGCCTGGCGCGGCGATCTCCTGATGATGGCGGCTGCGCTATGCATGGCGCTCTACGGCATCTGGTCGAAGCCGCTGATCCGCCGCTCCAGCCCGATCGCTTTCACCACCATGAGCATGGCGGCGGGCGCGGCCTGCCTCATCCTGCTCTCGTATGGCCGCGGCAGTTTTGCGCCGGTCGCAAGCTTCGGCGCGCCGCAATGGCTGGCGGCGTCATATCTCGGCGCGTTCGGCGCGGCGCTGACCTTCTATCTCTGGGCCTTCGCGCTGGAGCGGACGACGCCGACGCGCGTCGCCATCTCGGTGACGGTCAACCCGATCACGGCCTCGCTGGTCGGCGCCTGGTTGCTGCACGAACCGCTGCGGTGGAATCTCGCGGCCGGCATCGTCGCGGTGTTTGCCGGAATCTGGATTGCGACCACGACGGGCCGGCGCGTTGAAGCGGCCGGCGCCTCAGGCTGATCGCGACCTCACGTCGGGATGGTCCCCGGATATTGCACCAGACCGTCATCGAGCTTCAGCCAGGCGAGCTTCTCGCTCACCCAGATGTGCTCGGTCGGCGTAAAGGCGTTGCGATCATCGAAGGTCGCAAGCGAGACACCGGCGAGCGTGCCATTGCGCCGCCAGGCGAACAGGCGCGTGCCGCAGCGCTTGCAGAAGACGCGGTCGATGTTCTCGGACGACGCATAGCGCTCGGTCTCGCCCTCGACCGTCAGTGCGCGCTGGTCGAACTGCGCGCGGGCGAAGAACGGCGAGCCCATCGCCTTCTGGCACAAGCGGCAATGGCAGATGCGGACGTTGAGCGGCTCGCCCTCCGCCTTGAACCTCACCGCGCCGCACAGGCATCCACCTTCCCGGATCATGGCTCAGGCCACCCGCCATTCGCCGACCTGGCGCGCCATGCTCCAGTTGAGATCGTCAAGATCGCCATCCATGTTGGAATTCCCGCGTCTGGTGTTGGTGAAGGCAGCCCAGCAGAAGCCGCCATGGGTGCGCACGGCGATCGTGCTCGTGCCCGGCAGGCTGCCATTGTGCCACCAATTGCCTGACTTGTTGACACAGAAGCCCTTGGCATAGTCCGGGCTATAGCTGGGTGCGGTGGTCATGACCTGGATGGTGTGCGGCCGCAGGATGGTCGCGGGCCTGGTGTAGCCGTCGACATGCATCAGGAACTGGACGAGATCCGACGGGGTCGCGATCCAGCCGCCATGGGAATCCATCCGCCGCACTTTCATGTCGTAGGGGCTTTCGCCCTGGCCGTAATAGGCGACTTCGCCGGCCTGGCGCTGGTCGCGCGTGTTGCCCGCTATCGTCATGTCGGTGACGCCGCAGCGCGCCAGCACCTCGCTGCGGACGTGCTCGGCATAGAGCTGGCCGGTGAGCTTCTCGATCACGCGCCCCAGCACGCAATAGCCGAAATTGGAGTAGGCGTAATGCTGGCCCGGCGGCCGGTCCAGCGGCCGGTTGGCGAGCGTCCAGGCGATCAGCTCGGCATGATCCATCCGCGGATGGGTGAACATGGGATCGCGGTTGTCGTTGCTCCAGCCGCCGCCAGTGTGGGTCAACAGATGCTCGAGCGTGATCTGGTCGATGCCGGCAGAGTAGGGCGGCTGCCCGTAATCGGTGCCGAGCAAAGCGCCTGGGCCGAACACGCGATCGGTCAGCTTGAGACGGTTCTCCTCGATCAGGCGGAACATCGCGACCGAGGTGATCATCTTGCTGACGCTGGCGATCCGGAACAGATGTCGCGGCGTCACGGTCTCGTTGCGCTCGCGGTCGGCAAGCCCGAAGGCATCCTCGTGGACGACAGTGCCGGCATAGCCGATCGCAAAGGACAGCGCCGGCACGTCGTATTTGTCCATGAAGCTGCGCGCGAGCCGCGCCATGGCGCCGCGCTCGGCCGGCGAGGGCGGGCGGATGCTCGGCGGGTTGGGCGCGAGTTGCGCCAGCGCTGGGCACGACAGCAGCGGCAGCGCGCCCGCTGCGAGCTTCACGAAGTCCCGTCGCCGAAATTGCATGGTCCGCCCCCTCGGGCGGCCCATGCCTCAGTAGGTCGCCCGTCCACCCGAAATATCAAACACTGCGCCGGTGGAGAAGGCACAATCTTCGGATGCGAGCCAGCTCACCATCGCGGCGAGCTCTTCGACTTGCACGAAGCGCGCTTTCGGGATCTTTGACAGCATGAAGTCGATATGCTGCTGCGTCATCTGGTCGAAGATCGCGGTCTTCGCCGCGGCCGGCGTCACCGCATTCACCAGGATGTCATGCGCGGCGAGCTCCTTGCCGAGCGATTTGGTCAGCGCGATCAAGCCGGCCTTGGACGCCGAATAATGCGAGGCGTTCGGATTGCCTTCCTTGCCGGCGATCGAGGCGATGTTCACGATCCGCCCGTATTTCCGCTTGAGCATTTCAGGCACGATGGCCTTGCAGCAGATGAAGGGGCCGTCGAGGTTGATGCGCAGGACTTTCCGCCATTCCTCGAGATCGGTCTCCCAGACCGGCTTGTTGACGCCGGCGATGCCGGCATTGTTGACGAGGATGTCGATCTTGCCGAAGGCGGCCAGCGTCGCATCGCGGGCCTGCTCGACTTCAGCGGTGTCGGTGACGTCGACCTTGAAGACGCGGACGTTGTCGCCGATCTCTTTCGCGGTCTTCTCGGCCAGCGCCGCGTCAAAATCCCAGATCGCGACCTTGGCGCCGGAGGCAACGAAGCGCTCGGCGATGGCGCGGCCAAAGCCCTGCGCACCGCCGGTGACGACGGCGGTACGGCCATTGAGATCGATCTTGTTCATGCCGGGTGCCCCTGGCGTCAGAGCATGTAACCGCCGTCGACGACCAGATCGACGCCGGTAGTGAAGGCGCTCTCGTCGCTGCCGAGATAGACGGCCATGGATGCGATCTCCTCGGCGGTGCCGAGGCGGCCCATCTTCTGGCGCGAGATGAACATCTCCTTGCCCTGGGGCCCTTGCGCGGCGGCGCGGTCGAGCATCGAGGGCGTCTCGACGGTGCCGGGGCAGATCGAGTTGCAGCGGATGCCCTTGGTGATGAAGTCGAGCGCGACCGCGCGCGACAGCAGCGACACCGCGGCCTTCGACGAGCTGTAGACATAACGGTTCGCCGGCGGCCTCAAGGCCGCGCAGGACGAGATGTTGACGATGCTGCCGCCGCCGCCCGCGATCATGTCGGGCAGGAAGGCCTTGATGGTCCGGTGCATCGACTTGACGTTGAGGTCGAAGGAGAAGTCGAAGTCTTCTTCCGAGCACTCCAGGATGGTGCCGTGATGCACGAAGCCAGCCGCGTTGAGCAGGATGTCGATCTTGCCGACGCGTTTGGCAAAGGCGTTGACGTCGGCGGTGTTGCGGACGTCGAGCTTTGCCACTTCGGCGATGCCTTCCTTGGTCAGGCCAGCGATGCCGGCCTCGTTGATGTCGGTGGCGATGACGGTTGCGCCTTCACGCGCGAATGCGATGGCGCATGCACGCCCGATGCCTGCTGCCGCAGCCGTGACGACGGCGCGCTTTCCCTTGAGGCGATCTGCCATTTTGTTCTCCCTTGTGTTCATTAGAATGCCAGCCCCACGTCATTGCGAGGAGCGAAGCGACGAAGCAATCCAGACTGCCTCTGCGGACAAATCTCTGGATTGCTTCGCTTCGCTCGCAATGACGGTGTGGCTGCTAGTGATTATCCCGCGCCACGCCAAAGGTGCCGGCGACGTTCTGATAGCGCGTGGCGAGCTCCATGCAGGCACCGGTCGATTGCTGGCCGACGGTGTTGCGATAGATCTCCTGCCACGGCGTCTGGTTCGGCGGATGCTTGAAGCCGCCATTGGCCTTCAGCTCGGCGTGGCGCTTCTTCAGCTCCTCGTCCGAGATCAGGATGTTGGCGCTGCCCTTGTTGAGGTCGATGCGCACCTTGTCGCCGGTCTTGAGGACCGCAAGCCCGCCATTGGCGGCGGCTTCCGGCGAGGCGTTCAGGATCGAGGGCGAGCCCGAGGTGCCGGACTGGCGGCCGTCGCCGATGCAGGGCAGGGACAGGATGCCGCGTTTGATCAGCGCCGCCGGCGGCTGCATGTTCACGACCTCGGCGCCACCGGGGTAGCCGATCGGGCCGGTGCCGCGGATGAACAGCACGCAGTGCTCGTCGATGTCGAGCGAGGCGTCGTCGATCCGTTCGTGATAATCCTCCGGACCCTCGAAGACGATGGCGCGGCCTTCGAAGGCGTTGAGGTCCTTCGGGTTGCTCAAATAGCGGTCGCGGAATTCCTTGGAGATCACGGAGGTCTTCATGATCGCGGAATCGAACAGGTTGCCCTTGAGTACCAGGAAGCCGGCGTCCTTCACCAGCGGCTTGTCGTAGGCCCGGATCACGTCGTTGTCGGGCTTGGGCGCATCCTTGCAGTTCTCGCCGATGCCGCGGCCGTTGACGGTGAGCGCGTCCTCGTGGATGCGCTTGTGGTTCATCAATTCGCGGACCACGGCCGGCACGCCGCCGGCGCGGTGGAATTCCTCGCCGAGATAGAAGCCGGCCGGCTGCATGTTGACCAGCAGCGGCACGTCATGACCGTGCTTCTGCCAGTCGTCGATAGACAGCTCGACGCCGATGTGGCGGGCCAGCGCGTTGATGTGGATCGGCGCATTGGTCGAGCCGCCGATCGCCGAATTGATCACGATGCAGTTCTCGAACGCCTTGCGGGTCAGGATGTCCGAAGGCTTCAGGTCTTCCCAGACCATCTCGACGATGCGCTTGCCGGTCTCGTAGGCGATCTGGCCGCGCTCGCGGTAAGGGGCGGGGATCGCCGCGCAGCCCGGCAGCGAGAAGCCGAGCGCCTCGGCGAGGCCGTTCATGGTCGAAGCCGTGCCCATGGTGTTGCAGTGGCCGACCGACGGCGCCGAGGAGGCCACGATCTCCATGAACTCCTCATAGTCGATCTCGCCGGCGGCAAGCCGCTCGCGCGACTTCCAGACGATGGTGCCGGAGCCGGTTCGCTCGCCGGCGTGCCAGCCGTTCAGCATCGGGCCGCCCGACAGCACGATCGCTGGCAGGTTCACGGTTGCGGCGGCCATCATGCAGGCCGGCGTGGTCTTATCGCAGCCGGTGGTGAGTACGACGCCATCGAGCGGATAGCCGTAGAGGATCTCGACCAGGCCAAGATAGGCGAGATTGCGGTCGAGCGCCGCGGTCGGGCGCTTGCCGGTCTCCTGGATCGGGTGGGTCGGGAATTCCATCGCGATGCCGCCGGCCTCGCGGATGCCTTCGCGGACGCGGTGCGCCAGCTCGATATGGTGCCGGTTGCAGGGGGAGAGGTCATTGCCGGTCTGGGCGATGCCGATGATCGGCTTGCCGGACTGGAGCTCGGCGCGGGTGAGGCCGTAGTTCAGGTAGCGCTCCATATAGAGCGCGGTCATGCCCGGATTATGCGGGTTGTTGAACCATTCCTGCGAGCGGAGGTGGCGGCGCGTGCCGTTACCGGCGCCCGCGTGCCCATTGGTTGGCTTTTTTGTCATTGGTTTCTCCTGCAATGCAAACGCACTGGCGTCCGTCTTGTGGTGTCGGCTTGTGCGATGCCCAACGATGTGAGCGACGATGGGCCTGCCCGTTGGCGGGTCGTTTCCTCACAAGTCCGATACTAGTCATGGCCGCTTGGTAACGCTACCATTTTGTTCGCGGCGGCCCCGCCAGATGCGGCTGGCCGATTGTCCGAATGCCGCGCCGACGAGCTTTGCCGCTCGATCACCTTGAAGCCGAGATCGAGCACCGGCTGCTCCGGCCGCCGTCCGTCGATCGCATCGATCAGCATGGTGGCGGCGGTTTTGCCCATCTCGTAGCGGTTGGTGCGCACGCTGGTGAGCGTAGGGACGGCGGAGGCCATGAATTCGAGATCGTTGAAGCCGACGATCGCGATCTGCTCGGGCACCGCGATCTCCCGGCGCCGGCATTCGAACAGCACGCCGAGCGCGAGGTCGTCATTGGCGCAGAACACCGCATCGAGGCCGGGCTCCCGCGCCAAGAGATCGGTGAACAGGGCGCCGCCGAGCGTCACCGAGGTCGGCGTCGCCGTGGTGACGACGAGGCGCTGCTCGAACAGGCCGGCATCCTTCATGGCCGAGACATATCCGTCCAGCCGCCGCTGCACCCTGGGATCCATGCGCGCGCCGACGAAGCCGATCTTGCGGTGGCCTTGCGCGAACAGGTGCGCGACCGCGGCGCGGGCTGCATCATAGTGCGAAAAGCCGATCATCATGTCGACCGGATTGGGCCCGATCTCCATGATCTGCACGATCGGGCAGTCGGCCGCCTCCAGCATCGCGCGCGATTCCGCGGTCTGGTCGATGCCGGTCACGATCAGCCCGGCCGGCTTCTGCGCCAGAAACAGGCGCAGCAGCTTCTCCTCCTGGAGGATGCTGTAGCGCGTGTTGGACAACTGGATCGAGTAGCGGCCGCCCTCGGAGGCGTCATAGATGCCGCGCAGCACGTCCGAGAACACGTTGTTGGTGAGCGAGGGGATCAAGACGCCGATCACTTCGGTGCGCTGCGAGGCGAGCGCCCGTGCCGCCAGGTTCGGCACGTAGCCGAGCTCCTTGGCCGCGCTCTCGACCCGCGTCCGCTTGGCGACCGACAGCGCCTCCGGATTACGGAAGAAGCGGGACGCGGTGATCGGGCTGACGCCGGCAAGCTCGGCGACTTCGGCCAGCCGGATTTTGCCTGACTTGGTGCGTTTTCGACCCATTTGCTGCTCTTTAGCATAGCCAATGTCGAAACCAAAGGATCGTTGACAGCGCTACCAGCAGCGACTAACCAAAGACAAATTGCCAAAACCGCACAAACTGCCGACAATGTCGCCTGCTAGGTTCGGGCTTCGGGTTGGCGAAGTCTGAAAAACAAGACGGTCGCGGCGCTAGAGGCGTCGTGGACTTTCGAGGAGGGAGCTAGATGTCGTCTGTGCAAATCCGCGACGTGCGGAAATCGTTCGGCAATTTTGAAGTCCTGCACGGCGTGACGATCCCGATCGAGGACGGCCAGTTCGTCGTCCTGGTTGGCCCCTCCGGCTGCGGCAAGTCGACGCTGCTGCGCATGCTCGCCGGTCTCGAGAACATCACCTCCGGCACGATCTCGATCGGCGACCGCGTCGTCAACAATGTCCAGCCCAAGGAGCGGGACATTGCGATGGTGTTCCAGAACTACGCGCTCTATCCGCACATGACGGTCGCCGACAACATGGGCTTCTCGCTGAAGTTGCGGAACGCGAGCTCCGACGAGATCAACAAGCGCGTCAAGCGCGCCGCCGAGATCCTCGCACTGTCGCCGCTGCTCGATCGCTATCCGCGCCAGCTCTCCGGCGGTCAGCGCCAGCGCGTCGCCATGGGCCGCGCCATCGTCCGCGATCCGCAGGTCTTCCTGTTCGACGAGCCCTTGTCGAACCTCGATGCCAAGCTGCGCGTCGCCATGCGCACCGAGATCAAGGAACTGCACCAGCGGCTGAAGACGACCACGGTCTACGTCACCCACGACCAGATCGAGGCCATGACTATGGCCGACAAGATCGTCGTCATGCATGACGGCATCGTCGAGCAGATGGGCACGCCGCTCGAGCTCTACGACAAGCCCGACAACCAGTTCGTCGCCGGCTTCATCGGCTCGCCCGCCATGAACTTCCTCAAGGGCCACGTGCGCGTCAACGGCGTTGCGACGTTCGAGGGGCCGAACGGCGTCAAGCTGCCGCTCAAGAACGCGCCGGCGGCGTCCGACGGCCGTCCCGCGGTCTACGGCGTGCGGCCCGAGCACTTCACCATCGCCGATGACGGCGCCGAGGCCGAGATCATCGTGGTCGAGCCGACCGGCTCGGAGACGCAGGTGTTCGCCAAGGTCGGCGGCGAGCAGGTCGTTGCGGTGTTCCGCGAGCGCCACCAGTTCAACCCGGGCGACAAGGTCCGGCTGAAGCCAGATCCGTCGCTGGTTCATTTATTCGACGACGCGACAGGCAAACGCCTCAACGCGTAAAAGACCAAGAAGAAAAAAGAATCACAGGGAGGACGACATGCAAGACTTTACCCGCCGGACTCTGCTTCAAGGCGGAACGGCTCTGGCCGCGACCGGCATGCTGACCGGTCCGGCACTGTTCGACTTCGCCAAGGCCTGGGCGCAGAGCGCGCCCTGGAAGGCGGAGCCGGGCGCCAAGCTGACCGTGATGCGGTGGAAGCGCTTCGTGCCGGCGGAAGACGATGCGTTCAACGCGATGGTGGCGGCGTTCAAGACCGCGACCGGCACCGAGATGAACGTGTTCAGCGAGTCCTTCGAGGACGTGCAGCCGAAGGCCTCGGTTGCGGCCAATACCGGCTCGGGACTCGATCTCGCCTGGGGTCTGCACACGCTGCCGCAGCTCTTCCCCACCAAAGTCCTGAAGATGAACGACGTCGCCGATTACCTCGGCAAGAAATATGGCGGCTGGACCGATGCGGCGGCCAAGACCTGCAAGCTCGGTGACGACTGGCTCGGCATTCCCGTCGCGACCAACGGCGGTTATATGACCTACCGCAAGTCGGCGCTCGACAAGGCCGGCTTCAAGGAATTCCCGAAGGACTTCCCGGGCTTCCTCGAGATGTGCAAGGCGCTCAAGGCCAACAACACCCCGGCCGGCTTCGCGCTCGGACATGCCTCGGGCGATGGCAATTCGTGGCTGCACTGGGTGCTGTGGGGCCACGGGGCCTACACGGTCGACCAGAACGACAAGATCATCATCAATTCGCCGGAGACGGCGAAGGCGCTGGAATATTGCAAGGCGCTCTACGAGAGCTTCATTCCGGGCACCCCGTCCTGGAACGATTCCTCCAACAACAAGGCGTACCTCGCCGGCGAGCTCTATTGCACGGCGAACGGCATCTCGATCTACGTGGCGGCCAAGACCGACGCGTCCAAGAAAGAGCTTGCCGAGGATACCTATCACGCGCTCTGGCCGGTCGGCCCGATCGGCAAGCCGACCGAGTTGCAGCTCGCGCTGCCGATCCTCGCCTTCAACTTCACCAAATATCCGAATGCGTCGAAGGCCTTCATCGCCTTCATGCTGGAGAAGGAGAACTACGAGAAGTGGCTGGACGGCGCGCAGGGCTATCTCACGCAGACCCTGAACGCCTACGAGTCGGCGCCGATCTGGACCGCCGATCCGAAGAACGCCGTGTTCTCGCAGGCTTCCAAGCGCACGCTGCCGGCCTCCGGCATCGGCACGGTCGGTGAGAAGGCGGCGACCGCGATCGCCGACTTCATCGTCGTCGACATGTTCGCCAACTACTGCACCGGCGCCAAGGATGCGAAGGGCGCGATGACGGAAGCCGAGCGCCAGCTGAAGCGCATCTATCGCTGACGTCACGGGGCGGGCGGCCTTCCGGCCGCCCGCTCGTCAACATTTCGATCAGGGATATCGGGCATGGCTGATGTCGCAATTCCCCGGGCCAAGCCTCAGATGAGCGAGGACAGCGCCTGGACCCAGCTCAAACACAATCGCAACTGGCTCGGCTTCTGGTTCATGGTGCCGGCCATGGCGTTCCTGATCTTCTTCCTGGCCTATCCGCTGGGGCTCGGCATCTGGCTGTCCTTCACAGACACCCGCATCGGCAGGGTGGGGCACTTCATCGCGACCGAGAACTATGAGTGGCTGTGGGACGACAGCATCTTCTGGCTGTCGGTGTTCAACACGCTGCTCTACACCTTCGTCGCCAGCGCCCTCAAATTCGCGATCGGGCTTTATCTCGCGCTGTTGCTGAACGAGAACATGCCTTTCAAGGCGATGTTGCGCGCGATGGTCCTGATCCCCTTCATCGTGCCAACGGTGCTCTCGGCGCTGGCGTTCTGGTGGATCTTCGACTCGCAATTCTCCATCATCTCCTGGTCGCTGAAGCACCTCGGACTGATCAACCAGAACATCAATTTCCTCGGCGACACGACCTGGGCACGCATCTGCGTGATCTTCGCCAATATCTGGCGCGGCGTGCCGTTCGTGGCGATCACGCTGCTCGCGGGCCTGCAGACGGTGTCGCCGTCGCTCTATGAAGCAGCAACGCTCGACGGCGCCACGCGCTGGCAGAATTTCCGGTACATCACCTATCCGCTGCTGACGCCGATCATCGCTGTCGTGATGACCTTCTCGGTGCTGTTCACCTTCACCGACTTCCAGCTGATCTGGGCCATGACCCGCGGCGGCCCGGTCAACGCCACCCATCTGATGGCGACCCTGTCGTACCAGCGCGCGATCATCGCCGGGCAGCTGGGCGAGGGCGCGGCGATCTCCAGCGCCATGATTCCGTTCCTGCTCGCCGCGATCATGGTCTCATGGTTCGGATTGCAGCGCCGGAAATGGCAGCAGGGAGAGAGCAATGACTGACCTGCCCACCAGATCCATCGATCTCAAGAATGTGCTGTCGGGCTCGGCGCCTACGGCCGATCACAGCGAGGGCATGAGCTACCTGCAGTCGGTGCCGCGCCGGCTCGTGACGCTCTATCTGCCGCTCGCGATCATCGTCATCGTTCTGCTGTTCCCGTTCTACTGGATGGCGCTGACGTCGGTGAAACCCGATGATCAACTGCTCGATCTCGACAGGTACAATCCGTTCTGGACCTGGAATCCGACGTTCAAGCACTTCCACAAGCTGCTGTTCGAGAGCTACTACCCGCACTGGCTCTGGAACACGATGTACGTGGCCGTCTGTGCGACGGTGCTTTCGATCATCGCATCTGTACTCGCGGCCTATGCCATTGTGCGCTTGCGCTACAAGGGCGCCAATCTGGTCGGCGGGCTGATCTTCCTCGCCTATCTGGTGCCGCCGTCGATCCTGTTCATTCCGCTCGCCACCGTCGTGTTCCAGTACGGCCTGTTCGATTCGCCGCTGGCGCTGATTCTGACCTATCCGACGATCCTGATCCCGTTCTCGACCTGGCTGTTGATGGGCTATTTCAAGACCATCCCGTTCGAGCTTGAGGAATGCGCGCTGATCGACGGGGCGAGCCGCTGGCAGATCCTGATCAAGATCGTGCTGCCGCTCGCGATTCCCGGCCTGATCTCGGCCTTCATCTTCTGCTTCACGCTGTGCTGGAACGAGTTCATCTACGCGTTGACCTTCCTGCAGTCGACCAGCAACAAGACGGTGCCGGTCGCGATCGTCAACGAGTTCGTGGACGGTGACATCTATCGCTGGGGGTCGCTCATGGCGGGAGCCCTGGCCGGCTCGCTGCCGCTCGTCATCCTTTACGCCTTCTTCGTGGAGCATTATGTCTCGGCGATGACCGGCGCCGTGAAGGAATGACCAGCGGGGCCCGCCTTGAGAGCGCGCCAGTAGCGGCGCGTTCCGGCCAATAAGAAGGAGTAGGCTCTTGCACATTCTGGTTCTGGGCGCCGCCGGCATGGTCGGCCGTAAATTGTGTGAACGGCTGCTGCGCGACGGCCGGCTCGGCAAGAGCGACATCACCAAATTGACTATGCATGACGTGGTCGAGCCGAAGAAGCCGGAGAAGGCCGGCTTCCCCGTCGAGACCGTCTCGGGCGATTTCGCGGTCCCGGGCGCGGCCGAGAAGCTGATCGCCGGCCGCCCCGACGTGATCTTCCATCTCGCCGCGATCGTGTCGGGTGAGGCCGAGCTCGATTTCGACAAGGGCTACCGCATCAATCTCGACGGCACGCGGATGCTGCTCGACGCCATCCGCCTCGCCGGCGGCGGCTACAAGCCGCGCGTCGTGTTCACGTCTTCCATCGCGGTGTTCGGCGCGCCGTTCCCGGATGCGATCGGCGACGAGTTCTTCCACACCCCGCTGCTCAGCTACGGCACCCAGAAGGCGATCGGCGAATTGCTGCTCGCCGACTATTCGCGCCGCGGCTTCCTCGACGGCATCGGCATCCGCCTGCCGACCATCTGCATCCGGCCCGGCCTGCCCAACAAGGCGGCATCGGGCTTCTTCTCCAACATCCTGCGCGAGCCGCTGGCCGGCAAGGAGGCGATCCTTCCGGTGTCCGAGGACGTCCGCCACTGGCACGCCACGCCGCGCTCGGCGGTCGGCTTCCTGCTCCATGCCGGCACCATGGATCTCGCCAAGGTCGGCCCGCGCCGCAACCTGACCATGCCCGGCTTCTCGGCCACGGTCGGCGAGCAGATCGCAGCGCTCCGGCGCGTCGCCGGCGACAAGGTCGCCGCGCGCATCAAGCACGAGCTCGATCCGTTCATCGTCGGCATCGTCGGCGGCTGGCCGCGCAATTTCGAGGCCAAGCGCGCGCGCGAGCTCGGCTTCACCACCGAAGAAAAATCCTTCGACGACATCATCCGCATTCACATCGAAGACGAGCTCGGCGGCAACTTCGTCGCCTGAGCTATCAGATGAACAGCGTGGATATGACGATGGCGAGCGTTGCTTGCATCGGTGAATGCATGGTCGAGCTCCGGCAGGCCCAAGGTGGGCAGGCCGGGCAGGGCGGCGGCCTGTACTCGCGCGGCTTCGGCGGCGACACCCTCAACACGGCCGTGTATCTGGCCCGGCTCGAGGTCAAGGTCGACTATCTCACCGCGCTCGGAGACGATGCGCTCAGTGATGAGATGATCGCAGCCTGGAATGCAGAGGGCGTCGGCACCCGCCGCGTCGCGCGGCTGCCGGGCAAGCTTCCCGGCCTCTACATGATCCAGACGGATGCCAAGGGCGAGCGCCAGTTCTTCCACTGGCGCGACAGTGCGGCGGCGCGCCAGCTGATGAGCCTGCCGGAGACCGACGAGCTGCTCAACTCGCTGATGAGCTACGACATCGTCTATCTCTCCGCGATCACGCTCTCGATCTACGATGCTCCGGGGCGCGATCGCCTGTTCGCGGCGATCAAGCGGGCGCGCCTGCTCGGCACCCGCTTCGTGTTCGACACCAACTTCCGCGCGCGCGGCTGGCCCGATCGCGACGTCGCGCGCGAGGTGTTCGCCACTGCGTTTGCGGCCGCCGACATCGTGCTGACCTCGACCGAGGATCTGCTCGCGCTCTACCCCGGCGAGAGCCATGAGCAGCTGATGGCGCGTATCCCCACGCCTGAGCTGGTGTTCCGGCTGGCCGAGCCGGTGAGCCTGCTGCGCTTTCCCGGCGGGACCCACGAGGTCCGGGCCGAGCCCATGACCAAGCCGGTCGTCGACACCACCGCGGCCGGCGACAGCTTCGCCGCGGCCTATATCGCGGCGCGGCTTGCCGGGTCGGAACCGGTCGAGGCCGCCCAGGCCGGCCATCGCCTCGCCAGTCTCGTGATCTGCTATCCCGGCGCCATCATTCCGGGCTATGCCATGCCCCCGAAGAAGCGGCACCGGCCGGCGACCTCGCGCCAGGCGACCAAGTAAAGAAGCGATCAACATGCCCACCACTGCCCAACAGAACCACCTCGTCGCGCTGTTCAAGGCCGCGACCGTCATTCCCGTCCTCACCATCGAGCGGATCCAGGACGCCGTGCCGCTGGCGCGTGCGCTGGTGGCCGGCGGCGTCCGCACGCTGGAGGTGACCCTGCGCACCCCCGTTGCGATCGAGGCGGCGCGGGCGATGATGGCCGCGGTCCCCGAGGCGGTCGTCGGCATCGGCACGATCCTCAATCCGGCCGACTTCACCCGGGTCGAGAAGCTCGGCGTCGCCTTCGGAATCAGCCCGGGCCTGACCCCCGATCTCCTCGCGGCCGCCGCCCACAGCTCCCTGCCGTTCGCGCCGGGCATCGCCACCGCCTCCGAACTGATGCTGGCGCTGTCGCACGGCTTCGACGTGGCAAAATTCTTCCCCGCCGAGCAGGCCGGCGGCATCAAGGGCCTGCGCGCCCTCGGCGGGCCGTTCCCGAACGTGCGGTTCTGCCCGACGGGCGGGGTCGGCGAAGCCAATGCAGCGAGCTGGCTTGCCGAGCCCAATGTGATTGCGGTCGGCGGTTCCTGGCTGTGCCCGACGGCCGAGATCAGGGCGGGGAACTGGGCCGGCATAACTGCCATCTGCCAGCGCACCCTCCAGGCCCTTAAACCTGCGTGAAGTCTTGCCATCCCTGGGCTAAGACTTAGCTCAGGGCTAAGAGACCCCAGGGAGAAGAGACCATGACCGCCAGCATCGTCGGATGGGCGCATACGCCGTTCGGCAAGTTCGACACCGAAACCGTCGAAAGCCTCGTCACCAGCGTCGCCAACGAGGCGCTGGCCGATGCCGGCATTTCCGCCTCCGACGTCGACGAGATCGTGCTCGGCCATTTCAACGCCGGCTTCTCGCCGCAGGATTTTACCGCCTCGCTGGTGCTCCAGGCCGACCCGAAGCTGCGCTTCAAGCCCGCGACCCGCGTCGAGAACGCCTGCGCCACCGGCTCTGCCGCCGTGCACCAGGGTCTGCGCGCGATCGCCGCAGGGGCCGCCAAGATCGTGCTGGTCGTCGGTGTCGAGCAGATGACCCGCACGCCGGGACCGGAGATCGGCAAAAACCTGCTCAAGGCGTCCTATCTGCCCGAGGACGGCGACACGGTCGGCGGCTTCGCCGGCGTGTTCGGCAAGATCGCCAGCTCCTATTTCCAGAAATACGGCGACCAATCCGATGCGCTGGCGCTGATCGCGGCCAAGAACCACAAGAACGGCGTCGCCAATCCCTTCGCCCAGATGCGCAAGGACTTTGGCTTCGATTTCTGCCGCGCCGAGAGCGAGAAGAACCCCTACGTCGCCGGTCCCCTGAAGCGTACCGATTGCTCGCTGGTGTCCGACGGCGCCGCGGCGCTGGTTCTGGCCGATGCCGAGACCGCCAAGGGCATGGCTAAGTCGATCGGCTTCCGCGCCACCGCGCATGCCCAGGACTTCCTGCCGATGTCCAAGCGCGACATCCTCCAGTTCGAGGGCTGCACGATTGCTTGGCAGCGTGCATTGGAGAAGGCGGGCCTGCAGCTGTCCGATCTCTCCTTCGTCGAGACCCATGACTGCTTCACCGTCGCCGAGTTGATCGAGTACGAAGCGATGGGCCTGACGCCGAAGGGGCAGGGCGCCCGCGCCATCAAGGAGGGCTGGACGCTCAAGGACGGCAAGCTGCCGGTCAACCCGTCCGGCGGCCTCAAGGCCAAGGGCCACCCGATCGGCGCCACCGGCGTCTCCATGCACGTGATGACCGCGATGCAGCTCGCCGGCCAGGCGCCCGAGGGCATGCAGCTCAAGAACGCCAAGCTCGGCGGCATCTTCAACATGGGCGGCGCGGCGGTCGCCAACTACGTCTCCGTGCTGGAGCCGCTGAAGTAAGCTCGCGTAGGGTGGGCAAAGGCGCGAAAGCGCCGTGCCCACCAGTTTCCTTGCGCTAAATCAAGGTGGGCACGCTTCGCTTTGCCCACCTTAACGCTCCTGATTGATTTGCGGAAAAAGCATCATGAGCAATGGCTACGAAGATTCAATTTCTCTCGAAGCACTCAACGACCGCATCGCGATCATCGAGGACAATATCCGCCAGCTGATCGAGCAGGCCGCGGCCGCCTCCGGCGAGCAGAACGAGTCGCGGATCGCCGACCGCATCAACCAGCAGAACGAAGAGCTCGACCGCCTCATCAAGATCCGCGAATCCCGCCAGAAGAAGTAGCATCGGCGTCGGCCTATGCATGCGGCCATACGCCGGCCGCCCTTGCGCGCGCGGCGTCGCTGCCTTTAGCTGGACCGAAATCGCGGGGCCGCTTTCAGAGAGCCCGCGCAATCGGGAGCGAACGAATGGGGCCGCTGAAGGGCATCAAGGTCGTCGACATGACCACCGTGCTGATGGGGCCCTATGCGACCCAGATGCTCGGCGACTACGGTGCCGACGTCATCAAGGTGGAATCGCTCGACGGCGACGTCACCCGCCTGATCGGCCCGACCCGCCATGCCGGCATGGGCCCGGTGTTCCTCAACACCAACCGCAGCAAGCGCTCGATCTGCCTCGACCTGAAGAAACCCGCGGGACGCGAGGCGGTGCTGCGGCTGCTGAAGGATGCCGACGTTCTCGTCTACAATGTCCGCCCGCAGGCAATGGCGCGGCTTCAGCTCGGTTACGACGTCGTCTCCAAGATCAACCCGCGCCTCGTCTATGCCGGCGTGTTCGGCTTCGGCCAGGACGGGCCCTATGCGGCAAAGCCCGCCTATGACGATCTGATCCAGGGCGCGACCGCGCTGCCGGCGCTGATGGCGCAGACCGGTGACGGCGTGCCGCGCTACGTGCCGAATGCGCTGGTTGACCGCATCGTCGGCCTCACCGCCGTCGGTGCGATCTGCGCCAGCCTCGTGCACCGCGACCGCACCGGCCGCGGCCAGCGCGTCGACATCCCCATGTTCGAGACCATGGCCGGCTTCGTCATGGGCGACCACATGGGCGGGCTCACCTATGAGCCGCCGCTCGACAAAGGCGGCTACGCCCGCCACCTCTCGCGCGACCGCAGGCCGTACAAGACCTCCGACGGCTATCTCAGCGTCATCGTCTACAACGACAAGCAGTGGGAGAATTTCTTCAACGCGACGGGGCGCGACGACCTCCGCGCCGATCCCAAATTCGCAACCTTCGCCGGGCGCGCCGCCAATATCGACGTCGTCTATGCCGAGCTCGCACGGATTTTCGAGACGCGCACGACCGCCGAGTGGATCGATCTTTTGACCAAGGCCGACGTGCCCGTGATGCCGATGCACGATCTCGCATCGATCCTGCATGATCCGCATCTCGAGGCGACCGGCTTCTTCCCGGTGGTCGAGCATCCGACCGAAGGCCCGATCCGCAGCATGAAGGTGACAGCGAGCTGGTCGGAGACCGAGGCCGAGCCTGTGCGGCTGGCGCCGCGGCTCAACGAGCACGGCGCCGATATTTTGCGCGAGATCGGCTACTCCGCGGACGAAATTGCCGCGATGGTCCGCGATGGTGTCACGCGCATGGCGCCGGAGTAGGGGGAAGAGATGGCGATGACTCTCTCATCCGTCATTCCGGGGCGCGACGAAGTCGCGAGCCCGGAATCCATAACCACGATCGGGAGTATGGATTCCGGGCTCGCGCTGCGCGCGCCCCGGAATGACGGCGGGGATACACCATGAGCTTCATCACCGGCGTCGGCCTCACACCTTTCGGCAAGCACGAAGGCTCATCCTCGCTCGACCTGATGAGCAAGGCCGCGCAACTCGCGCTCGACGACGCCGGCCTCAGGCGCGCCGAGATCGACGGCATCCTCTGCGGCTACTCCACCGTCTCACCGCACATCATGCTGGCGACCGTGTTCGCCGAGCATTTTGGCATTCGCCCATCCTACGCCCATGCCGTGCAGGTCGGCGGCGCCACGGGCCTTGCGATGACGATGCTCGCCCATCACCTCGTTCATGCAGGCGTTGCACGCAATGTGCTCGTCGTCGCCGGGGAGAACCGCCTCACCGGGCAGAGCCGCGACGCCTCGATCCAGGCGCTGGCGCAGGTCGGACATCCCGACTACGAGGTGCCGCTGGGGCCGACCATTCCCGCCTATTACGGTCTCGTCGCCACGCGCTACATGCACGAATACGGCGCGACCGAAGAAGACCTCGCCGAGTTCGCCGTGCTGATGCGCGCCCACGCCTGCACCCATCCCGGCGCGCAATTCCACGATCCCATCACGGTCGCCGACGTCATGGCCTCCAAGCCGGTGGCGATGCCGCTCAAGCTGCTGGATTGCTGCCCGGTGTCCGATGGCGGCGCCGCGTTCGTCATCAGCCGCGAGCGGACCGGCGGGGCTGGCGTCCGCATCCGCGGGTGTGCCCAGGCACACACCCATCAGCATGTCACGGCCGCGCCGGCGCTGAGCGAGCTCGGCGCCGAAATCTCGATCGCGCGCGCCAAGGCGGCCACGGGCCTTGCGATCTCCGACGTGCGTTACGCCGCGATCTACGACAGCTTCACCATCACGCTCGCGATGCTGCTGGAAGACCTCGGCCTTGCCGGCCGCGGCGAGGCGGCTGCCCGTGTGCGATCAGGCCATTTCAGCCGGGACGGCGCGATGCCGCTCAACACCCATGGCGGGCTGCTCAGCTACGGCCATTGCGGCGTCGGCGGCGCCATGGCGCATCTGGTCGAAGCGCATTTGCAGATGACGGGGCGGGCGGCGAATCGTCAGGTGCGCGATGCCTCGATCGCGCTCTTGCACGGCGACGGCGGCGTGCTGTCGTCCCATGTCAGCATGTTCCTGGAGCGGGTGCGATGAGTCTGGCCGACTGGACCAAAGGCGAAGAGGTCATCACCTACCAGACCTGCACCGCATGCGGGCACGTCCAATATTTCCACCGCGCCTTCTGCGCGGCTTGCGGTGCGTCCGATCCGCGCGAGCAACGCGCCAGCGGCAAGGGCAGGGTCTATGCGACCTCTCTCGTCTGCCGCGCCGCGACGCCCGAGACGCGCGCGCATGTGCCGTATAACCTCCTGCTGGTCGATTGCGCCGAGGGCTTTCTCATGATGGCGCACGGCGAGAACGATCTCGCCATCGGCGATTCGGTCGTCGCGAGCTTCAGGCCGTTCGCCGGAAAGCTCGTGCCGTTCTTTGCAAAACATAAATAGTGGGACTTGGATATCGTAGCCCGGATGGAGCGCAGCCAATCCGGGCTGCGAGACTAAAGCCCCATCCCGCTTTCGTCGGAACGAGGCCTTAGCCTGATTCGTCATTCGGGGGCGGTCCTAACGGACCGAACCTGGAACGGGATTCTGGGCCTGGCGCTGTGCGAGACGCCACCCCGGAACGACGAAAACACTCAAACTCAACGCAACTAACGCCCGTAGAACAATATGCTGGCGATGACGAGCATCGCCGTCACCGCCAGCATATGCGCGAGCGCTCCCGAGGCCGCCCCCTTGGTGGCTTCCTTCATGCCTTTTTCTCCCTAGACTTGGGCGTGACTCATCGATGCGTGGTTAGCGCAATCGACGGCCAATTGTTTTTACTCGGAACACCCCTTGCGAGTATCCGCCGCGATTTGTCCCCACGCGGCGAATATCGACTGTGCCAAGGTCGATCAGCAATGCGGCGGCAATTTGACTCGATGATGTTGCTCCTGCGGTCGCGCAAGAATAGAGTTTTGGGCAATATTCGCCGCTAATGACAAAAAGCATCAAAGGCTTAGGGAAATCTTCAGGAAAATCATGGCCCGCATCCTCTATAGCGATCCGGTCAACGCATCCGATCGCACCCGCGAAATCCTCGACAAGAACCGCCACGCCAACATCTTCCGGATGATGGCGCATTCACCGAGCTATTTTGAGCAGTACTGCCGCCTCGGCGGCGCGATCCGCCACAAGGGCGAGCTCGATCCGGTCGTGCGCGAGCTTGCGATCACCCGCACCGGCATCCTGTGCGAGGCGCCGTACGAGATCGTCGCGCACAAGCGCATCGGCAAGAATGTCGGCGTCACCGACGAGCAGAACGAGGCGCTCGAGAACTGGCAGGCTGCGACCTGCTTCAATGAGGTGCAGCGCGCCGCACTCGCCTTCACCGACGAGATCGTCAAGCTGAGGAAGCCGACGGACGCCACCTTCAAGGCGATCGCGTCGAAACTGACGCCGGCCGCGCTGGTCGAGCTTCAGCTCTCGGTCGGCTTCTACATCATGACGTCAAAATTCCTGGAGACGTTCGAGATCGATCTCCAGCCCGTCAACGAAGTGGTGGGCTGATCCAAATCCGCAGCGAGGGATGCTCATGACGATCGATGAATATGCGGTCTGGGCCGCGAGCATTGCCAAGGTCGATGAGCATCCGTCCAACGAGCGGCTGTCCTATCTCGGCCTCGGCCTCGCCGGCGAATCCGGCGAGGTCGCCGACCACATCAAGAAGCTGCTGCGCGATGACTGGCTCGACAAAGCCGGCCTCGTCGATGAGCTCGGCGATGTCATCTACTACTGGGCCTGCCTGTGCGCTGCGACCGGCCAGCAGCCATCCAAATTGCTCGAGGCAAGCGCGGCGAAGATCAAGCGGCGGCTGAGCGAAGCGGCGAGCCGCTAGAGCCGCTGTGAGTTGGGCCGCTGTTAGAGTTGGCGCATATAAAATGTACGCTGGGGCACCGTCAGTCTCCACAGCGTCATGGCCGGGCTTGTCCCGGCCATCCACGTCTTGCCACGCAGCACGAAGAACGTGGATGCCCGGGACAGGCCCGGGCATGACGACCCAGCGTGAGTGTGCGGCCACATTTCCTCAACGCGAAAAGATGAAGAGCTTCAGCCGCACTATGTCGACGTCAGAATATCCACCTTGGCATTGGCGACGATCAGGCGGTCGGCGAGCAGCTGCGCGAGGTTGCGCATGACGCGCTCGCTGGCGCGCGGGTGCTGCCTGCGGAAACGCTCAAAGTCCTTCAGCTGCACTTCGTACGCGGTCGCCGCCATGTCTGCGAACACGTCGGCCGAGCGCGTCGGCTCCAGCAGCGCCATTTCGCCGAAGGCCATGCCGGCCGTGAGCGTCGCCAGCCGGACGCCGTCGGGCAGGGTGACATGCACCGCGCCGCTGCGCAGGAAGAACAGGGAGGCGGCCGGATCGCCCGTCGTGATGATCTTCGCGCCGGACTGAAAAGTCCGGATCGTGCAGATCGAGGCGAGGTCGGTCAGCTCTTCCGCGCTGAGCCCGGCCAGCAGCGGCTGCTCGTCCAGCTCGGTGGTCTCGTGGAAATCGATCGAGCCGCCATAGCGGTAGACGATCTGGTCTTCGGCCCATTCGATCGCGGTGTCGAGCAGGTAGAAGTCGCGGACGTTCTTCAGCTCCGCCGTCCACTCCCGCAACGTATTCCACTCCTTCGACGCACGCCTGACGCCTGACAGCACCACCGTGACGTTCAGTGCGGCGAGCTCTTCGAACGCCTCTGCCACCAGCCGCGCGCCGGCGCGGGTGGTGGAGGTGACGCGGTGCAGGTCGAAGATCACGATTTGCGGGCGCGGCCGTCCCGCAAGCCGTCGCGAGACGTAATCGACCGCCGACAGCGACAGCGTGCCGACCAGCTCGATGATCCGCACCTCCTGCTCGTGCGCGGCCAAAATCTCGCGTTCCTGCGGGCGGCGGACGCGGCGAGACGGGCTCTTGCCGATGTCGTAGTCGGCAATGACCGCGTTGCGCGCATCGTCGCTGCGGTTGAGCATGTGCAAATCGTAATGCGAGGATAACGCCTCGCAGACCTTGATGCCGCGCACGCTGTTGCCGTGCTTGTCGAGCCTTGGCGAATAGCTGCCGAGGCCAAGGCGGGCAGGGAGCGCGGCCAGAATGCCGCCGCCGACGCCGCTCTTGGCGGGGATGCCGATCCGGTAGATCCATTCGCCGGCATAGTCGTACATGCCCGACGACGTCATCACCGACAGCGTGCGCGAGATCGCGTACGGCGTCAGCACCTGCTCGCCCGTGACCGGATTGACGCCGCGATTGGCGAGCGTCGCCGCCATCACCGCGATGTCGCGCGCGGTGACCAGCACCGCGCATTGCCGGAAATAGACGTCGAGGACGCCTGCGACATTGTCGGAGATTACCGCATTGGTCTTGAGCAGATAGGCGATGGCGCGGTTGCGGTCGCCGGTCTGGCTCTCGGAGGTGTAGACAGCCTCGTCCACGGCGAGGTCGCGTCCCGCAAAACGGCCGAGCGCGGCACGGATCTGCTCGAAGGCGTCAGTGCCCCTGCTGTCGTAGATCAGTCCGGTGCAGGCGATCGCGCCGGCATTGACCATCGGGTTGAACGGGTGGTTCTCCGAGTTGAGCCGGATCGAGTTGAAGGGATCGCCCGACGGCTCGACGCCGATCGCGCTCTCGATCTTGCTCGCGCCGAGCAGGTCCAGCGCCAGCGCGAACACGAACGGCTTCGACATTGACTGGATGGTGAAGGGCACCTGGCTGTCGCCGACCTCGTAGACATGGCCGTCCAGCGTGGCGAGGCTGATGCCGAAATAGGCAGGGTCGGCCTTGCTCAGCTCGGGAATGTAGTCGGCGACATTGCCCGATGTTTCGGCAGAGAATTCGTTGAGGCAATTGTCCAGAAACCGCAGCAAAGGCGGTTTCGAACGCGTCCAGGCGGTGGCGGCGGGCGAGAGCGGTTTCATCGCCCCACTTGTGCAACGCAATCAGGGCGCGCGCAACCCGTCAGGAACCATGGCCTGTCGCCGGACCAGCAGCAGGGCGATCAACACCGTGGGTACCAGGATGGCGAGGCCAAGCAGTGTGATCTGCATCTGCGTCAGCGGCATGATCCCGCCGCCTGGCGTCGCGACCACGAAGCCGCCGATCACCAGCAGCACGCGGATCGGCCATTCCAACAATCCTGTGCCGCGAAGATCGCCGACAAAGGCCTGGTAGCCCTGGATACCGCCGCAGATGAACAGCGTGCCGAACGCGGCGAGCCCCATCAGGCCGAGGCCGGCGAGATAAGGGCTTGGCCCTTGCAGCACCAGCGCGGGATTGAGCACGAAGAAGAACGGGATGAAGTAGATGATGCTGCCGACCCACATCGATTCCCAGCCGGTCTTCATCGCCGGCGAACCGGCAATGCCAGCAGCCGCGAACGATGCGATCGCGACCGGAGGAGTGATCGAGGACAGCATGCCCCAGTAGAAGATGAACATGTGCACGGCCATCTTGTTGAGCCCGAGCTTCTCCAGCGCCAGCGCGACCAGGATGGCGAGGAAGATGTAGCAGGCCGTGGTCGTCAGCCCGAGGCCGAGGATCAGGCTGGTGAGGGCACACATGCCGAGCAGCAGGAACGGATTGTCGCCGGCGATGTGCAGGAGGTCGTTGGCAAGGCTCGACACCACGCCGGTCATCGAGAACGCCCCGATCAGGAGGCCACAGCCGGCGAGGATGCCGACGAGCTCGACGAAGGTGCGGCCGTTGACCTCGAGGAATTTGCCGATCGTGCCGAGCGTCCAGCGCGTGTCCTTGGAGAAGAACTGGTTGAGTACCAGCAGCAGCGCGGTCGCGTAGAACGGCGCGTGGCTCTCGCGCTTGAAATAGAGCAGCATCACGATCAGGAGCGCGATCACGAAGACGTAGTACCAGCCGTCCTTGATGGTATCCATGATCCGCGGCAGCTCGGCGCGCGGAATACCCTTCAGTCCGTGGCGGGCGGCATAGGCATCGACCTGCATGAACAGGCCGACATAATAGAGCGCGGCCGGAATGATCGCGGCGATCGCGACATCGGCGTAGCTGACATTGAGGAACTGCGCGATCACGAAGGCGGTCGCACCCATCACCGGCGGCGCCAGCACCGCGCCGGTCGAGGCGCAGGCCTCGATCGCGCCGGCATAGGAGGCGCGGAAGCCGCTCTTCTTCATGACCGGGATGGTCATGGTGCCGGCGGTCAGCACGTTGGAGATGATGGAGCCCGACATCATGCCGAGCAGGCCGCTGGCAAAGATGCAGACCTTGGCCGCGCCGCCACGGAAGGTGCCGCACAGCGCGAAGGCGAGGTTGATGAAGAACTTGCCGGCCCCGGTCATCATCAACGCGGTGCCGAACACGAGGAAGCCGATCACGGTGTCGGCGAACGCCTGGATCGGAATGCCGAGCAGGCTCTCGCCCGAGAGCACGTGATAGGCGGTGGCCTGCTCCAGCGTCGACTGTGTGCCGCGGAACGGCCCGAGCCAACCGGCCTCCGCGAACAGCGGGTAGACGGTGAAGGGCAGTACGCTCAGCAGCAGGCTCCAGCCGCCGGTGCGGCGCAGCGCCTCCATCAGCATGACCCACATCACGAGGCCTGCCGCGATCACGGTGTTCGGCGCGCCGCCGAATTCCCAGCCGGCCTCAGCCGCCTTGCGCACGTTCGACATCAACAGCAGCGCGGCGGCGATGGTCACGACGAAGAAGACGAGGTCATACCAGGGAATGCGGTCGAGCGGCGCCCGTTTGGTGCCCGGGAAGATCAGGAACGTGAACGGCAACATCAGCGCAATCAGGAGATAGAAATACTCCGTGTTGAGCTGGGTATAGCCGATGAAGAAGCGCAGCGAGAATTGCTGGTTGATGCAGAGCAGGATGGTCGCCGCGGTCGCGACGATCAGCGTCCAGCGCCAGGCGCCGCGCAATGTGCGGACGCGGGTGACTTCGGCCTCCTGCATGTTGCCGGCCGCGCCGTGCGGATCGTCGAACACGACGCGCTTGGCTTGTGCTTGCGGGTCGGTGTTGGTGGAAACAGACATGATCGACCCCGCGCGTGGGCTGCTAAATACCGACTAAGCGAATGGCAGTTGGTTGAAGCGGTTGGGCCGCGGGCTCCTCAACCTCTCCCGCTTGCGGGAGAGGTCGGCGCGCAGCGCCGGGTGAGGGCTCTCTGCTCTGGGGGAATCCCGCCGTGGAGACGCCCTCTCCCCAACCCTCCCCCGCAAGCGGGGGAGGGAGCGCACTTCGCGCGTAGCATCGAACGAGCCCATCTCGCGCTAATCCTCGAACCCGTTCGGCATGTCGGCTTTCGCCAACGCCGCCGCGCGCGCCTTCATCCAGCCGTCGAGGAAAGCCTTGTCGTCCGACGGCGGATTGGACTTGCCGTACTCCGTCCAGGCGGCAGCGAGCACTTCCTGCCGCTTGAACAGCTTGTTGTTGTGCGCCTCCTGCGCATCCGACCATTGGCCGGCTTCCTTCAGCGCCTTCACCGCGCCGGGATGCACCGGCACCACCCAGTTCTTGGTCTGGCGGTCGGCGGCGAGACCGCCGGCGCCGGGCGCGGAGTCCTTGTAGGCATCGTAATTCGCGATCATCGCTTTCGTCATCGCATAGACCTGGTCAGCCGGTTGCGAGGCGTAGGCGACGAAGATCGGGTAGGGGTAGTTGCCGAGCTCGACCGGCTTGTCGGGCGAGATGCCGGCGCCGCAGGTCGCGACTTGCGGGAAGAAGAACGAGCCGACCTTCTGCATCCGCGCCCAGCCCTCCCGGTCCTTGGCGGGCAGCGGCGGCCAGATCAGGCCGCGCGGCGAGGTCTCGGCTTCCTTGGCGGGGCCGGTGATGGTGGTGCCGAAGGCGGCGTCGACGTCGTTGTTGATCAGGCCTTTCCACATCGCGCCGTAACTGGCGAACTCGACGGCCTTGACGTCCTTCTGCGTCAGGCCGGCGAAGGCGAGCACCGCGAGGGAATTCTGGTTCAGCGCGGGCGAGCCGACCACGAAGCCGACGCGCTTGCCTTTCAGGTCTTTCAATTCTTTCACGCCGGTGTCGGCTGCGACGCCAAGCGAACCGCAATTGCAATCGACCGTCGAGAGCATGATCTGGAGCGGCTGCGGGCCCCATTCCTTTGCGCCGAACTCGAACACGCCTTCCTGCGCGAAATAGGTGCCAGATCCCATCGCCGATGATGCTGCGCGCTTGGCGCGTAGCGGTGCAAGCCGCGCAACATCGTTGCCTGCGGGCAGCACGCGGACGTCGGTGCCGTATTTGTCCTTCATCATCTTGCCGACGCCGACCGCGATGTTGAAGCCGGCGGTGCCGGTGTCATAGGCGGTGAAGGTCAATGTCGCCGGCAGCTTGATGTCTTCGGCGAATGCATAGCGTGTAGACACAAATGAAATGCCCGCAACCAAGGCAGGCGCGAGCATGACCAGCCCACGAAGCATGTTTCCCTCCAATGATCCTCGCGTTTGCCGCGAAGAGTTTTCGTTCTTTGTTTGAAACAGAGTTTGTTTTGAAACAGATCATGTCATCGCGATCAGGCGATGGCAACGCCGTCCCGAGCATGCTGGAATGCGACTGACAGATTGTCGCGGAAACGACGGAGAATGCACTCAGTTCGCGATAATCGCGATCGCCTGTCCTTCGGCAACGACGTCATCCAGCTTGACGAGGAGCGATGTGATCGTGCCGCTCGCGGGCGAAGGCACCGGAATTTCCATCTTCATCGCTTCGACGACTACAACGTCATCACCATCCGCAACGGTTCCTCCAACTTGCACGGGAGTTGCGCAGATTCGCCCCGCCACCTCCGTGAGGATCTTAATTTCTGGCATGCCATCGCCTTTTTGTTGTCGTCGCAAAATGCCTGAGGTAGCGTCGTCTGCAAGTGGAATTTAATTCCGCAGAGCGGAACAAACGGTAGGGAACATGGGACGACGATCGGAGCGGTTGAGTAGGCAAGGTGCGCTCGCTGGCGACGCCGGCGAGGGCGATGTCATCCAGGTGGTGTCGCGCGCGTTCGACGTGTTGCGATGCTTCGAGGGCCACGAGGCGAGGCTCGGCAATCTCGAGATTTCAAATCGCTGCGGCCTGCCGCGATCGACGGTCTCGCGGCTCACGCACACGCTGACCCGCATGGGGCAGCTGGTCTATCTGCCGCGCGATCAGAAATATCGCATCGGCCCGAGCGCGGTGGCGATGAGCGCCTCGATGATGAAGGGCGCGCAGCTGCGCAGCATGATCCGCCAGCGGCTCCAGGAAGTCGCCGAGCAGCTTCCGGGCACGGTCGGCTTCGTCGTTCCCGATCGCTTCCATCTCGTCTATCTCCAGTTCGCGCGCTCGGCCGCGGCGCTCGGGCTGCACGAGGGCACCGGCAGCCGCATCTCGATGGCGTCGACCGCCGCGGGCGCGGCCTACACGGCGGCACTGGCGCCGGAAGTCGGCGATGCCTTCATCGCGGAGATGGAGCGCGAAGCGCCCGAGGCTGTGAAGATCCTCAAGCCCCGCATCGAGGCCAACCGTCAGTCGCTGCGCGAGCGCGGCTATGTCGTGGCCTGCGGCCTGTGGAGCCCGCACATCAATGGCCTCGCGGTGCCGATCTGGTCGCCGCAATACCAGACCTTCGTCGTCATCACGATCGGGCTTCTGTCGGCGATGTACGACGAAGAGCGTCTGCATGCCGAGGTCGCGCCGCTGATGCTCGCGCTCGGCCGCTCGCTCGGCAGCCTGATGGAGGGCGCGGAAGGCGACGCCTTCAACAACCGTATCTCGCGTAAACCGGTCGCCATGGCCGTGCACAACAATAACAAGCCGATCCATTCGGAGGGAGTGAATGAACTGGAAGCCGGAACTCGACGAGCTCGCCCGGCGCGAAGCCTTCGCGCGGGAGATGGGCGGCGTTGACAAGGTCAAGCGACAGCATGACCAGGGCCGGCTGACTGTTCGGGAACGTATCGACAGACTGATCGACAAAGGCAGCTTCCACGAGATCGGTGCCGTCTCCGGCATCGGCGAGTACGATTCCAGCGGCGATCTCAAGAAACTGACGCCTGCGAACTGCGTGTTCGGCCGCGCGCGGGTCGACGGCCGCACCGTGGTGGTCGTCGGCGACGATTTCACGGTACGCGGCGGTTCGGCCGATGCGTCGATCTCGGCAAAGCCGCTGATGGCGGAGGAGATGGCGCACGACTTCCGTCTGCCCATCGTCCGCATCATCGAAGGCTCCGGCGGTGGCGGCTCGGTCAAGACCATCGAAACCAAGGGCGCACCGAATTTGCCTGGTGGTATCGGCGGCACGCGCTGGTATCGCTTCACGACGGAGAACCTGTCGCGTGTGCCCGTGGTCGCACTCGGTCTCGGCTCGGTTGCGGGCTTAGGCGCCGCGCGCCTTGCCGCCAGCCACTATTCCATCATGACGCGGAAGTCCGCGATGTTCGTCGCGGGCCCGCCGGTGGTGAAGGCGCTGGGACAGGATCTCTCGAAGGAGGAGCTCGGCGGCGCCGACATCCAGACCCGCGCCGGCGCGGTCGATCATGCCGTCGATACCGAGGAGGAGGCGTTTGCCTGCGCGCGACGCTTCCTGTCTTATCTGCCGTCGTCGGTCTACGAGCTGCCGCCGACCTTGCCCTGTACCGACAATCCCGAGCGCGGCGACGAAGCGCTGATGAACGCTGTGCCGCGCAACCGCAAGCAGGTCTACAAGATGCGGCCGATCATCGAGTCGGTCGTCGACAAGGGCTCGTTCTTCGAGGTCGCCAGGAACTTTGGCAAACCGATCATTGTCGGTCTCGCCCGGCTAGAGGGCAGGGCGGTGATGGTGCTCGCCAGCGACAGTTTCCATTACGGCGGCTCCTGGACGGCGGATGCCTGCCAGAAGGTGGTGCGCTGGGTCGACTTCGCGGAAACCTTCCATCTGCCGATCGTCTATCTCATGGACTGCCCCGGCTTCATGATCGGCCTCGACGCCGAGAAGGCCGCGACCATCCGTCACGGCGTCCGCGCCATGGCCGCGGTCAACCAGACCACCGTGCCCTGGTGCACCGTGATCCTGCGCAACGCCTTCGGTGTCGCCGGTGTGGTGCATCAGCCCGCCGACCGCTTCTCGATCCGTTACGCCTGGCCGTCGGCCTATTGGGGCTCGCTGCCGCTCGAAGGTGGCATCGAGGCCGCCTACCGCGCGGACCTCGACGCGGCCGAGGACAAGGCGGCCAAGCTCCGGGAGATCGAGGATCGGCTGAACAAGCTGCGCTCGCCGTTCCGCTCGGCCGAAAAATTCTGGGTCGAGGAGATCATCGATCCCCGCAAGACGCGGTCGCTGCTATGCGAATTCGCGCGGCTGGCCGAGCCGCTGCGGAAACCTGGACCACCGGAGAACATGACGATCAGGCCGTAGACGCCAATCATTGCGAGCGCAGCGAAGCAATCCAGAATCTCAAAAAACACGCTAAGCTCCGCCAACAAGAACAAGAGGAAGCGCCAATCGTGTACGACTACATCATCGTGGGCGGCGGCTCGGCGGGCTCCGTGCTGGCCCACCGGCTCTCCGCCAGGAGCGCCAACAAGGTCCTGCTGTGCGAAGCCGGACAGGACACGCCGCCCGGCAACGAGCCGGCCGAGATCAGGGACAGCTATCCGGGCACGGCCTATTTCGACCCGCGCTTCCACTGGACCGAGCTCAAGGTGACGACCCAGGTCGTCAGCCACAACAATCCCAACGAAGCCCGTCCGCCCTTGCGCAAATACGAGCAGGCGCGCGTGCTCGGCGGCGGCTCGTCGATCAACGGCCAGATGGCCAATCGCGGCGCGCCGACCGATTACGACGAATGGGACGCGCGCGGCGCCGAGGGGTGGACGTGGAAGGACGTGCTGCCGTTCTTCAAGAAAGTCGAACGTGACCTCGATTTCGACGGCCCGTATCACGGCAAGGATGGCCGAATTCCCGTGCGCCGCATTCCGCGCGAGCACTGGACAAGACATTCGCAGGCCTTCGCCGACGCCTTCCACCAGGCCGGCCATCAATTCGTCGCCGACCAGAACGGCGAGTTCGTCGACGGCTATTTCCCGGTGACGCATTCCAACCAGGCCGAGCAGCGCGTCTCGGCCGCGATGGGCTATCTCGACCGCGGCACGCGCCAGCGCGCCAACCTCACCATCTCCACCAACACGCAAGTCCGAGGGCTGCTGTTCGAAGGCACGCAATGCGTCGGCGTGAAGGCGCTGGTCGACGGCCGCGAGCAGGAATTCCGGGGCCGCGAGATCATCCTCTCCAGCGGCGCCATCCATTCGCCGGCGCATCTGCTGCGCGCCGGCATTGGCCCGGTCGGCCACCTCAAGGATATGGGCATTCCCGTCCTGATGGGCCTTGCCGGCGTTGGCCAGCGTCTGATGGATCATCCTTCGATCTCGCTGTCGTCCTTCGTCCGCCGCGGCGCGCGCATGAACGAGCACACCAGGCGCCACATGCAGCTCGGCCTGCGTTATTCGTCCGGGCTCGAAGGCGTGCCGAAGGGCGACATGTTTGTCGTTCTGCTGAGCAAATCGGCCTGGCACGCCGTCGGCGAGCAGATCGGGTCGCTACTGACTTTCGTGAACAAGACCTATTCCGAGACCGGACAGGTCAAGCTCGCCTCGCGCGATCCCGCGGCCGAACCGATCGTCGAGTTCAATCTGCTGTCCGACCGCCGCGATCTCGATCGCTTGATGAGCGGCTTCCGCAAGATGGCGGCCATTCAGATGAGCGACATCGTCAAGAAGGTGACGGACAAGCCGTTCCCGGCTGCCTATACCGACAAGGTCCGCAAGATCGGCGTGGTCAATACCAAGAACAGGATCCTGACCAAGATCGCCGCGACCTTAATGGACGGGCCCGCGGCGTTGCGCCACTACATGATCGACAATTTCGTCGTCGAAGGCTTCACCTTCGACCAGGTGATCAACGACGACGAGGCGCTGGAAGCCTTCGTGCGCAAGGCGACCATCGGTGTCTGGCACGCCTCATGCTCATGCCGGATGGGCCGTGCCGATGATCCGATGGCGGTGGTCGACAGCCAAGGCCGGGTCAAAGGCATCCAGGGCCTGCGCGTCGTCGACGCCTCGATCTTCCCGGTGGTGCCGTGCGCCAACACCAATTTTCCAGTGTTGATGTCGGCTGAGAAGATCGCGGCCACGATGATGCAGTAGCGGCGGGCATCCTCGCCCGGACACGCCGCAGCGTCCACGCTGCGGTTGGTCCTTGCGCTGGCGGCTTCGGCGCGGAGCTCCTCCGCCTCGTCGCAGCTCGAGCTCGATCCATGCATGTTCAAATCGCGCTGCGAACCGGACACTTTGAACATAATCTAAGTCAAGTGCCTAAGTTGAAGCGGTTTTTCCGCCGCCCTTTAGGCCCATTTCGGCCAAACCTTTATTGATCTCTGCCGAGCGGGGCAGGACCCTCCAACTCAGAGTCCTGCAATGATCAAGCAAGTTCTTTCCGCGTGCATCATCGTTATCGTCACCTCCGCGGCCTCGGAAGCGCGGCCTTATCGCGCTCTCCTGGCGCCTGAATGCAACGTCACCATGCCCTGCGACTTCTCGTATGCGCAGACGCGGCGCGAGCGGTCTCCGAGGCATTCGTTGCAAGCCTATCGCTCAACCCAAATGACATTGACCGATGCAGGCAACACCGCCACCACGATCGTCGCGTCCGGCGAGCGCATCGTCGGCGGCCGACCCGCCGGCTGCCCCTCATCGTTTTGCGGCTGCGGCGCGTCCCTGCGCGTGTTCGGTCGTGTCGTGCCGGAATTGAATCTCGCTTCGAACTGGCTGCGCTTCCCGCGCACAGCGCCGGCGCCGGGAATGGTCGCGGCCAGGCGGGGGCATGTGTTTGTCCTGGAGCAGCACCTCGGAGGCGATATGTGGATGGCCTATGACGCCAATTCCGGCGGCCACACCACGCGCATGCACGCGCGCTCCTTGCGGGGCTATACGATCGTCAACCCGCGCGGCTGAGACAATCGCGGGGTGCCCGGCGTCATCACAGCCGGAGCACCTTGCCGGGATTCATGATGTTCTGCGGATCGAGCGCACGCTTGATGGTCCGCATGATGTCGAGCTCGGTCTTCGACCGGTAGTGGCTGAGCTCGTCGAGCTTGTCGATGCCGATGCCGTGCTCGGCCGAGATCGATCCGCCCATGGAGGTGATGAGGTCGTTCACGGCGCGCGTGATGGCGGCGGTGTACTGGTTCAGCGTCTGCTGATCCATGCCCTTCGGCCCCATGAACGAGAAATGCAGATTGCCGTCGCCGATGTGCCCGAGCGGGTAGGGGCGGATGCTCGGGAGAATGTCGAGTACGGCTTTGAGCCCCCTGTCGATGAAATCAGGAATCTTGGAGATCGCCACCGAGACGTCGTAGCTGAGGCCCGGACCCTCGGCCCGCGAGCCCTCGGCGACGCTCTCGCGGATGCGCCACATGTTGCGCGACTGACTGACCGTCTGCGCGATCGCCGCGTCGAGCACGCGGCCGGCCTCGAGCTGATCGGCGAGGAATTGCTCCATCCTCTCGGACATGCCGTCGGCCCCGTCCTGGCGCGGGCGCGCCGACGACCATTCGAGCAGGAGGTACCATTGGGTCTCCGCCTTCAGCGGATCCTGGGTGCCGGGAATATGACGCAGCACCATGTCGATCGCGGCACGGCTCATCAGCTCGCAGGAGCCGACATTGTCCTCGGACGCCGCATGCGCGTCGGACAGGATTTCCAGTGCCGCGCGCGGATCGCGGATCGCCAGCCATGCCGTGCAGACGTCCTTCGGCGCCGGCCACAGCTTGAGAACGGCCTTGGTGATGATGCCGAGCGTGCCTTCGGCGCCCATGAAAAGGTGCTTCAAGTCGTAGCCCGTGTTGTCCTTCTTGAGCGCGCGTAGTCCATCCCAGACATCGCCGTTGGCGAGGACGACCTCGAGGCCGAGGACGAGGTTGCGGGCATTGCCATAGCGCAGAACCTGCACGCCGCCGGCATTGGTCGAGAGGTTGCCGCCGATCATGCACGAGCCCTGGGCTCCGAGGCTGAGCGGCAGGAACCTGTCGTGCTGGCTTGCGGTCTCCTGAAGCGTCTGCAAGACGCAGCCGGCCTCGACCGTCATCGCGTAACCGACGGGATCGACCTCCAGCACACGGTTCATACGGCCGAGCGACAGCACGATGCCGGTGTGCGCGGGCCAGGGTGTGGCTCCGCCCATCAGGCCGGTATTGCCGCCTTGCGGCACGACGGCGACACCGTGCTCATGGCACAGCCGCACCACTTGCGAGACTTCCTCGGTGCTGCCGGGACGCACGACGGCGCCGGCACCGCCGACCAGCGATCCGCGCCAGTCCGTCACGAACGGCTGCTTGCCATGCTCGTCCTCGATCAGGCCCTTGTCGCCCACGATCGCGCGCAGCGCATCGCGCAGGGAGGCGGTCAAGGGAGCGGTCGGGATAGCGGGGACGGACGACGGGAAGGCAGCCGGCATTTTGTTTCCTCTGGCGCATCTTGGTGTGCACTGCGCGCGAAGCGCTTTCGGCCATTGTCCACGTTTGAGGCGGCGAGTCTAACGGCAATATGGCAAGAACCTGTGGACCGGCTTGGTGTGCCGACCCGCAGAGAGAACAACGACGATCAGCCGGTCACGCCGGGGCGCCTCTTGTGCCGCTCGCCTGTCTTCGCAGGCCATCGCCGTTGGTCGACGGCCGCGCGGAGGCGGAGGCTCACCGGTCCCGTTGCTGCCTCGTTACAGGTCCGCACGTCTTCCGCGGCCTTGCCGAGAGGCTCGCGAGCATCGCGCTGCCTGGGCTTATGTCGCGACCCGTTTCCCTTGGACCGCCGCTGCCAGGTTCGATTGCGCACAGGCAGGGAACCAAGCCGCTGCTCGAGGGGTTGTTGCTTTTTATCCCTCGGGCGAAATCGAGCCTTGGAGGCCAAATGGTTACTGCCGCGCAATGCTTGGAACTGGCACAGCGATACAGAACACTTTCTCAAAAATCCGGCATCTCCAAAGACCGCGCTTTCATGATGAAGAATATTGCGAGAAGCTTTGCTGGTTTGGCAGGTCAATTGGATCGACTTGAAGCGCTGACCAGAGATGAACAGCAAACGTAACCCGGCGACGGGGGCGGCGCCTGAGCGCGAAGCCGGGAGCCTGCCGAATCGACCGATGATTTACCGAATTTCCGGCGGAGTGCCGGCCGGCATCGCTGAGCGAATGAGGTACCTCGAAGGAGGTACACTGAATTCACTCTTGAAGTACTTGACCGGACGATCCTTGCATTGCGGATGGGTGAAATCGATCCGATCCGCGATCGCCATACGCGTCACAAGCACCCGAAGCACGTTGACGAGGATGACGGGATACGCGTCTTTCGTGGCCTGCTAATCGGCGGGGCGGTGAGCCTGCTGCTCTGGTTATTCATCGCACTTTCATTGACAATGATCATCAAGAGTCTCCACTTCTCTGAAGAGAGCGAACGAGCACCCCTGAAAGAGCGAACCAGGTGATGACCGGCGCGTCCGCTCGGGCGGCGACGAACGCTCGGGACTTACGGCTGGTTGCGAAGGAACGCACCATCCATCAGCACATAATAAGCCCAGCTCATGATGTCCTGGGCAACGGCGCGCCCATAGGGGCGGCGTCGTCGCTGGCGAGCATGTCACTGCCGCCGGTTTCGGCGGCGGCAGCGACGTGGGTATCGATGATCAACGCTTGACGGTCACCGTTTGGGGAGCGACGCCATCACCTCTCCCGCGTCTCCGTCCTCGAGGCAAGGCGTAACGGTCAATGGGAGCAGGTCAGACCATTGCGCGAGCCAACGATACATGGCTTTTGGATCACTCGATTCAGAGATCGCAAATCCCTGTCCATTCATGCCATGCCAACGACCCAGCATCTTGACGCCCTCGGGTGGCGCGCCACCGGTCTCCAGAAAGCGGGCGACGGCTGCATTGAAGGTGCCTTGGGGTACGCTCCAGGTGGTTATGAATTTCATGCGATTCTCCCATCACTAGAATTATCGGATGAATGTCGCGGCTGTGCCGCAGGCGCACGATAACGCCGGCGTCTCGAATAACAACGGCGAATGAACAGGTGCGTCGGTTTGATCCAACGCGCCGTCCTCGGGCACGGTCCCGATTCTTCCCTTCCGGCGCAGAACGGACCTGCAAACCGTAAGAGGGCTATTTGCCATCGTTCCAGATGTCGGTGGCGAGCTTCCAGTCGTCTCCGACTTTCTCCCACACAACGACATATTTGCCGGCGATTTCCTGCGGTGCCGATCCCTTGGTCTTGAGGACGAACGTGCCGATCCCGCGTGCCGCGGAAGGGCCAAGCGGTTTGACATCCACCGTTGTAAGCTTCGGATCGGTCGCTCGTTCAGCCATGCCTTTCCACATTGCCTCGATGGCTGTTCGGCCCTGCACCATCGCGGAGCCGGGCGGGAATGCGATCGCGTCGGCGGTGTAAAGGGACGCAATCCCGGCAAAATCGCCCTTGTTGAACAGTTCGATCCATTTCGCATTGTTTGCGTCGATCTCGGCCTTCTGGGCCAAAGCCGGCGCGCTCAACGAGATCACGATTGCCATCACCGATGCTATGTTGCGCATGATCATCTCCAGACCCAATGTACGACCCGGCTGCAGGGCAGCCGTCTGTCTCGAAGTGGATGCGTTGAATGACACATCCCAGACCGGGCCAGGCGCAACAGCAATTCCGGGGGATTACCGTCAGCACCATTGACGAAGCCGCGCGGTAGAGATTGCAGGCGCTTCGCGTTAACCGAAACCTCGGTGCCGGGCTTCGCTGGCGTGCTGCTAGGACCTAGCGCAGCTTATTGATCTTTGGTGCATGAGCCGGGTGTTTGCGCGCGGCCCGAGGACACTCCGCGACGTGTCCATTGATGCCCAGACATGAGCGTCCCGCGCAGACCTGCGACGATGCCAATATGCCGGTGTTTTGCCCGACGTGTCAAATTCGCTTGCGGAACGGGCAAGTCATTGACCCGCCAAGCCTCGGCTACTGTGCATGGGGTTGTTTTCGAATTTTTGTTTGGAGCACCTCGTGCGACGCGCGCTCTTCACGCGCTCTCCGTCTCCCGGTGCACGTCGTGCACCACGAGGCCCATGCCTTCCTCGGGCATCTTGATCCAGTCGCGGCGCTTCAGCGTGCGCTTGGTGTCCTCGTAGCCAGAGGTCCAGTGCTCGCGCATCGAGGTGCCCGAGAACTCGTGATCCTTGGCGTCGCCCTCATAGGCCTTCTGCTGGTAGATCAGATGCAGGATCGCGATCCCCGGCATGTTGCGCAGGCTGGCCTTGAGCTTGCGCTCCTCGTCGGACAGCTGCTCATCCGGCAGCTTCGCCAAGGCCTTGTAGAGCAGGACCTTGAGATTGTGGGTGCGGCGGTAGACGTCGGTGTTGTGGCGCGTGCGCGAGGAATACATGATGTCCTTGTGGCGGGCCATCACGTCCTGGATCGAGCGCGGCAGCACGCCGCGGGCGCTGAACAGGTCGACCTGGAACACCAGCGAGTTGAGCGCGTCCTCCTGGTCGAGCAGATGCTGCAGCGGCGTGTTGGAGACGATGCCGCCGTCCCAGAAATGATCGGTGCCGATCCGCACCATCGGCAGCGCCGGGGGCAGGGCGCCGGAGGCCATGATGTGCTCCGGCTCGATCTCGTCATGGGCGTTGTCGAAATAGATGAAGTTGCCGGAGAGCACGTTGACCGCGCCGACCGCGAAGCGGACCTTCTTCTCGTTGATGAGGTCGAAGTCGACGAGCTCGAGCAGACTCTCCTTCAGCGGCATCGTGTCGTAATAGCTGGTGGCGGTCCTTGCGCCGACCGGGCTGAACCAGGGATTGACCTGGTGCGGGCTGAAGAAGCCGGGCTGGCCCATCGCCGACGTCATCCAGGCACTGTAGAGATTGCGCCACTGGCGGAAGACGTCGCCATCGGGCGTGTAGTGCCAGATCTTGCGGTTGGTGATGCGCTCCCAGAAGATGCGCAGCGCCTCCAGCCGCTTCTCCGGCTTGTTGCCGGCGATGATGGCGGAATTGATCGCGCCGATCGAAACACCGCAGACCCAGTCGGGCTCGATGCCAACCTCATGCAGCGCCTGGTAGACGCCGGCCTGGTAGGCGCCGAGCGCGCCACCGCCTTGCAACACCAGCGCGACGCGATCGCAGCGCTCGGGCCGCCAGCCGCGCGAAGGGCGCTGATGTGTCGAATGTGTCGGTTGCGACGTACGGGCGTCCATGGGTGATGCCTCCTGCCTCTCCCAAACGATTGCGTCGCGCGGTGACGGTGTGATGACAATTGCGGCGCCGATGCATCATCCGCATGCACGGTGGCCGCAGCCGGAATGGCGGCAGGTCGCGCGGCTGACGGAAATCCTTCACATCGCAGTCAATGACGGCGGCTAGCAATTTGCATAATATCCGTGAGCCGCCGGGCCAGCGTCACAGAGGCATCACACAGGAGATCATGATGCGCAGGGAAGACGTGCTGAGACTTCCGTCCATGCCGGCTGCGGGACCGAGCTATCCGGCCGGCCCGTACCGCTTCGTCAACCGCGAATTCCTGGTCATCACCTACGAGACCGACCCGGACCTGATCCGCGCCGGCCTGCCTGAGCCGCTCGAGCCGGTCGACCAGCCGATCGTGCATTACGAATGGATCAAGATGCCGGACTCCTCCGGCTTCGGCAGCTACACCGAGTCCGGTCTCGTCATCCCCGCGCGCCTCAACGGCGAGGAGGTGAACTTCGTCTCGCAGATGTATCTGGACGACGATCCGCCGATTGCCGCGGGCCGCGAGATCTGGGGCTTCCCCAAGAAGTATGCCCACCCGAAACTCGATATCGTCAAGGACACGCTGACCGGCACGCTGGAATATGCCGGCCAGCTCGTCGCTATGGGCACGATGGGCTACAAGCACGAGAGCATGGCCGGCAACGGCGATCTCACCCGCGCGACGCTGTCGAAGACGCAAGTTAATCTGAAGATGATCCCCGGCGTCGACGGCCGCCTCGAAGTCTGCCAGCTCGTTGCGATCAACCTGATCGACATCGTGCCGAAGGGCTCGTGGATGGGGCCGGGCCGGCTGCATCTGGTGCCGCATGTCAATGCGCCGGTTGCGGACTTCCCGGTTCGCCGCTGCCTCGGCGCGCACCATTACATCGCCGACCTGACGCTGCCGTTCGGCCGCGTCGTCCACGACTACGTCAAGGAAGCCGAAGCCGCCGCGACGGGGCTGGCCGCCGAGTAGGGCGGCTCGCCATCATCAAACTGTAACAATGCCGTAATTGAGTACCCGTGGGTCCGGAAGATGCCGTCAGCCATCTTCCGGAGCGGGGCATCTGTTGACGGTTGGGGTTGGCCATGGCTGAGCCGGCAAAGCTTGTCAGCGCGATAGAGAATAAAGAGCCCGCCATTCCCGGCCTGGTCTGGGCGTTTCGCCTGCACGCCGACGGCAGCGCCGAGGCGCTGCCGATCGACCAGCCGATCGAGTTCAGCCATGATGGACGGCTCTGGCTGCATTTCAACCTGACAGATGGTCGCGTGCGGCCGTGGATCGCGGCATCGCCGCTGCCACCGCTCGCGCGCGAGCTGCTGCTGTCGAACGATACGTTCCAGCAGCTCCACGTCATCGACCATTGCGTCTACGGCGTGTTCTCCGATCTCGTGCGCGAGATCGACAGCGCGACGGAGGAAACCGCGTTCCTGCGCTTCGCCATGACCGAGCATTTGCTGGTCTCCGGCCGCCATCAGGCGCTGTGCTCGGCGGATGCGACGCGGCGCGTGCTCGAAGGCGGCTACCGCGTCGACAATGTCGCCCATCTCCTGGAGAAGATCGTCGACGAGGTCGCCGACACGCTCGACCGGATGGTCGACAAGCTCGGCCAGGAGATCGACGACATCGAGGAGCGCATTCTTGCCGATGACGCCAAGCCCGAGATGCGTCGCAATCTCGGCCGGCTGCGTCGGACCTGCGTCAGGCTGCATCGCCAGCTCACCGGATTGCGCGTGCTGTTCCACCGCCTCGACCAGAAGAACACCGACCATCTCGCGCCCGCGCTACGCATCCATGCCGGCAAGCTGGCGCAGCGGCTCGACGGCCTCGACCACGACATCGTCGAGCTGCGCGAGCGCAGCCGCCTGCTCGAGGAGGAGCTGCGCTTCAAGAACGAGGAGGAAAGCAATCGCCACCTCCACACGCTTTCGATCGTGACCTCGCTATTGCTGCCGCCGACGCTGATCACCGGCATCTTCGGCATGAACACCAAGGGCCTGCCGCTCACCGATGTCGACGAGGGATTCATCTGGGCGGCTGCGCTGATGATCTGCTCGGTCGGTGCGGCCTATCTGTTCATGCGGCGCACGGGCATCTTCAAAAAATAGCCTGCCGTGATCGCGACTGCCCATAGATTGCTGTTGCAGGGCGCCGTCGCCATTGCGCTCGCCCTGGCGAGCACGGAGGCATTCGCCGGCGCCAAGGACGAGAGCGCGGCCGAATGGCTGTTTCCGAAATGGTTCAACGAGTGGCATGACGGCCTCGCCAACAAGGGCCTCAATTTCGGCGCCACCTACATCGCGGACAACATCGCCAACGTCGCCGGCGGCGTGAAGCGCGGCGCCATCCATTTCGGCCGGCTCGACCTGTCGGTCGATGCCGATCTCGACAAGCTGGTCGGCTGGACCGGCGGCCGCTTCTACGCCAATGGCTTCGTGATCTATGGCCAGGGACTCTCGCGCAACTACGTGGTCAATCTCGCGACCATCAGCGAGATCGAGGCGCTGCCGGACCAGCGGCTCTACAACGCCTATTTCGAGCAGAGTTTCTTCAACGACCGGCTCAACATCAGGGCTGGCCAGCAGGCCGCCGATGTCGAGTTCTTCGACAGCGAGACCGACGATCTCTTCATCAACGGCACTTTCGGCTGGCCCGCGATCAAGGCGAGCAACCTTCCGGCCGGTGGCCCGGCGCCGCCGATCGCGGTGCCCGGCATCCGCGTCAAGGCCACGCTGTCGGACCAGGTCACGCTGTTCGGTGCAGTGTTCAACGGCGATCCGTCCGGCCCGGGCGATCAGGATCCGCAGCTGCGCGACCATCACGGCCTCGCATTCCGCGTCAACGATCCGCCCTGGGTGATCGGGCAAGTCCGCTTCAACTACGACATCGATATCGGTGGCCGTCCGCTCGCCGGAAATTTCACGCCCGGCGCGTGGAAGCATTATGGTTCGTTCGACAGCCAGCGCTTCACGGCGGAGGGACAATCGATCGCCGACCCTGACGGCAGCGGCTTTGCGGCCAAGCTTCATGGCAATTACGGCATCTTCGCCGTGGTCGAGCAGGTGCTCTACCGTCCACCGGAGGTCAAGGAGAACAGCACCTCAGCCTCGCTGCCCGGCGTCACCGCGTTCGGCCGCATCGCCTACAGCCCGCCGGACCGCAATCTGATCGACCTTTATCTGGACGGCGGCATCGGCTTCGTCGGCTTCACGCCGGGCCGGCCGCTCGACCGCTTCGGCGTGGCCATGGCCTATATGCGGATCTCGAACACGGCGCGCAATCTCGATCTCGACACCAATTTCTACACCGGCGTGCAGGGGCCGGTGCGCAGCAATGAGACCTTGCTCGAGATGATCTACGAGGCGCACATCAAGCCGGGCTGGCTGATTGCACCTTACTTCCAATACGTGTGGCGGCCCTCCGGCGGCATCCCCAATCCGAACGATCCGACCGGTGTCTCGCGGATCGGTGACGCCGCAGTGTTCGGCGTCACCACCACGATCAGATACTAAGCCATTGCAGGTTTCGGCTGTGGCTTGGGCTGCCGCGACAGCGCCAGCACGATCAGCGAGGCGAACACGCAGAGCGCGCCGGCGATGAAGAACGCAGGCAGATAGCTCTGATAGACCGTCCGCGAGAAGCCGGCGCCGAACGCTGCGGTGCCGGCGCCGAGCTGGTGACCGGCAAAGATCCAGCCGAACACCAGATTGGCGCGCTCGGGTCCGAACTTCTGCGCGGTGAGACGCACCGTCGGCGGCACGGTCGCGATCCAGTCGAGCCCGTAGAACATCGCGAAGACGGAGAGGCCGTAGAACGAGAAATCGCTGAAGGGCAAGAAGATCAGCGAGAGCCCGCGCAGGCCGTAGTACCAGAACAGCAGATAGCGGTTGTCGTAGCGGTCCGAGAGCCAGCCCGACATGATGGTGCCGAAGAAGTCGAAGATGCCCATTGCCGCGAGCAGGCTCGCCGCCTGCACCTGCGGGATGCCGAAATCGAGGCACATCGGGATCAGGTGCACCTGGACGAGACCGTTGGTGGAGGCGCCGCAGACGAAGAAGGTCGCGAATAGGATCCAGAACGCACTCGACTTCGAGGCATCTCGCAGCGTGCCGAGGGCCACGCCCGTGATCGAGCCATGGTTGACCGGCGGGGCGGGCAGGGGTGCCGTGCCTTCATCGCCGAACGGACGCAAGCCCACGTCGCTCGGCCGATCACGCATCGCGAGCAGCACAGCGATCGCCGATACGCCGAGCGCGATGCAGACGAAGCCGAGCGCAAGCCGCCAGCCGTAGCGTTCGGTCAGGCTTGCGAGCAGCGGCAGGAACACGAGCTGGCCGGTGGCGACGCTCGCCGTCATGATGCCGACGACGAGGCCGCGTCTTGCCGCAAACCAGCGCGTTGCGATGGTGGCGCCCAGCACCAGCGCGGTCATGCCGGTGCCGATCCCGATCACGACGCCCCACAGGGCGATGAGCTGCCAGACCTGGGTCATGCCGAGCGAAGCGACCAGCGCCGAGACCACGATCAGCTGCGCCGCCAGCGTGACGTTGCGCAGGCCGTAGCGGTTGAGCAGAGCGGCCGCGAACGGCGCCATCAGCCCGAACAGGATGAAGCGGATCGACAGCGCGGAGGAGATCTCCGCCGTGCTCCAGCCGAACTCCTTCTGAAGCGGGACGATGAAGACGCCGGGCGCACCAACCGTGCCGGCGCTGATCAGCGCGGTGAGGAAGGTCACGCCGACCATCACCCAGCCATAGTGGATATTGCGGCGGCCGAGTGCCGCCGCGAGCCAGTTCGAGATCATTGGGCCTCAATCTTGGTTGGCAGGTCTTGGAGACCTGCGTCATCTTTGCAGTCTGGCACGGAAAGGGGAAGTCTGAAATGACAGACTTCCCTCAATTCAGGACATCCGGGATTCAGAATATCAGGCGTTAGTGCGTCAGCCGTTCCACGGCGATCGCGGTGGCTTCGCCGCCGCCGATGCAGAGCGCCGCGACGCCGCGCTTGAGGTTATTGGCCTCGAGCGCATGCAGCAGCGTCACGATCAGCCGTGCGCCCGTCGCGCCGATGGGATGGCCGAGCGCGCAGGCGCCGCCGTTGATGTTCAGCTTGTCGCGAGGGATGCCGAGGTCGCGCTGCGCCGCCATCGCGACCACGGCGAAGGCCTCGTTGATCTCGAACAGGTCGACGTCGGAGGCAGCCCAGCCGACCTTGTCCAGCAGCTTGCGGATCGCCGGGATCGGCGCGGTGGTGAACCATTGCGGCTCCTGGCTGTGGGTGGCGTGGCCCTTGATCTCGGCGATGGCAGGCAGGCCATTGCGATCGGCCAGCGAGCGCTTCGTCAGCACCAGCGCGGCGGCGCCGTCGGCATTGGCGGAGGAGGCGGCCGGCGTGATGGTGCCGTTGGCGCGGAACGCCGGCTTCAGCCCGGGGATTTTTGCCGGATCGACCTTCAGCGGATGCTCGTCATTAGCAATGATGCGCGGGCCGGCCTTCTCGGTCAGCGTGATCGGCGCGATCTCGGCCTTGAAGGCGCCGCCTTCGACCGCCTTGCGGGCGCGGCTGAGGGTCTCCATCGCATAGGCGTCCTGGTCCTTGCGGGTGAACTGGTAGGTCTCCGCGGTGGCCTCGCCGAAATCACCCATGGAGCGGCCGGTCTCGTAGGCGTCTTCGAGGCCGTCCATCATCATGTGGTCGATGATGCGGTCGTGCCCGGCGCGATAGCCGCCACGCGCCTTTTGTAGCAGATAGGGCGCGTTGCTCATGCTCTCCATGCCGCCGGAGATGACGATCTCGGCCGAGCCGGCGCGAATGATGTCGTGCGCCAGCATGGTGGCTTTCATGCCGGAGCCGCAGACCTTGTTGACCGTGGTGGCGCCGGTGGCATCGGGCAGGCCAGCTGCGCGCGCGGCCTGCCGCGCCGGCGCCTGGCCCTGGCCGGCCGGCAGCACACAGCCCATGAAGACCTCATCGATCTTTTCCGGCGCAAGCTTTGCGCGCTCCAGCGCGGCGCCGATCACGTGCGAGCCGAGCTTGTGGGCGGGGAGAGGCGACAGCTCGCCCATGAAGCGGCCGAGCGGGGTACGGGCGGCGGAGACGATGACGACGGGATCGGCGGCTTCGGCCATGACAAAACTCCCTGGCGATGATGTGTAAGATTATGATCATCATATGATGCGGCGCAAAAAATGCAACCGCGCGAGGGATGAGAAAATGTCGTGGGTCGGATGAGATTTGGTCGTTCGTTTGGAGGGTGGTCGACGCCAGTGTTTTGGCGTCAGTGCAGCCGCCGCCCCAAACGACGCTGTCATTGTCCGCGAAGGCGGACAATCCAGTATTCCAGAGGCCCGCGTTGGCGAATTCGCTTTTGCAACTGGCGCCGCGGCGTACTGGATGCCCCGCCTTCGCGGGGCATGACACCTTGGGTGTGGCGACGGCTGCTACTCGGCGGCAGGTCTACCGCTTCCTGTTCACGAACGCCTGCATCAGCCGCGTCGGCTCGTCCGTTAGGAACGATTCGCCGAACACCTTGACGCTCAAATTCACCGATTCCGTCAGCGGCAGCTCCTCCCATTGCCGCAGCAGTGCCTTCTGCGAGCGCAGCGCTTCCGGGCCGCATTCGAGCAGGGCCCGAACCAGATGCTCGACTTCAGCATCCAGACCTCCCGCCGGAGCGACCTTGTCGATCAAGCCCCAGGCCAGCGCCGTTGCCGCGTCGATGTTCTCAGCCGTCATCACCAGCCAGCGCGCGCGGGCCCAGCCGATCAGGCGCGGCAGCAGGGCCGCGTGGATCACCGAGGGGATGCCGACGCGCACCTCCGGCATGCCGAAATGCGCATCATGCGCGGCGATGCGGAAGTCGCAGGCGGCTGCGACCTCGAGCCCGCCGCCGAGGCACCAGCCCGGCATTCGCGCAATCACGGGAGCCGGAAACTGGCGCACGGCCTCGCAGAGATCGCGCAGGCGGCTGATGAAGGCCTCGGCTGACGTCTGGTCGAGCTTGGCCATCTCCTTGACGTCGGCGCCGCCGATCATGCTCTTCTCGCTCTGGCCGCGTAGCACCAGGACGCGGATGCTGCGGTCGGAGCTAAGCTGCTGCAGGCCTTCGCGCACCGCGTCGGTCACGGGCGAGCCCAGAATGTTGAGCGAGCCGGCGTTGCAGATCGCGACATGAACGACACCGCGCGCATCGCGCGTCACGCCGCAGTGATTGTTGAGCATTTCCATCGGGGCATCTCGAAGGTTTCGTGGACAGGCGCGAGGCGCGCGCGTCGGCATCCACTTCCGGGCCGAAACGGCCGGCTTGTCAAGCGGGGTAGGGACAGTGTTGCCAGCGCGAAGTCCGTGACATAGTATGACATACATCATACAAAGGGGCCGCCATGACCGAACTTGATCAACTCGACCTGTTTTCGCCGGCGCAGCGGCGTGAGCGCATGGTGGATTGGCAGGTGCCGGCGCCGGTCGCGAAAGCGGCGATGGGGCTGTCGGGCATGGACGCCATGCTTGGCATCCGCGACGGCCGGCTGCCGCCGCCGCCCTTCGCAAAGCTGATCGGCTTCGTCATGGCCGTGGTCGAGCCAGGGCGAATCGTCATGGAACTGGAGCCGCGCGAGGATCTCGAAAATACCATCGGGCTGCTGCATGGCGCGACGGCGGCGGCGCTGATCGATACCGCCATGGGCTGCGCCATTTCGACACGCCTGGAGGCTGGCCAATCGTCCGTGACCCTCGACCTGAAGATGACGTTCCTGCGCCCGCTGTCGGTGCGGTCGGGGCTGATCTCGGCCGAAGGCAAGATCATCAAGCTGGGTCGCCAGACCAGCTACACCGAGGGTTATGTGCGCGACGGCAAGGGCGCGCTCGCAGTCCATGCAACTGCAACCTTTTCCATGATCGGCAATGTCTGAACACGAATTAATGCACCGCCTGGTTGATTTCTGTGTTATGAGATGATCTCCGACATTCAATGAGACTCGCATGCGCTATTCCCGGGAACACAAACAGGAAACCCACGATCGGATCGTGAAGAAGGCCTCTGTGCGGCTGCGCGAGAAGGGCGCCCACGGCATCGGCGTCGCCGACCTCATGAAGGAGGCGGGCCTGACTCATGGCGGTTTCTACGCGCATTTCGACTCGCGCGAGGCGCTGGTGATCGAGGCCTTCGCCTACGCCATGGACCGCTCGATGGAGCACTGGCGCAAGCAGTCCGATCAGGTCGCGCCAGAAAAGCAGCTGGCCCAGATCGTCGAGACCTATCTCTCCGCGCTGCATCGCGACAATCCCGGCCATGGCTGCTCGATTCCGGCGCTCGGGGCCGAGATCGCCCGCGAGAGCCCGAAGACCCGAAAGGCCTTTGCCGGCAAGCTCGACGAGATGATCGAGATGATGACCGACTTCATCCCGAACCAGCCGCGCAAGGCCGCGCGCAAGCAGGCGATCGCGACGCTGGCGACGATGGCCGGCACTATGCTGCTGGCGCGCATCGCCGGCTCCAGCGACTTGTCGGACGAGGTGCTGAAGGCGGGCAAGGACAGCGCGCTGGAGGGCGCGAAGCGCGAGCCGGTAAAGGCTGCACCGTCCAAGAAGAAGCAGAACTAGGCGAGATGCCGTAGGGTGGGCAAAGCGAAGCGTGCCCACGACTTCGTCGCTATTGGAGAGAGATGGTGGGCACGGCGCTTTGCGCCTTTGCCCACCCTACGAGACCGTCGTTCATCTCCCCGCAAACAGCGCCCGCTCGCGCTCGACGATCTCCCCGATGTAATCCGCCACCGCCCTGATCCGCGCGAGGTCCTTGCTGTCGGCGTGCATCAGCATCCAGAACGTCCGGGTGATCGAGATCTCCTCCGGCAGGACTGCGACGAGCTGCGGGTAATCGCTCGCCATGAAATGCGGCAGCACCGCGATGCCGAAGCCGGAGAGGGTGGCATTGAGCTGCGCGATCAGATTGGCGCTGCGGAAGCGGGCGGAGATCCGCGGCGACACCTGCGGCAGATAGTCGAGCTCCGGCGTGAACAGCAGCTCCTCGATGTAACCGACGAAGCGGTGCTGCGGCAGGTCCTGCCGCGAGGCGATTGTCGGGAAGCGGTCGAGATAGGCGGGGGCGGCATAAAGCCCGAGGCGGTAGTCCAGGAGCTTGCGGCCGACGATGCGGCCTTCCTTCGGCATGGTGAGGCTGATCGCGATATCGGCCTCGCGCTTGGAGAGGCTGAACAGCCGCGCGGTCGCTACAAGTTGCAGGTCGAGATCGGGATAGCGGTCCGCGAAGGGCGCCAGCCGCGGCGCCAGGAAGGCTGTGCCGAACCCGTCGGGCGCGCCGATCCGTACCGTGCCGGTCAGCCGCGCCACGGAGCCGCCGACCTGCTCCTGGTTGGCGACGATAGTGGATTCCATCGCTTCCGCGCTGTCGGCGACGCGCTGCCCGGCTTCGGTGAGCAGGTAGCCGGTCTTGCGCCGGTCGAACAGCTTGGCCGACAGGTGCTTCTCCAGCCGGTCAACGCGGCGGATCACGGTGGCATGATCGACCCCGAGCTGTTTGGCCGCAGCCGACACCGAGCCGCCCCGTACGATGGCCAGCACGAAGCGAAAGTCGTCCCAGTCGATGCTACCTTGATCCAGCATTTTCGCACATCTATGGTGCAATATCTCAGACTTGAATCCTATAAAATGCAGGTCGATAGGATTTGTCAAAGCGGATCAGGCCTCAAGGAGATCATTCCATGCGTTCAGTCGGACATTTCATCGGTGGCAAGGAGGTCAAGGGTACCTCGGGCCGCACCGCCGACGTCTTCGAGCCGATGACCGGCGACGTGCAGGCCAAGGTGGCGCTGGCGTCCAAGGCCGAGGTCCGCGCCGCCGTCGAGAACGCGCGCGCAGCGCAACCCGAGTGGGCCGCCACCAACCCGCAGCGCCGCGCCCGCGTCATGATGAAGTTCGTCGAGCTGGTGCAGCGCGATTACGATAAGCTCGCCGAGCTTCTCGCCCGCGAGCACGGCAAGACCGTTCCCGATGCGAAGGGCGACATTCAGCGCGGCCTCGAGGTCGCGGAATTCGCCTGCGGCATCCCGCACCTGATGAAGGGCGAGTACACCGAAGGCGCCGGCCCCGGCATCGACATCTATTCGATGCGCCAGCCGCTCGGCGTCGTCGCCGGCATCACGCCGTTCAACTTCCCGGCCATGATCCCGATGTGGAAGTTCGCGCCCGCAATCGCCTGCGGCAATGCGTTCATCCTGAAGCCGTCGGAGCGCGATCCAGGCGTGCCGATGCTGCTCGCCGAGCTGATGATGGAAGCGGGCCTGCCGGCCGGCATCCTCAACGTCGTCAACGGCGACAAGGAGGCGGTCGACGCCATCCTCGACGACGCCGACATCAAGGCCGTCGGCTTCGTCGGCTCCACGCCGATCGCGCAATATATCTATGAGCGCGCGGCCCAGACCGGCAAGCGCTGCCAGTGCTTCGGCGGCGCCAAGAACCACGCCATCGTGATGCCCGACGCCGACATGGACCAGGCCGTCGACGCGCTGATCGGCGCCGGCTACGGCTCGGCCGGCGAGCGCTGCATGGCGGTCTCCGTCGCCGTTCCCGTCGGGAAGTCCACCGCCGACCGGCTGATGGAAAAGCTGATCCCGCGCGTCGAGAGCCTCAAGATCGGCACCTCGATCGATCCGTCCGCTGATTATGGTCCGCTGGTGACGCGCGAAGCCGTCGAGAAGGTCAAGAGCTATATCGACATCGGCATCAAGGAAGGCGCAACCCTCGCCGTCGACGGCCGCGGCTTCAAGATGCAGGGCTACGAGAACGGCTTCTATCTTGGCGGTTCGCTGTTCGATAACGTCACCAAGGACATGCGGATCTACAAGGAAGAGATCTTTGGCCCGGTGCTCTCGGTCGTGCGCGCGCACGACTACAAGGAAGCGCTGGCGCTGCCGTCGGATCATGACTACGGCAACGGCGTTGCCATCTTCACCCGCGACGGCGACGCCGCGCGCGACTTCGCGGCCAAGGTCAATGTCGGCATGGTCGGTATCAACGTGCCGATCCCGGTGCCGATCGCCTATTACACCTTCGGCGGCTGGAAGAAGTCCGGCTTCGGTGATCTCAACCAGCACGGTCCGGACTCGGTCCGCTTCTACACCAAGACCAAGACGGTGACCTCGCGCTGGCCGTCCGGCGTCAAGGAAGGTGCGGAGTTCTCGATCCCGCTGATGAAGTAGTTCTCCTTGGAGCGAGAGGCCGCGATGCAGTTCGCTCTGAACGAGGATCAGGTCGCGGTTCGCGACATGGCGTTGGCGTTTGCGGCGGAGAAGATCGCGCCGCACGCGCTGCGCTGGGACGAGGAGAAGCATTTCCCCGTCGACGTGATGCGCGAGGCAGCAAGCCTTGGTATGGGCGGCATCTACATCCGCGACGATGTCGGGGGATCCGCGATGAGCCGGTTCGACGCGGCGCTGATTTTTGAAGCGCTGGCGACGGGCTGCCCGACAACATCGGCCTTCATCTCGATCCACAACATGGCGTCCTGGATGATCGATGCCTTCGGCAGCGACACCCAGCGCCACCAATGGCTGCCGAAGCTTTGCAGCATGGAGCTGATCGCGAGCTATTGCCTGACCGAGCCGGGCGCCGGCTCCGACGCGGCGGCGCTGCGCGCCCGCGCCGTGCGCGACGGTGACCACTACGTCCTCAACGGCCAAAAGCAGTTCATCTCGGGTGCCGGCGGCACCGACCTTTTGGTCGCCATGGTGCGCACCGGCGGCGATGGCCCCGGCGGTATTTCGACCCTCGTCATCGACGGCAAGACGCCGGGCGTCTCCTTCGGCGCCAATGAGCGCAAGATGGGCTGGAACGCGCAGCCGACCCGTGCCGTGATGTTCGAGAACGCCCGCGTGCCGGTCGCCAACCGGCTCAGCGAAGAGGGCGTCGGCTTCAAGATCGCGATGGCCGGCCTCGACGGCGGCCGGCTCAACATCACGGCCTGCTCGCTCGGTGGCGCCCAGACTGCGCTCGACAAGGCGCGCGCCTACATGAAGGAACGCAAGGCGTTTGGAAAACGTCTCGACGAATTCCAGGCCCTACAATTCCGCCTTGCCGACATGGCGATTGAGCTCGAGGCTGCACGCACCTTCCTGTGGCGCGCCGCGGCGGCGCTGGACCGCAAGGACCCCGACGCCACCATGCTGTGCGCCATGGCAAAACGCTTTGGCACCGATGTCGGCTTCGAGGTCGCCAACCATGCGCTGCAGCTGCACGGCGGCTACGGCTATCTCAGCGAATACGGCATCGAGAAGATCGTGCGCGATCTGCGCGTGCACCAGATCCTCGAAGGCACCAATGAAATCATGCGGCTCATCGTGGCGCGCAAACTGATCGAGGGCGCGCGATGAGTGCTGTGGAGGAGGGCGATCTCATCGTTCGCCGCGAGGGCGCGGCGGGCGTGATCCGGCTCAACCGTCCCAAGGCGATCAACGCGATGACGCTGGAGATGTCCGAGGGCATCGACGCGGCGCTCGATAGATTCGAGACTGATCCTGAAGTCGCCTTGATCATTCTGGAAGGCTCCGGCGAGCGCGGCCTCTGCGCGGGCGGAGACATCCGCGGCCTCTGGGAAAGCTCGCGCGAAGGCGGCGATCTCGGCGCGCGGTTCTGGCGCCAGGAATACGTCATGAATGCGCGGATCGCGAGATATCCTAAGCCGTATGTCGCGTTCATGGACGGTCTCGTGATGGGCGGCGGCGTCGGTCTCTCCGGTCACGCCAGCCATCGCGTCGTGACCGATCGCACCAAGCTGGCAATGCCCGAGGTCGGGCTGGGCTTCTTCCCCGATGTCGGCGGCACCTGGCTGTTGTCGCGCTCGCCCGGCGAGATCGGCACCTATTTTGGCCTCACGGGCCAGACCATGAACGGGCCCGACGCGATCCACGCCAAGTTCGCGGATGCCGTGGTGCCGGCGGCCAAATGGCCGGTGCTGCGCGAGGCGCTGACGAAGGTTCGCCCGGGCGTGAGCGCGGCCGACGTGACCAAGCTCATCAACGGTTTTGCGACCGGTGAGACTGCGGGGCCGGTCGCAGCGAAAGAGCCGATCATTGACGCGCTGTTCGGCTTCGACCGCATGGAAGACATATTTGCGGCGCTCGAGCGCGACGGCTCGGAGTTCGCGCTGGCCACGCTGAAGACGCTCAAAGAGAAATCGCCACGTGGCATGGTGGTGACGCTGAAGCTGCTGCGGCTCGCGCGTACCGCCTCAAACCTGGAAGAATGCCTGGTGCGCGAATATCGAGCCGCATGCGAAGTCTTCCGCAGCGACGATTTCCGCGAGGGCGTGCGCGCCGCCGTGATCGACAAGGACCGCAACCCGACCTGGTCACCGCCGCGGATCGAGGACGTGACGCCAGAGATGCTGGCGCCGTATCTCGCCGAGATCGGGGCCGACGAGCTCAAATTCAATTAACAAGGCTATAGCGGAGGAAACGAAGATGGCCACGATCGCATTCATCGGTCTCGGCAACATGGGCGGCCCGATGGCGGCCAATCTGGTCAAGGCCGGCCACAAGGTGGTGGCGTTCGACCTCGTCGAGGCCTCGCGCAATCAGGCCAAGGCCGATGGCGCCGGCGTCGCCGATAGCGCCGCGGGCGCGGTGAAGGGCGCCGATGTCGTCGTCACCATGCTCCCCGCAGGCAAGCATGTGCTCGGCGTCTGGAACGAGGTCGTTCCTGTCATGACCAAGGGCGCGCTGATCATCGATAGCTCCACCATCGACGTCGAGAGCGCGCGGCAGGCGCACGCGCTCGCGGCCAAGAGCGGCGTTCTCTCGGTGGATGCGCCGGTCTCCGGCGGCACCGGCGGCGCCAAGGGCGCGACGCTCACCTTCATGTGCGGCGGCGAGGAGGGTGCGTTCGCGGCGGCAAAGCCCGTGCTGGAGAAGATGGGCAAGAAGATCGTGCATTGCGGCGGCGCCGGCGCGGGGCAGGCGGCCAAGATCTGCAACAACATGATCCTCGGCATTTCCATGATCGCTGTGAGCGAGGCCTTTGCGCTCGGCGAAAAGCTCGGCCTCTCGCATCAGGCGCTGTTCGACGTCGCCTCGACCTCGTCAGGCCAGTGCTGGTCGCTCACGACCTATTGCCCGGTTCCGGGCCCGGTGCCGACCTCGCCGGCGAACAACGACTACAAGCCGGGCTTTGCCTCGGCGCTGATGGTGAAGGACCTGACCCTGGCGCAGGACGCCGCCAAGGCCGCGGGCGCCGCGACGCCGCTCGGCAAGCATGCGCAGGAGATCTATCAGTCTTTCGACGCAGCCGGCCAGGGCGGGGTGGATTTTTCCGGAATTATCAAGCACGTTCGCAGTCTCGCTGGAAAATAGCGAGGCTTTGCCCGTAGCCCGGATGGAGCGAAGCGAAATCCGGGACGGTTCCTTCGAATTGCGCAGCCGGCCCCGGATTGCGCTTCGCTCCATCCGGGCTACGCTCGAAGGTCAATTCGACGGGCCCGAACCATGACCACATTTCAGGAAGCGCGCGCGTTTCTGCTTCATCACCGCACGGATTACGAGACAGCGGTCAAAGACTTCCTTTGGCCCGATCCGGTTCCCTTCAACTGGGCGCTCGACTGGTTCGACGAGCTCGCGAAGGACGCGGACGCCAGGGACCGTCCCGCGCTCTGGATCGTCGATACCGCGCAGGACAAGCAGACAAAGCTGTCCTTCGCGGCGCTCTCGCAGCGCTCCAACCAGGTCGCAAACTTCCTCCGCGCGCAGGGCTTGAAGCGCGGCGATCATCTCCTGCTGCTGCTCGGCAATGTGGTTCCGCTGTGGGAGACCATGCTGGCGGCGATCAAGCTCGGCGTCGTCGTGATTCCCGCAACCACGCTGCTCACCGCCGACGAGCTGCGCGACCGGCTCGATCGCGGCAAGGCGAAGGCGGTGGTAGCGGCCGAAGACCAGGTCGCGAAATTCGCAAGCCTGGGTGCCGAGAATATCGCTCGCATCGTTGTCGGCACGGCCTCGGATGGCTGGCTTGCCTATGACGAGGCGGCGAAGGCGCCCGAGAGTTTTACGCCCGACGGCCCGACCAACGCCGACGACCCGATGCTGCTCTACTTCACATCGGGCACGACGGCAAAACCAAAGCTCGTGCGCCACAGCCAGCGCAGCTATCCGGTCGGGCATCTCTCCACCATGTACTGGATCGGGCTCAAGCCCGGCGACGTCCATCTCAACATCTCGTCACCCGGCTGGGCCAAGCACGCCTGGAGCTGCTTCTTCGCGCCCTGGAATGCGGGCGCGACCGTGTTCGTGGTCAATCAGCCGCGCTTCGATGCCAAGGGGCTGCTCGCCACCATCGGCCGCTGCGGCGTCACCACGCTGTGCGCGCCGCCGACGGTGTGGCGGCTGTTCATCCAGGAGAACCTGGCCTCGTTCAAGGTGGCCTTGCGCGAGGTCTGCGGCGCCGGCGAGCCGCTCAATCCAGAGGTGATCGACCAGGTGCAGGCCGCCTGGGGTCTCACCATCCGCGACGGTTACGGCCAGACCGAAACGACCGCGCTTGCCGGCAACTCGCCGGGGCAGCCTATCAAGGTCGGCTCAATGGGCCGGCCGCTGCCGGGCTATCGCGTGCAGGTCAGTGACGCCGATGGCCATCCGGCCAGGGAGGGCGAGGTGGCGCTGCTGCTCGGCGCCGATCGTCCGGCCGGCCTGATGCAGGGCTATCAGGGCGACGACGGCAAGCTCTCGGGCGCCGAAGGCGAGCTCTATCGCAGCGGCGACGTCGTCTTCGCTGATGAGGACGGCTATCTCACCTTCGTTGGACGCTCCGATGACGTGTTCAAATCCTCCGACTACCGCATCAGCCCGTTCGAGCTGGAGAGCGTGCTGCTCGAGCATGAGCTCGTCGCCGAAGCTGCGGTGGTGCCGAGCCCCGATCCGATCAGGCTCGCGATCCCCAAGGCCTTCGTGTTGCTGACCTCGGGCGCGGAGCGGACGCCCGCGACGGCGCTCTCCATCTTCCAACACCTGCACACGCGCCTTGCGCCGTTCAAGCGCATCCGCCGGCTCGAAATCGTCGCCGAGCTGCCGAAGACGATCTCTGGCAAAATCCGCCGTGTGCAGCTACGACGGCTCGAACGCGACGATGATCGCAGCGATCCGCTGCGCGGCCGGGAATTCCGCGAGGAGGATTTTCCGGAGCTGCCGAAAACACGGAGTGAGACCTAAGTGAACGAAGTCTGGAAGAAGCCGCCAATTTCGCTGGAAGCCTATCAGGCCATGGTCGGCAAGGAGATCGGCGTATCGTCGTGGCACCTGGTCGATCAACCCCGCATCGACACCTATGCCGACGTGATCGAGGACCACCAGTTCATCCATGTCGACCCCGAGCGCGCCAAGAAGGAAACCGCGTTCGGCACCACCATCGCCCACGGCTTCCTGACGATGTCGCTGCTGTCGATCATGTCCTATGAGGTGATGCCTGTCATCGCGGGCACCACGATGGGCGTGAACTACGGTTTCGACAAGCTGCGCTTCATCTCGCCGGTGCGCTCGGGCAAGCGCGTCCGCGGCCGTTTCGTGCTGGCGGAAGCCAAGCTGCGCAAGCCCAATGAGCTCCAGTCCCGCACCAATGTGACGGTCGAGATCGAAGGCGAGGACAAGCCGGCGCTGGTCGCCGACTGGCTCGGCCTGATCTATTTCGAGTAGGGCGGGGCCGTCATGGCCGGGCTTGACCCGGCCATCCATCGCTGCTCAAAAGCCTCTCAAATCGGTGCGCTTGGACCCTCTCCCCTTGTGGGAGAGGGTGGCTTCGCGAAGCGAAGCCGGGTGAGGGGTCTCTCTCCGCGAGCACATCTGTGGAGAGAGACCCCTCATCCGGCGCTTCGCGCCACCTTCTCCCACAAGGGGAGAAGGAAAAGGGAAGAACAGGACTTCACCCATGGCAATCAGGTTCGACGGACGCGTCGCCATCGTCACCGGCGCGGGCAATGGTCTCGGCAAGGCGCATGCGCTCGGGCTCGCCAGCCGCGGTGCGAAGGTCGTCGTCAACGATTTCGGCGGCGCGCGTGACGGCACCGGCGGCTCGCTGTCGCCGGCCGAAGCCGTGGTTGAGGAGATCCGCAAAGCGGGCGGCACCGCGATGGCCGACGGCGCCGACGTCTCGAATTTCGAGCAGGTCACCGCGATGGTCGAGCGCGCCACCAAGGAGTGGGGCAGCGTCGACCTGATGTGCGCCAATGCCGGCATTTTGCGCGACAAGTCGTTCGGCAAGATGGAGGCGGCCGATTTCCAGAAGGTGCTCGACGTGCATCTCGTCGGCACCTTCTATTGCTGCAAGGCGGCCTGGGCCGGCATGCGCGACCGCAATTACGGCCGCATCGTGCTGACGACCTCGTCCTCCGGCCTCTACGGCAATTTCGGCCAGGCCAATTACGGCGCGGCGAAATCCGGCATGGTCGGCCTGATGAACGTGCTCGCCGAGGAAGGCCGCAAGAACAACATCCGCGTCAACATCATCTCGCCGACAGCAGCGACCCGGATGACCGAAGAGCTGCTGCCGCCGCAGGCGCTGCAATTGATGAAGCCGAACGCGATCACGCCCGCGGTCGAGTACATGCTGAGCGAGGACGCGCCGACCCGCACCATCATGGGCGCCGGCGCCGGCTCGTTTGCGGTGATCAAGGTCGTGGAGAGCGAAGGTATCAACCTGCCGGAATCCGAATGGACGCCCGATGCGATCGCCGCGCATTTCGCTGAGATCAGCGACATGTCGAAGGCTAGGGCGTTGCAGGGCGCGTTCGAGCAGACGCAGAAATACGTGGCGCAAGCCGCGGCACGGGCGGGGATCAAGCTCTAACCACCTCCGTCATTCCGGGCGTCGCGAAGCGACGAGCCCGGAATGATGCCTTCCGTCATGGCCGGGCTTGTCCCGGCCATCCACGTTCTTGGCACCGCCCGCGTGGCTCCCGTGGATGCGGGCATGACGACCTATTCTTTGGCGTCCAGCTCAGCCTAAACTCCCGCCATGACACCATCCGAATCCCACATCGCCGTCATCGGTGCCGGCCCCGCCGGGCTGATGGCGGCGGAGGTGCTGGCGCAGGGGAGTGCCAGCGTCACCGTGTATGACGTCATGCCGTCCGCTGGCCGCAAATTCCTGATGGCCGGCCGTGGCGGGCTCAATCTCACCCATAGCGAGCCGCTGCCGCAGTTCATGGCGCGCTATCGCGAGGCCGCACCGAGGCTGCAAGCCGCAATCGACGCCTTTTCGCCGGACGCGTTGCGTGCCTGGAGCGAAGCGTTGGGCGAGCCGACCTTCGTCGGCACCAGCGGGCGGGTGTTTCCAAGGGCGTTCAAGGCCTCGCCCTTGCTGCGCGCCTGGCTGCGGCGGCTCGATAGCGCCGGCGTCCGGTTCGCCTTTCGTCATCGCTGGACCGGCTGGGATGCTGAGGGGCGGCTTCAGTTTCAAACACCGAATGGTACGGTCGCCACCGGGGCTGACGCCACGGTGCTGGCCCTCGGCGGCGCAAGCTGGCCACGGCTCGGATCGGACGGTGGCTGGGTCGATATCCTCGCGGCGAAAGGCATCGCTATCTCAAAGCTGCGGCCGGCCAATTCCGGCTTCACGGTTGGATGGTCCAAATTGTTCCGCGACCGCTTTGAGGGGCAGCCGCTGAAGGGCGTGGCGCTGACGATCGGTGCGCACACCGTGCGCGGCGAGGCGATGGTCACGCGCGCCGGCATCGAGGGCGGCGCGATCTACGCGCTCTCGGCCGAGCTGCGCGAGGCGGTGTTGGGCGTCGGGCAGGCGACGCTGACCATCGCGTTGCGGCCCGACCTCACCGCCGACGCACTGACCACGCGCCTGTCAGGCACGCGCGGCAAGCAATCCCTTGCAAACTTCCTGCGCAAGGCGGCGCAATTGTCGCCGGTCGGTATCGGCCTGATGCAGGAAGCCGCCATCGCGTCGGGGCGGCAGCTGGCCTCGTTCTCGCCGGCGCAGCTAGCGCATCTGGTGAACGCGATTCCGGTTCAGCTCACCGGCGTCGCCCCGATCGACCGCGCCATCTCGACCGCGGGTGGGATTGCCTTCGATGAGCTGGACGACTGCTTCATGCTGCGCAAGCTGCCCGGCGCGTTCGCCGCGGGCGAGATGCTGGACTGGGAGGCGCCGACCGGCGGCTACCTGCTGCAGGCCTCGTTCGCGACTGGAGCTGCCGCGGGCAGGGGTGTATTGGAGTGGCTCGCCCAATCGCAGAAATCGTAGGGTGGGCAAAGGCGCGAAGCGCTGTGCCCACCATCTTTCGCAGTTACCACGAGAAGTCGTGGGCACGCTTCGCTTTGCCCACCTACGGCAGTTTGCCGCTCAAAGGATGCGCGGGCGCTCCCGCAGCCCTACCGCAGCTTCCCGCGCGCGGCCACCGGCAGGGTGCCGATGATCTCCTCGCCGCGCACCATCACGACCTCGTCCATCATGTTGACGACGACGCAGACGTGGTTCGGCACGATGCGGACGACGTCGCCGACATTCGGCCGCGTGTTGCTGCGGGAGAGGTCGAGGAAGCCGTGCTCCTCGGCGAACTTCGCGATTCTGGCTTCGGGGTGCTCCAGGATCAGGCCGTGGCCGTCGAGGCCGCCGGTATCCGTGGTCAGCGTCTTCGAGCCGGCGTCGAGAATGCCGCGCTCGGGTGCGGCGCGGCTCACCACCGTCGAATAGATATGGAGCGCGCAATCGTCCCAGGTGGCGGAGCCGGCCGCGACCTGCATGCGGTCATTGTAGATGTAGGTGCCGAAGCGATGCTCGGTGCCGCCCTTGAGCTTGCCGAGGTTGACGAGGTTCGGCGTGCCGCCAGTCGAGACGATTTTTGCATCGAGCCCGTGCGCGCGCACGCCAGCGAGCGCTTCGTCGAAAAACTTCTGCGCATCGCCCCAGCCGGTCTCGGTCGGGTAGAGCATGAAGCCGGCAAACTCCAGTCCCTTCGACCCCGCGATCTCGCGTGCCAGAGCGATCGCTTCCGCGGGCGTCTCGACGCCCGCGCGCTTGCGGCCCGTGTCGCATTCGACCACGACCGAGAGCGGGCGGCCGGAAGCTGCGGCAGCCTTCGGCAGGCCGGCCACCACGGTCGAATTGTCGGCGGCGACCGTCATGTTGGTCTTGGCGTTCAGCGCGCCGAGCCGCGCCATCTTTTCTTCGCCCAGCAGATTGTAGCTGATCAGGATGTCGTCGATGCCGGCATTGGCCATGATCTCGGCCTCACCGATCTTCTGGCAGGTGATGCCCTTGGCGCCGGCCGCGACCTGCATCTTCGCGATGGTCGGGTTCTTGTGGGTCTTGATGTGCGGGCGATTGGCGACACCCGCATCATCGCAGGCCTTCTGGATGCGCGCGATGTTGCGCTCGACCTTGTCCATGTCGATGACGGCGCAGGGCGTGCCGTATTCGCGGGCGATCTTGGCGGCGAGGGGAGTGGTCATTGGCTCTCTCTATTTTCGGCCCCGTAGGATGGGTAGAGCGAAGCGAAACCCATCAGAGGCAATTCCTTTTAAGCGATGGGTTTCGCTGCGCTCTACCCATCCTACGATTCAAGCCTGCTCTATCTCTTCTCTCAGCATTTCCAGTTCGAGCCAGCGCTCTTCGGCGGCGGACAGTTCTTCATGGGCCTTGGCGATCGCAGCCGACGTATCCTCGAATGTCTTGCGATCCTTGGCGTAGAGGTTGGGATCGTCGAGCACGCGCTGCAATTTTGCAATATCGGCCTGAAGCGTGTCCATCCTCTTCGGCAGTGTTTCCAGCGCGTGCTTCTCATTGAAGCTCAGCTTCCGCCTGGGCGCCGACGACGGAACAGGGGCGCGTTCCTCTTTCTTTTCTGCAACAGGCTGCGCCTTCGTCTCGCGCTTCAGGTCCGCGCCGCGCTGGCTCAGCATGTCGCTGTAGCCGCCGGCATATTCGATCCACTTGCCGTTGCCCTCAGGCGCGATCACGGAGGTCACGACGCGGTCGAGGAAGTCGCGGTCGTGGCTGATCAGGATGACCGTGCCCTCGTAATCGCCGAGCATCTCCTCGAGCACGTCGAGCGTCTCCAGGTCGAGATCGTTGGTCGGCTCGTCCAGCACCAGCAGGTTCGAGGGCTTTGCCAGTGCGCGCGCCAGCATCAGACGGCCGCGCTCGCCGCCGGAGAGCACCTCCACCGGCGTACCGCGCTGCTCCTGGGCGAACAGGAAGTCCTTCATGTAGCCGACGACGTGTTTCGGCTTGCCGCCGACCATGATCTGATCGCCACGGCCACCGGTCAGCGCTTCGGCCAGCGTCGATTTGGGATCGAGGCTTTCGCGGCGCTGGTCGAGCGTCGCCGTCTCCAGATTGGCGCCGAGCCGCACGATGCCGGAATCAGGCTCCGCCCCGCCGGTGAGTAGATTGACCAGCGTGGTCTTGCCGGCACCGTTCGGGCCGATGACGCCGAGCCGGTCGCCGCGCTGGATGCGGGTCGAGAAATTCTCGACGATCTTGCGCTCGCCATAGGCCTTGGTGATGCCCTTGGCCTCGATCACCAGCTTGCCGGATTGCTCGGCTTCCGCCGCGGCGAGACTGGCGGCGCCGGCGGTGCCGCGATAGTCGCGGCGCTGGTCGCGCAGCGCGTGCAGATTGGCGAGACGCTTGACATTGCGCTTGCGCCGGCCGGAGACGCCGTGGCGCAGCCAGTGCTCCTCGTCGACGATCTTGCGGTCGAGCTTGTGCTGGTCGCGCTCTTCCTCGGCCAGCACCTCGTCGCGCCAGCTCTCGAACGAGGCAAAGCCGCGGTCGATCTGCTTGATCTTGCCGCGGTCGAGCCAGGCGGTCGAACGCGACAGATTGGTGAGGAAGCGGCGGTCGTGGCTGATGATCACCAGCGCGCTGCGGCGGCTGTCGAGCTCCTGCTCCAGCCATTCGATGGTGGCGAGATCGAGATGGTTGGTCGGCTCGTCCAGCAGCAATATATCGGGCGAGGGCGCGAGCACGTAGGCCAGGGCCGTGCGGCGGGCCTCGCCGCCGGAGAGATTGTGCGGGTTTTCCTCGCCGGTGAGGCCAAGCTGCTCCAGCAGGTAGCGCGCCTGGTGCTGGTCGTCGCCGGGGGCGAGCCCGGACTCGACATAAGCGAGCGTGGTCTTGTGCGCGCCGAAATCCGGCTCCTGCGGCAGATAGCGCACCGTCGCGCCAGGCTGCACGAAGCGCGTGCCGCTATCGGGCTCGACCAGGCCGGCCGCGATCTTCAGCAGTGTCGATTTGCCCGAGCCGTTGCGGCCGATCAGGCAGACGCGCTCGGAAGGCGCGACATTGAGCTCGACACCTGACAGCAGCGGCGTGCCGCCAAAGGTCAGCCTGATGTCCTTCAGTTGGATCAGCGTCGGCGCCATGATTAGCCTTGACTCAAATTCTGGCTCGTTGCGGCCGCGTCAGTGCGGCGGCGCTGGATCCGGCGCAGCGTCTGGTCGAGCGCCGAGAGGAACGCGGAGCGGTCGCGCGGCGAGAACGAGCGCGGGCCGCCGGTGACTTCGCCGGCTGAGCGCAGATCCGTCATCAAATTGCGCACCGCGAGCGTCATCCCGATCGACTCCTCGGTGAACGGTTTCCCGTTCGGCGCGATCACGTCGGCGCCCGCCTTGACGCAGCGGCTCGCCAGCGGAATGTCCGATGTCACGACGACGTCCCCCGGCTTGGCCCGCTCGGCGATCCAGTCATCGGCCGCGTCCATGCCGGCGCCGGCCGCGATACGCTCGATCAGCGGGTCCGGGGGCACGCGGATAAAGTTGCCGGCAACCACGCTGACGGGCACGTTATGCCGGAGCGCGACGCGGTAGATCTCGTCCTTCACCGGGCAGGCGTCGGCGTCGACATAGATGCGGGTGGGGGTGTCAGTCATTGGCCGCGTGGTACCCCATTCGGGCCGCAAAGGCGAGGGGATTGACCGCTGTTCCCGGGGGCCTACGATCGGCCCCGAAGCAACAAAAATAGAGGGAAGATGACCCCATGCCGAACCGGCTCGAAACCTGGCGCGTCGAGGCCTACAACACTGCAAAACAGTCCGAAAACAAGATGCACGACGACACGGTGGCGCGCCGCTTCGGCTTTTCCGGCGGGCTCGTCCCGGGCGTCGACGTCTTCGCCTACATGATGCACGTGCCGATCGCCCGCTGGGGCCGCGATTTCCTTTCCCACGGGCTGGTCGAGGCCCGCTTCATCAAGCCGGTCTACGACGGCGAGACCGCCGACGTCGATGCGACCGAGCACAACGGCCTGCTGACGATCGAGGTCTTCAGCCGCACCGAGCTTTGCGCGACGGGGACGGCCTCGCTGCCGGCGGCTGCGCCGGTGGTGTCACTGGGGGACTATGTCGAGGTGCAGGGGGTGGCCGAGCGCAAACCGGTCAGTCCCGCGACGTTCGAAATTGGCAAATGGCTCGGCACGACGCCGCGCCGCTGGGCCGGCCAGGACGCGACCGACTATCTTGCCGACGTCAGGGAGACCGATCCGATTTTCGCGCGCGAGGGGCTCGGCCACCCCGGTCTGATCCAGCGCGTGATGAACCGCGTGCTGGTCGACAACACCATTCTGGGCCCATGGATCCATGTCGGCAGCCGCATGCAGCTGCTGTCCGCCGTGCGCACCGGCGACGAGATCACCGCCCGGGCAAAGGTCACCGCGAATTACGAGAAGAAAGGCCACCGGTTCGTCGAGCTCGACGCGCTGGTCGTCGCCAACGGCACGACCCCGATTGCGCATTGCCAGCACACCGCGATCTACCAGCCGCGCGAGCAGGCGGCGGCCTGAATGCCAGTTGAGGTCTTCTTGCGTGCCTTCGTCAGTTTCAGAATAGCACTCCTGTTGTCGCTCTGTGCGCCTTGCGTCGCGCATGCCGCCGCGCCGGTGCCCGATCGTGTGTCGCTCAGTGAGCAGACGACGACGTGGAGCACCGTCAAGTTCGCCGTTGATGCGGAGAATGGCTTTGTCAGCGGGGCGCTCGACAAGAGCATCATCGTCGAACGCAATTTCAAATCCTACGTGCTTGAGAACCGATATCTGAAGGTAACGCTCGTCCCCGAATTCGGGGGGCGTATTCTTTCCATGGTCTACAAGCCGACCGGCCACGAGCAGCTTTATCGAACGGAAGTCGGAGTGCCCTACGGCATGAAGGCCGGAAATTTCTACTACGACTGGCTGATGGTGTACGGCGGGATCTTCCCAACGTTTCCGGATGCCGAGCACGGCAAGACGTGGCTGAAGCCGTGGGCTTTCCGGGTGGTGAAGGAGGGGGCCGACGAAGTCACGGTCGTGATGTCGTTCAAGGATGACGTCGACTATTCCGCGCGGCCCAGCAAGTTCAGGGGCGCGACCGGCATCGAGGCGAGCTACTACGTGACGCTGAAGGCCGATCGTGCCGCACTCGATACGCGCGTGGTGCTGAAGAATCCGAACGACAGGACGGTCCAATACGAGTACTGGACGTGCACGACGCTCGCTCCGGGATCGGAGCCGAAAAATCCCAGGGCGACGGGCGGCGCCGAAATCATCGCGCCGATCCGGACTTACACGACGCCTGCCTGGTCGGCCAATCTGGCACACGGCGACGAGAGTGCGGGTATGGGCAGGCGGCGCTTCGAAAACCTGCGCTACTTCAAGAACTGGCCAACGATGGGCATCGCCTATGCTGCACCGGATATGCAGGGCGGGAATTTCTGGGGCGTCATCAACCATGACAATGCAGAAGGCATCATTCGCATTGCGGACAATACCCTCACGCGGGGCTTGAAAATGTGGACGTGGGGGTTTCCGTCGTTCACCGGCGAAACCGATGCCCGGAAGGATCCGAACGAGTGGCGGCCGTACGTCGAATTATGGGCGGGCGTGTCAGACCAGTTTTTCCACAGCGCAGATTTTCCCGCGCGCAGTGAGGTGTCGATTCCGGAAACCTACAGCCCGACCGTCGGCATGAGCAACGTGACGCATGCGAACGAGAAAATCCTGATCAATTTCTCGGCCGAGGCGTC